>NZ_CP180519.1:600000-900000 GCF_047777875.1 Tateyamaria rhodophyticola | reverse complement strand
GTTTCGCACGTTGTCAAAGGGACCAGACAGCACGTGCACCCGCAGGAAATACCGGTTCCCGAGCATTTCGAGTTGGAAGACACCCGGCTCGGACGGAAAGCCGCCAGTAAATCCGGTTGGTCCGCCCTTCATCTTGACCTGCCCGACGGTGGTGCGGACGCGCGGGCTGGTGCGGAAATCTTCGGGAAGGAAGATGGAGTACCCCATCCATTGATCCGTGCCCGCGCGCCAATCCTTCTTGACATAAAGCTCGGAGCGTTCGCGGTCGTTGTCGCAATCGCTCCACCCGTCATCCCATCCACAATCCCCGGCACGCACCTCGAACCGTTGGGCGCGCTTGCCAAGGCGTGAGAACCCTTTGACCTTGGCAAATCCGTGCTGAGTCGCGTTGGACTTCAGACTGCGTTCGACAGGCAGGCGTTGTGCGTCGGCAACATGGGGCAGGCTGAACAGGGCAAGGGCGGCAATGAGCGGGGTCAAAAAGGCAAGGGCGCGCATAAATTTCTCTGTGTTATGTGTGGCCTGCACTGTGGTGCGAAGTCGCGAAACTGTCTAGGAAAACCATTCTACGGCGCGGGCGCGACAATTCGCGTGCCGGGCTTGGCGGTTGGCCGGGCTGGGCTGTTGACACCCCGAGAGACTCCCCCTATACGCCGCACATCTCGGACCGGGGGCCTGCCCCGCACCCGAAATCAAAACCGAAGTGGACACGATCCGGCCCTGTCACTTGGCCCGATCCTCTGGAAACCCACCGCGTCGCCCCGGAAAGGGAGCGATTGCGGTTTTTGCGCTTTCGTGGACGCACGGAAGTTGAGAGTTGAAACCGCGGGACCTCCCGCACGACATATGTTGAGAAGACGGGGAAAGAACCGCCCATGCCAACGATCCAACAGCTGATCCGCAAGCCGCGGCAGCCGAAAGTGAAACGCTCCAAATCCCTCCATCTGGAGGGCAACCCGCAGAAACGCGGTGTGTGCACACGTGTCTATACAACGACACCGAAAAAGCCGAACTCGGCCATGCGGAAGGTTGCCAAGGTGCGCCTGACCAATGGCTTTGAGGTCATCAGCTATATCCCGGGTGAGAGCCACAACCTTCAGGAGCACTCGGTGGTTCTGATCCGCGGCGGTCGTGTCAAAGACCTTCCCGGTGTGCGTTACCACATCCTGCGCGGTGTTCTGGATACCCAGGGCGTCAAAGACCGTAAACAACGCCGTTCGAAATACGGCGCCAAGCGCCCCAAATAAGGAGAGCAGCAGATGTCACGTCGTCACGCCGCCGAGAAACGCGAAGTCCTGCCAGACGCCAAATATGGCGATACGGTTCTGACCAAGTTCATGAACAACATGATGCTGGACGGGAAGAAATCGACCGCCGAACGCATCGTCTACAGCGCGCTGGATCGCGTTGAAGGCAAGATCAAGCGCGCACCCGTGGAAGTGTTCCACGAAGCGCTGGACAACATCAAACCCGCCGTCGAGGTGCGTTCGCGCCGCGTGGGTGGTGCCACCTATCAGGTGCCGGTTGAGGTTCGTCCCGAGCGCCGCGAGGCGCTGGCCATCCGCTGGTTGATCACAGCCGCGCGCGGCCGCAATGAAAACACGATGGAAGAACGCCTCGCCGGTGAGCTGCTCGACGCTGTACAGTCGCGCGGCACCGCCGTGAAGAAGCGCGAAGACACGCACAAGATGGCCGACGCCAACAAAGCGTTCAGCCACTACCGTTGGTAACCCAGACACTCTGAGGAAGCAGCCCCATGGCACGCGAATATCCGCTCGACCGCTACCGCAACTTTGGCATCATGGCTCACATCGATGCCGGCAAGACCACATGTTCGGAACGCATCCTGTTCTACACGGGCAAGTCCCACAACATCGGTGAGGTGCACGATGGTGCGGCCACCATGGACTGGATGGAGCAAGAGCAGGAACGCGGGATCACCATCACGTCGGCTGCGACCACCACATTCTGGGAGCGCACCGAAGACGGTGAGACGGCAGAAACGCCCAAGCACCGCCTGAACATCATCGACACCCCCGGCCACGTGGACTTCACCATCGAAGTCGAGCGTTCGCTGGCGGTTCTCGACGGTGCTGTCTGTGTTCTCGACGCCAACGCCGGTGTTGAGCCCCAGACCGAAACCGTGTGGCGTCAGGCTGACCGCTACAAGGTGCCGCGCATGGTGTTCGTCAACAAGATGGACAAGATCGGCGCGGACTTCTTCAACTGCGTCAACATGATCGAAGACCGCACCGGCGCGCGTGCCGTGCCGGTTGGTGTGCCGATCGGTGCCGAGACCGAGCTGGAAGGCCTGGTTGATCTGGTGACCATGGAAGAGTGGCTGTGGCAGGGCGAAGACCTTGGTGCGTCGTGGATCAAGGCACCGATCCGTGCCGAGCTTCAGGACATGGCCAACGAATGGCGTGAGAAGATGATCGAAGCGGCCGTCGAGCAAGACGACGACGCCATGGAAGCCTATCTTGAAGGCAACGAACCCGACGTGCCCACGCTGCGCAAACTGCTGCGCAAGGGCACGCTGGCGCTGGACTTCGTGCCGGTTCTGGGTGGGTCCGCGTTCAAGAACAAAGGCGTGCAGCCGCTTCTGAACGCCGTGATCGACTATCTGCCCAGCCCGCTGGACGTGGTTGACTACATGGGTTTCGCCCCCGGTGACGAGACCGAAGAGCGTAACATCGCCCGCCGCGCGGACGACGACATGGCGTTCTCTGGCCTTGCGTTCAAAATCATGAACGACCCCTTCGTTGGCTCGCTGACCTTTACCCGCATCTATTCGGGCACCTTGAACAAGGGCGGCTCGATGCTGAATTCGACCAAGGGCAAGAAAGAGCGCGTTGGTCGGATGATGATGATGCACTCGAACAACCGCGAGGAGATCGAGGAAGCGTTTGCAGGCGATATCATCGCGCTGGCGGGTCTCAAGGACACCACCACCGGTGACACGCTGTGCTCGGAAAAAGAGCCGGTTGTTCTGGAAACGATGACCTTCCCCGATCCGGTGATCGAGATCGCGGTCGAGCCCAAGACCAAGGGTGACCAGGAGAAGATGAGCCAGGGTCTGGCGCGTCTGGCGGCAGAAGACCCGTCCTTCCGTGTGGAAACTGATCTTGAGTCCGGTCAGACCATCATGAAGGGCATGGGCGAATTGCACCTCGACATCCTCGTCGACCGCCTGAAGCGTGAGTTCAAGGTCGAAGCCAACATCGGTGCGCCGCAGGTGGCCTATCGCGAGACCATCGGTCACGAGGTCGAACACACGTACACCCACAAGAAACAGTCGGGTGGTTCGGGTCAGTTTGCCGAGGTGAAGATGATCATCACGCCGACGGAGCCGGGCGAAGGCTACTCCTTCGAGAGCCGCATCGTTGGTGGTGCCGTGCCCAAGGAATACATCCCGGGCGTCGAAAAGGGCATCCAGTCGGTCATGGACTCCGGCCCGCTGGCAGGCTTCCCGGTCATCGACTTCAAGGTGGCCTTGATCGACGGTAAATTCCACGACGTGGACTCATCGGTTCTGGCCTTTGAAATCGCGGCCCGTATGGGCATGCGTGAAGGCATGAAGAAGGCCGGTGCGAAACTGCTGGAACCGATCATGAAGGTCGAGGTCATCACGCCTGAAGAGTACACCGGTGGTATCATCGGTGACCTGACATCGCGTCGGGGTCAGGTGTCTGGCCAGGAAAACCGTGGCAACGCTATCGCCATCGACGCGATGGTGCCGCTGGCCAACATGTTCGGCTACATCAACACGCTGCGTTCGATGTCGTCGGGCCGTGCCCAGTTCACCATGCAGTTCGACCACTATGATCCCGTGCCGCAGAACATCAGCGACGAGATCCAGGCGAAATACGCGTAATTCCAGCGGTGGGCAGATTGCCCACCCTACCAACCCCGTAGGGTGGGCAATCTGTCCACCGCGACACGAGACAAAGAAGGAGCTTTGCAATGGCAAAGGAAAAGTTTGAACGTACGAAGCCGCACGTTAACATTGGCACGATTGGTCACGTTGACCACGGCAAGACGACGCTGACGGCGGCGATCACGAAGTATTTTGGCGACTTCCAGGCCTATGACCAGATTGACGGTGCGCCCGAGGAAAAAGCGCGCGGGATCACGATCTCGACCGCGCACGTGGAATACGAGACCGAAGCGCGCCACTACGCCCACGTCGACTGCCCCGGCCACGCCGACTACGTCAAGAACATGATCACCGGTGCCGCGCAGATGGACGGCGCGATCCTGGTTGTGAACGCCGCTGACGGCCCCATGCCGCAAACGCGCGAGCACATCCTGCTGGGCCGCCAGGTGGGCATCCCCAAGATCGTCGTGTTCATGAACAAAGTGGACCAGGTCGACGACGAAGAGCTGCTGGAGCTGGTGGAAATGGAAGTCCGCGAACTGCTGGACAGCTATGAGTACCCCGGCGACGACACACCGATCATCGCGGGCTCCGCGCTGGCGGCGATGGAAGGCCGCGACGAGGCGATCGGCGAAGAGAAGATCAAGGAGCTGATGGCGGCTGTGGACGACTATATCCCGACGCCTGAGCGTGCGATTGACCAACCGTTCCTGATGCCTGTGGAAGACGTGTTCTCGATCTCCGGTCGTGGTACCGTTGTGACCGGCCGTGTGGAGCGTGGCGTGATCAACGTGGGCGACGAGATCGAAATCGTTGGCATCAAGGACACGCAGAAGACGACCTGCACGGGTGTCGAGATGTTCCGCAAGCTGCTGGATCGCGGTGAAGCGGGCGACAACATCGGCGCGCTGCTGCGTGGTATCGACCGTGAGGCGGTTGAGCGTGGCCAGGTGCTGTGCAAGCCGTCGTCGGTGACGCCGCACACGAAGTTCGAAGCCGAGGCGTACATCCTGACCAAGGAAGAGGGTGGCCGTCACACGCCGTTCTTCGCCAACTACCGTCCGCAGTTCTACTTCCGTACGACGGACGTGACGGGCACGGTTCAGCTGGCCGAAGGCACCGAGATGGTGATGCCGGGTGACAACGTGTCGTTTGGCGTTGAGCTGATCGCGCCGATTGCGATGGAAAACGGTCTGCGGTTTGCGATCCGCGAAGGCGGCCGGACGGTCGGCGCGGGCGTTGTGTCCAAAATCACCGAGTGATGTTCTGAGCGGGGCAGGTTTTTGCAAAAACCTGCCTCACCAGAATTGTGAAATTCTGGGCGCCCAAATCAGGGCGCGCAACAAGAAAAAGGCGCGATGAGGAGTGTCGATGGGCGATACTCCTCCTCTCCGTTAATAGCCCGAGCAAGGGAATTCGAAAATGGCAGTTCAAAGCCAAAATATTCGCATTCGTCTCAAGGCGTTTGACTACCGTGTGCTGGACGCGTCCACACAAGAGATCGTCAACACTGCCAAGCGGACCGGTGCATCGGTGCGGGGCCCGATCCCGCTTCCGAACAAGATCGAGAAGTTCACGGTTTTGCGTGGACCGCACATCGACAAGAAATCCCGCGATCAGTTCGAGATCCGGACGCACAAGCGTCTCTTGGACATCGTCGATCCGACTCCCCAGACCGTGGACGCGCTGATGAAGCTCGACCTCGCGGCTGGTGTGGATGTCGAGATCAAGTTGAAGTCGTAAGGAGGGTATGAACATGCGCTCTGGAATTCTCGCAAAGAAAGTCGGCATGACCCGGCTTTTCATGGAAGACGGCAAGCAGGTGCCTGTGACTGTTCTCCAACTGGATGCTCTTCAGGTTGTTGGCCAGCGGACATCGGACAAGGATGGCTACACGGCTGTTACCTTGGGTGCCGGTTCGCCAAAGGTGAAACGTGTCTCCAAGGCGATGCGCGGTCACTTTGCCGCTCAGAAAGTGGAACCCAAGCGCAAGCTTGTTGAGTTCCGCGTGACCGAAGACAACATGATCGATGTTGGCGAAGAGATCATCGCAGATCACTACTTTGAAGGTCAGTTCGTAGACGTCACCGGTACGTCGATTGGTAAAGGCTTTGCCGGTGCCATGAAGCGTCACAACTTCGGTGGTCTGCGCGCGTCGCACGGTGTGTCCATTTCGCACCGTTCGCACGGCTCCACAGGCCAGTGCCAGGACCCCGGCAAGGTCTTCAAAGGCAAGAAGATGGCCGGTCACATGGGTGCGGCACGTGTCACAACGCAAAACCTGCAGGTTGTGCGCACTGACAGCGACCGTGGTCTGATCATGATCAAGGGCGCCGTGCCCGGATCGAAAGGTGGCTGGGTCACAGTCAAGGACGCGGTCAAAAAGCCGTTCCCGGAAAACGCGATCCTGCCCGCGGCTCTGAAATCCGCCAAGGACGCTGCCGCCAAAGCTGCCGAAGAAGCCGCAGCTGCTGCTGCCGCCGAAGCCGAAGCCGAAGCAAAGCGTCTGGCCGAAGAGCAAGCCGCAGCCGAAGCGGAGGCCCTGAAAGAGGCTGAAGCATCGATCGAGGCCGACAAGGCCGAGGAAGGTGCGGCTGAGAAGAAGGAAGGCGAAGAATGAAACTCGACGTCATCAAACTGGACGGCGGCAAAGCCGGATCGGTCGAGCTGAGCGAGGACCTGTTTGGCCTCGAGCCGCGCGCCGATATCCTGCACCGCATGGTCCGCTGGCAGCGCAACAACGCGCAGGCTGGCACCCACAAGGTGAAAACCCGTTCGGAGACCAGCTATTCGACCAAGAAGATCTATCGCCAGAAGGGCACCGGCGGCGCGCGCCACGGTGACCGGAATGCACCGATCTTCCGCGGCGGTGGCATCTACAAGGGTCCTGTCGTGCGCTCGCACGGTCACGACCTGCCCAAGAAGTTTCGCAAGCTGGGCCTGCGCCACGCGCTGTCGGCCAAGGCCAAGGCGGGCGAGCTGGTGATCATCGAAGATGCGGATGCGGCGGGCAAAACAGCCACTCTGGCCAAGCAGGTCAAGGACCTGGGCTGGAAACGTGCGCTGGTGATCGACGGGGCTTCTGTGAACGAAGGTTTCCTGAAGGCATCGCGCAATATCGAAGGCCTGGATATCCTGCCGACGATGGGTGCAAACGTATATGACATCCTCAAGCGTGACACTCTGGTGATCACCAAAGCAGGTGTCGAAGCACTGGAGGCTCGTTTGAAATGAGTGCCAAGGCAGAACATTACGACGTGATCCGCAAGCCGATCATCACCGAGAAAGCCACGATGGCCTCAGAAAACGGGGCAATCGTGTTCGAAGTGGCGATCGACAGCAACAAGCCGATGATCAAGGAGGCTGTTGAGGCGCTCTTTGGTGTGAAAGTGAAGGCGGTCAACACCACCATCACCAAGGGCAAGGTCAAGCGCTTCCGCGGCAAGCTGGGCACACGCAAAGACGTGAAGAAAGCCTATGTGACGCTGGAAGAGGGCAACACGATCGACGTCTCCACCGGCCTCTGAGCCGTGATTGGGCCATGGCCCGATCTGATGAATTTCGCCCCGGCAGCAGCGATGTTGCCGGGGTTTTTCGTCTCTGCTGCGACCGTATTGACCGGCCTTAACGGTTGACGCATGCGGGGGAGCGACCCATATCTCCCTTGCTACGTTACTCTATCGACCCCGATCTCCTCACCGGCGACTGGCTTTCGATCTTGCCTTAACGCCGCCACGCTGCCGCATGATGCGGGCAGATTATTAAGAAGGAGACCACGGGATGGCCAATGGCACCGTGAAATGGTTCAACACCACCAAGGGGTACGGTTTTATCGCGCCCGAAACAGGCGGCAAGGACGTGTTTGTGCACATCTCTGCCGTGGAACGCTCTGGCCTGACCGGCCTCGCGGACAACCAGAAGATCACATACGACGTGGAAGCAGGCCGTGACGGCCGCGAAAGCGCGGTGAATATCGCATTGGTCTGATTCCCGTAAGTAAATTTGATTGACCCCGGCTGCATAAGAGCGGCTGGGGTTTTGTATTTTATCAGCTGCTACTGTTATATCGTGTGTCCGCTTCGAGACAATTTCGACGGGCTAACTAGAGTCTGAATTCTAGCTTTGTTTGTGCGCGGTCTGTTTCATAATAAGAAGACAGTAGAGCACGCCAACCACGGTCTAAAAGGGATGCAGAGCCCAAAATGCTATCGCAGACTATTGCACGAAACTGCCGACCAGTTTCACAGCTTTTTCAGTTCCTTTCTGTTTTTGGCATCGACCGATTCACCGTTATTGAAATCCATGGATCGGTCATAGCCGCACGAATTGGTTGGCCATTCGACGGAACGCCCGGCTATGACGCAAGTGAAGAGATTCAGGATGTTAGCTGGGCAATAGATGATGACCCACTCCTTGATGATGCGCTTTTTCTTTTTCAGGCACTTGCGATGTACGAGCAGATATCAATTGATAAGATCACGGCATCCGAGACAGAAGCTCGCGCGCTTGTGTCAGCACTCGGTCTCCCAAGAGATACTTTGGAAAAGCTGCTCTCCATAAAGGTGAACATGCTGGATGATGGCAAAGAAACAGACGCATTTTTTGTGCACTTCTGATCGCCTATTGGGTGGCGTTCGCCAACGACAGCATGTCGGCTTTGTCCCGCTGAGCGGAAATCTGAACGGCCGTACCTGACCGGCTTTTGCAACGCGCCCATCCATCGGGCGTGCCGGGGTTGACCCGATCCCATCCCTGACCTAAACGAACCCATCCGTCAGGCCCCGGATTCGTCCGGGGCTTTGTTTGTGGTGTATCACCACCGGATTTCTACTCGGGCACCTTCGGGGGCCTTTAACCATAGGCGGGGGTCATCGGGCCTGCCGTCGTTTAGCAAAACGGAAGACAGTAACATGGCACTCAAGTCGTACAAGCCGACGACGCCGGGCCAGCGTGGGCTGGTTCTGATCGACCGTTCGGAGCTGTGGAAGGGGCGCCCCGTCAAGGCGCTGACCGAAGGTCTCACCAAGAATGGTGGCCGCAACAACACCGGACGGATCACGATGCGCCGCAAAGGCGGCGGGGCCAAGCGCCTCTATCGGATCGTCGATTTCAAACGGAACAAGATGGACGTGACCGCCGTGGTCGCGCGCATCGAGTATGACCCCAACCGGACCGCGTTCATCGCCCTCGTGCAATACGAAGATGGCGAACAGGCCTATGTCCTGGCGCCGCAGCGTCTGGCTGTTGGGGACAAGATCGTGTCGAGCCTCAAGGCCGACATCAAGCCCGGCAACTGCATGCCCTTCAGCGGCATGCCCATCGGGACAATCGTGCACAACATCGAACTGAAGCCCGGCAAGGGTGGTCAGATCGCGCGTGCTGCCGGCACCTATGCCCAGTTCGTAGGCCGGGACGGCGGCTATGCCCAGATCCGCCTTAGCTCGGGCGAGCTGCGTCTGGTCCGTCAGGAATGCCGCGCCACCGTGGGTGCCGTGTCGAACCCCGACAACAGCAACCAGAACTACGGTAAAGCCGGCCGCATGCGTCACAAGGGCATCCGCCCGTCGGTGCGTGGTGTGGTCATGAACCCGATCGATCACCCGCACGGTGGTGGTGAAGGCCGGACCTCCGGTGGTCGTCACCCGGTTTCCCCATGGGGCAAGCCGACCAAGGGTGCGCGGACACGCAACAAGAACAAAGCGTCGCAAAAGCTGATCATCCGCTCGCGTCACGCCAAGAAGAAGGGGCGCTGATCAATGGCACGCTCTGTTTGGAAAGGTCCGTTTGTCGACAGCTATGTGCTGAAGAAAGCGGAAGCGGCCCGCGAGTCGGGACGCAACGAAGTCATCAAGATCTGGTCCCGTCGGTCCACCATCCTGCCCCAGTTCGTGGGCCTTACCTTTGGTGTGTACAACGGCCAGAAGCATATTCCCGTGAACGTGTCCGAAGAGATGATCGGCCAGAAGTTCGGGGAATATTCGCCCACGCGGACCTATTACGGTCACGCCGCTGACAAGAAGGCGAAGCGCAAATGAGCAAGGATAAGAACCCCCGCCGCGTGGCGGACAATGAGGCGATGGCCAAACTGCGTATGCTGAAAACCAGCCCGCAGAAGCTGAACCTCGTGGCCGCCCTGATCCGTGGCAAGAAAGTCGACAAGGCGCTGACCGATCTCACGTTCTCCAAAAAGCGCATCGCGCTGGACGTGAAAAAGTGTCTGCAGTCGGCGATTGCCAATGCGGAAAACAACCACAACCTGGATGTGGACGAACTGATCGTGGCAGAAGCCTGGGTCGGCAAGAACCTCACCATGAAGCGCGGTCGCCCGCGTGCCCGTGGTCGCTACGGCAAGATCCTGAAGCCGTTCGCAGAGATCACGATCAAAGTGCGCCAGGTAGAGGAGCAAGCCTGATGGGAAATAAAGTAAACCCGATTGGCATGCGTCTGCAGGTGAACCGCACCTGGGACAGCCGCTGGTATGCCGACACCAAGGATTACGGGAACCTTCTTCTGGAAGACCTGAAAATCCGTGAGTTCATCAAGACCGAGTGCAAGCAGGCCGGTGTGGCCCGCGTGATCATCGAGCGTCCACATAAGAAGTGCCGCGTGACGATCCACACAGCGCGTCCGGGCGTGATCATCGGCAAGAAAGGTGCGGACATCGAAGGTCTGCGCAAGAAGCTGGCGAACCTGACCGACAGTGAGCTGCACCTCAACATCGTTGAAGTGCGCAAGCCCGAGCTGGACGCCGCATTGGTTGGTGAAAGCATCGCGCAACAGCTGGAGCGCCGGGTGTCTTTCCGCCGCGCCATGAAACGTGCCGTGCAAAACGCCATGCGCATGGGTGCCCTCGGCATCCGCGTGAACGTCGCGGGCCGCCTTGGCGGTGCCGAGATTGCGCGGACCGAATGGTACCGTGAGGGTCGCGTGCCCTTGCACACGCTGCGTGCCGACATCGATTATGCGCACGTCGAAGCGACGACAGCCTATGGTATCATCGGGATCAAGACGTGGATCTTCAAAGGTGAAATCATGGAGCACGACCCGCAGGCGCGTGATCGCAAGGCTCAGGAACTCCAGGACGGTCCGGCACCTCGCGGTGCAGGCGGTCGTCGCTAAGGGAGATTTGACAGATGCTTCAACCGAAAAGAACGAAGTTCCGCAAGCAGTTCAAAGGCTCGATCAAGGGCAAGGCAAAGGGCGGGTCTGACCTGAACTTTGGCACCTATGGTCTCAAGGCCCTTGAGCCCGAGCGGGTGACTGCGCGCCAGATCGAAGCGGCGCGTCGTGCGATGACCCGTCACATGAAACGTCAGGGCCGGGTTTGGATCCGGATTTTCCCCGACGTGCCGGTGACCGCCAAACCCATCGAAGTGCGTATGGGTAAAGGTAAGGGTTCGGTCGACCGTTGGGCGTGCAAGGTGAAACCTGGCCGCGTGATGTTCGAGATCGACGGCGTCAACGACGACATCGCCCGCGAGGCCCTGCGCCTGGCCGCGATGAAGTTGCCGATCAAATCACGCGTTGTCGTGCGCGAAGACTGGTAATGCGATTGCGCCCTTCGGGGCGCAATCCGTGCGCGGCAGCGTATTTGCTTAGCAAATGCGCGAGAGCGGCACCCGGTAAAACTTTTAAGAGCCCCCGGTACGAAAGTGCCGGGGGTTTTGGTTCGAGCCTGTTTGCCCACGTAACAAAAATAGATTGTTGTGGACGCCTGTGAACAACTGTGATTCCTTTGTCCATAGCCCCGTAAATGTAGTAGTATTGCCCACTACAGCGTCAACATGTTGAATTCGATTGCTCTTATACCCAGAGTTTTCCCCATAGTTGCATACAGTTTACAGACGTATCTGATCAGTGATATTGCGGGACGCAGGGACACCAAGAGAATTCCACTAAAGCGGGGAGTCTATCTTGGACGTCGAGAAGCTCATTTCAGAAGCGAAATTGAACCTGTTTGGCATGTCAGGTAGCGGGCTTGGTGCCGTTTTACTGGCGCTTGTAGCTCTCGCAGTTGTCTTGCGAACACGCCGCGGTGAAAGCATGCAAACGTTGCTCAAAGCCTTGCCTTGGTTAAGAAAACGCAGCGATTGACGAGGTCGGCAGTCGCGGAGGCAAGACCGCAGGCCGCAGCGCTACCCATTGCACGACAAACGATTTGGCTATGCCAAATCTGCCGAGCGGGGACAGGCCACCCCCAGGCCTGTCGACATGGCACCCACCAGCGCATCGCTCATATCGAAGATGTGCCTGGCCGCCATAAAGTGTCCCATTCAACTATTGGATCGACAGACCGTGGCCCGTCGATGGCGCGGTTTAGGGTTTTAGCTAAGGGCGACAACTGCCCATCCACAGACCCCGATCTGAACCACCTGCAACACCACCGATCCCATATGCAGCCGGTGAAAGCTGCGCTGATCGCCCCGGTCCGTCGCGGCATTGATCTGTCGCATCAACACTTGCCTTGCATAGAGGGTCGTCAGGCAGATCAGGCCAAGGAGCGTCGCGACAAGACCTGATTGCGTCACCGCCACCGCGGCACTCACACCGGACAGCACGATGACGACGAGGTAGTAATACGGAAACGTTCCGCGCAGGAGCGGGCGCACCTGCTCCATGGGCAATTGCTTGAAGAGCACTGGCGCAAAGCCAAAGCTGAAAAAGACCATGCCACCCAAGAGTGTGGCCGTCAGGAGTAAGGTGATGCTGGCCATGTCGCGCCCCTTTTTGTTTTGACCGAACCTAGCGCCGCCGTCCGGTATGCCCAGACGCGGGGGCGCTTTGCCGCAAGGGGCGTGGATGCGGCTTGCCTGCATAGGCCACGCGCGGTTTGTCCGCACGACACGTGCGTCCACTCACCGAGCCAATCACGCGCAATGATCACGGCGCTGGCTCAGGTCCCATCAATCGAGGCCTATGCGTGCTGCGGCACCACCGCGTTCCCGCGGAGTCGTCTGTCGCGTATGACGTGTCGTTCGCATCATTGACCCCCCCTGCAAATTGCTGTTTGGTCCGCAGCGATGGTTCTCAATTGCCTGTGGCATTCGAGATGAAAAGGGAACACGGTGCGGCGCCGGTCCAAGGTGCCAAGTCCGTGACTGCCCCCGCAACTGTAAGCGGTGAGCCACCCCGACAAGGACCACTGGACCGCGTGTCCGGGAAGGTTCGGGGGCGCATTGACCCGCAAGTCAGGAGACCTGCCGTCACCGGTGCGTTTTGCGTACCGGCATTTCAACTCGATGCAGGCGGGGTGCCTGGTCAGGAGCATATGATGACCGAGCGGTACAACCGCCCACACCATGGTTCTGCCTTTGCCCGCTTGAGCGGCGGAGGGCCCTATGGACCATCGAATCACGATTTGCACATCCTGTCAGCACAAAGGCACAGCCTGTCGCCCCGGTTATGAACTGATCGACAAACTGCGGCGCGCGATTGCCGAAGCCGGCGATGCCGTGCCGGAGGATTTTGCCATATCGGGGGTTGCCTGCATGGCGGGCTGCGACCGGCCGTGCACCGTGGCCTATCACGGGACCAAGAAGGCGACGTATCTATTTGGGGATATCGACCCGGAGACGGATGTCGATGACCTTGTCACGTTCGCTGGGCAATATGCTGAATTGGAGGACGGGTGGTGCTCATCCACGGATCGCCCGGGCAAGCTGCGCGAGACGACGTTGGCGCGCGTCCCTGCGGCCATCATGCTGATCGAAGACAGCGCGGTGCGTGTGTCGTGAGCGGCGCCCACCTGTCCGTGCGCGATCTGTCCTGGGCGCCCGCGCGTGGTCGAACCACGCTGTTGCACGAAACCAGTTTCGAGCTGGCGTCTGGCCGTGTGCTTGGCATTGTCGGCCCGAACGGCGCAGGCAAGACGACGCTTCTGCGCTTGCTGTACCGATTTCACCGGCCAACTACGGGCACCGTGTGTGTGGATGGCGATGACATCTGGCATCTGTCCGCGGGGCAGGTCGCTCAACGCACCGCAGCCGTGCTTCAGGAACAACCCAGTGATTTCGCCCTGACCGTCGGTGAAATCGTGGCCTTGGGGCGCACACCGCATCGGCGCGGCTTTGGTGGTGTGGGCGGCGCACGGGACACTGACATTATTGCCGAGGCTTTGGCGCGCCTTGATCTTGCCGGGATGGCCCATCGCCACCTCGGCACCCTGTCAGGAGGGGAGCGGCAACGGGTCATGGTGGCGCGCGCGCTTGCCCAGGAGCCGCGCCTGCTGATCCTTGATGAGCCGACCAATCACCTTGATATCCGGCACCAGCTTGAAGTGCTTGAACTGATCCGCGACCTGCCGCTGACCATCGTCACATCACTGCATGATCTGAACCTCGCGGCGGATGTGTGCGATGACCTGCTGTTGCTGCGCGGTGGCCATACGATTGGTTTCGGATCGCCCGCCCACGTGTTGTCCGAGGCCGCGGTGTCCGACGCATTCCAGGTGATCGCCCGAAAAGAACAGCTGTCTCACAGCAACACCGATCACCTCACTTTCCATCTGCAAAACAAAGGAACCTTTCAATGAAACACGCCCTCATGGCCGCAGCGCTGTTGCTGTCATCAACCGCCGTCGTCACGGCGGACGTCACGGTCCAAAGCTGCAATCGCAGCGTCACGTTTGATGCCCCGCCCGAGCGGGCGGTTTCGAACGACGTGAACCTGACCGAGATGATGCTGGTGCTTGGCCTTGCGGACCGCATGGTCGGCTATACGGGCATTTCGGGTTGGAAGACCCTCGATGAGGAGATGCGTGCAGGTGTCGAGGCGCTGCCGGAATTGTCCGCGAAATACCCAAGCAAGGAAGTGCTGGTTGGCGCGGATGCGGATTTCTTCTTTGCCGGGTGGAATTACGGGATGAAGGTGGGGGGCGACGTCACGCCCGACACCTTGGCGCCCTTTGGCGTGCAGGTGTATGAGCTGACGGAATCGTGCACCCACATCATGGACAAGGGCAAGGCCAGCATGGACGACATGTATGCCGACCTGATGAACCTTGGCAAAATCTTCGATGTCGAGGACAAGGCCGCGTCGTTGGTCGAAGGGTACAAGGCGGAGCTTGCGGCAATCGTGGACGGTGTCGAGACCGGCGAACCGGTTCGTGCATTTGTCTATGACAGTGGCGAGGACAAGCCGTTTACCGCAGGCCTTTACGCGATGCCCACAGCGTTGATCGAAGCCGCAGGCGGGACCAACGTGATGAACGGGTTCGAGAAAAGCTGGGGCACCGTCACATGGGAAGAGGTGGTTGAGCAGAACCCCGAAGTGATCATTATCGTCAACTACGGCAAGGTGACCGCAGAACAAAAGCGCGCGTTCATGATGTCGAACCCCGCCTTTGCAGAGATCGATGCGGTCAAGAATGATCGCTTTGTCACGCTGGAATATGTCGAGGCGACGCCGGGGCCGCGCAACATCAAGGCGGTCAAGACGCTTGCTGACGCGTTCCGCGGCGAGTAGGCCATGCAGGAGCAAGCAGCGCAGTCTTTCCGCCGGGCCCGAGTGGGTCCGCGCGTGATCCTTGCCATTGGCGGGGCCGTTGCGCTGCTGTTCTCGTTGTCCATTGCGGTGTCCGTCGGGGCGGTTTCGATCCCGGCGGGCACGGTCTGGGGTGTGCTGGCCAACAAGCTGTCGCCGGATCTGATCACACCCGGCTGGAGCGCGGGGCGCGAGGCGATTGTCTGGGACATCCGCTTCCCCCGCGCGCTGCTGGCTATCCTGGTGGGGGCGGGACTGGCGGTGGTCGGGGCGGCGTTGCAGGCGGTGACGCGCAACCCTCTCGCGGATCCGCACCTGCTGGGTATTTCATCGGGCGGCGCGTTCGGGGCTATCTTTGCGCTGTTGCATTCGGGCCTGTTCCTTGGAATCATGACGGTGCCGGTCATGGCCTTTGGCGGCTCGCTTCTGGCGACATTGATCGTTCTGGGCGTCTCGCGCTTTGCCGATGCAGCCAGCGCCGACCGGTTGGTTCTGGCCGGGGTCGCGGTGTCGTTCATCATCATGGCCGGTGCCAATGCGCTGATCTTTCTGGGCGAGCCGCACGCCTCACACACCGTGGTCTACTGGATGCTGGGCGGACTTGGGCTCGCGCAGTGGGACCACCTTGTTTACCCGCTTGTCGTTCTGGTGGTCTGTGCGCTCTGGCTGATGAGCCGGACGGCACAATTGAACGCGATGACGGTTGGCGATGAAACGGCGGCAACGCTTGGCATTCCGGTCGCGCGGTTTCGTCTGTCGGTGTTTGTGGTCGGAGCGCTGATCACCGGGGTCATGGTCGCCTTTTCGGGGATCATCGGTTTTGTCGGACTGATGGTGCCGCATGTGGCGCGGATGCTTGTGGGGGGCGACTACCGCCGAGTCCTGCCGTTTTCGGCAATGATCGGCGCGATCTTCCTGCTGTGGGCGGATGTCGCCGCGCGCACCGTGATGGCGCCCGAAGACATGCCGATCGGGATCGTCACCGGATTGATTGGCGGCGTGTTCTTTGTCTGGCTTCTGGGCCGTCGCAAATCGGCGTTGTGACCGCGCGCCCCGCAGGTCATCTGCGAGGCGCTGGCTTCTTTCGCCCAACGATGCTTATGCGACGCGGTCGCGCGGTGCCTTGCCGTCGAAAAAGTCGTTGAGGTTGTCGAGCACGCGGAACCCCATCGCCTGACGCGCCTCGCGGGTGGCGCTGCCCAGATGGGGGAGCATCACGAGGTTGTCGCATTGCGCCAGCATGGGGTTCACCGCCGGTTCCCGCTCGAACACATCAAGCGCTGCCCCGCCAATGGTGTCGAACATCAACGCCTGGGCAAGTGCCGCTTCGTCCACCACCTCGCCGCGGGCCGTATTGATCAGGAACGCGTCGTCGTTCATCAGATCGAGACGGGCCGCGTTGATCATCTTGGCGTTGGCCGCCCCGCCGGGGCAGTGGAGGGACACGAAGTCCGCTTGCGGCAACAGGTCTTCGATCGTGTCGACCTGCACCGCATTGAACTGTGCCAGTGTTCCCGAGGGAACGGGTGAGCGGTTGAATACGATGATCCGCATGCCGAACCCGAAATGCGCGCGCCGCGCCATTTCCTGCCCGATCCGGCCAAAGCCGACGATGCCCAGCGTTTTGCCCGAGACCTTGGTGCCGACAAGATGCGTGGGCCGCCAGCCGGACCAGTTGCCTGCGCGCAGCTCACGCTCACCATCTCCGGCGCGACGCGCCACCATCAGCATCAGCGTCATGGCAAGGTCGGCGGTGCATTCCGACAAAACGTCCGGTGTATTGGTGATCGCGATCCCGTGCGTCTTGGCACGTTCGACGTCGATATGCGTGTAACCGACGCCATAGTTCGCCAGGATTTTCGTCTGGGGTTTCGCCACGTCCAATGCCTCTGGTCCGATCTTGTCCGTGACCGTCGGCAGAACGGCGTCATACCGCTTGATGGCGTCGCGAAACTCGTCCGGTGTCAGCGGCCGGTCGGACCGGTTCAGCATGACGTCATAATTCTGCGCCAGCTGCTGTTCGACCGCTTCGGGCCAGCGGCGTGTAATCAGGACACTTGGGCGTACCATTATGCAGCCTCCATCACTTTGGCGATCGTCTCGCCGATGATTGCGGGGTTTTCGGCGACGGTCACACCGGCGGCGGAGAGGATTTCCACCTTTTCCGATGCGCTTTCGCCAAAGGCAGAGATGATGGCACCTGCATGGCCCATTGTCCGCCCCTTGGGCGCGGTCAGACCAGCGACATAGGCCACCACGGGTTTGGTCACGTGGTCGCGGATGTATTCCGCGGCTTCGGCCTCCTGCGGGCCACCGATCTCGCCGATCAGAGCGATGACATGCGTGTCGTCGTCCTGTTCGAACCGTTCAAGGATATCGCGGAACGAAGACCCGTTGATCGGATCGCCCCCGATACCCACGGATGTCGACACGCCAATACCACGCTCCTTGAGCTGGCTCGCCGCCTCGTAACCCAACGTACCGGAGCGACCGACAATGCCGACATGTCCTTTGAGGTAGATATGCCCCGGCATGATCCCCAGCAGCGCCTTGCCCGGGCTGATGGTTCCGGCACAGTTTGGGCCGGTCAGCACCATCCGCCGCTCCTTGGGGTAGCGGTACATATAGCGCTTGACGCGGATCATGTCCTGCGCGGGGATGCCGTCGGTGATGCAGACGCAGTACTTGATGCCCGCATCAGCCGCCTCCATGATGCTGTCGGCTGCAAAGGGCGGCGGAACAAACACCAATGATGCCTCGGCTCCTGTGGTGGCAACGGCCTCTTCGACCGTGTCGAACACGGGCAGGCCTTCGACCGTTTCGCCGCCCTTGCCGGGCACCACACCGCCCACGACATTCGTGCCGTAGTCGATCATGTCCTTGGTGTGAAAGCGGGCCATCTTGCCCGTGATCCCCTGCACGATGACGGGGGTTTCCTTTTCCAGCAGAATGCTCATGACACGGCCCTCATTCTAACGCCCTGAGAGAGGTCGTTCCTCCATGCTCCCACGGCTCTTTCAGCAGCTTCGTTCAGTGTTTTGGCGCGGATGATCGGCAAACCGGACTTGGCGAGGATTTTCTGGCCTTCCTCCACGTTGGTGCCGGCAAGGCGCACCACGACAGGGACATCAACGTCCACCTCGCGCAGCGCCTGCACCACGCCTTCGGCAACCCAGTCGCAGCGGTTGATCCCGGCAAAGATGTTCACAAGAATGGCCTGCACGTTCCTGTCTGACAGGACCAACCGGAACGCTTTGGCCACACGCTCGGGCGTGGCGCCGCCGCCAATGTCGAGAAAGTTCGCAGGCTCGCCACCGGCCAGCTTGATCGTGTCCATGGTGGCCATGGCCAGACCGGCGCCGTTGACGATGCAGCCAATGTTGCCGTCCAGACCGACATAGCTCAGCCCGCGGTCCGCCGCGCGGCTCTCGCGCGGGTCTTCCTGACTTTTGTCGCGCAGTTCGGCAATCTGCGGATGGCGGAACAGAGCGTTGCCATCGAAGGTCATCTTGGCATCAAGTGCGATGATGCGGTTGTCTTCGGTGATGACAAGCGGGTTGATCTCGACCATGGTCGCGTCAAGCTCGGTAAAGGCCCGGTACGCGCCTTGCAGCGTGCGCACCATCGGCTGGACCAACGCCGCATCAATGCCCAGCTTGAAGGCAATCTGACGGCACTGGAATTCGCGCAACCCCACGGCGGGCTCGACTACGGCGCGCACGATGCTGTCGGGCCTTTCAGCGGAGATGTCTTCGATTTCCATGCCGCCTTCGGCAGAGGCCACGATCATCACGCGCTGTGTCGTCCGGTCGAGGACAAACCCGAGATAGATTTCCCGCGCAATTGGCACGGCGGCCTCGACATAGACGCGGTAGACGCCTTTGCCCTCGGGGCCGGTCTGGTGTGTCACCAGCTTCATGCCAAAGAGGTCTTCGCACACATCATTGATCTCGATGTCGCTGGTGCAGACCTTGACGCCGCCGGCCTTTCCACGCCCTCCAGCGTGCACCTGCGCCTTGACGACCCATCGATCTCCGCCGAGTTCGCGGGCGCGATATGCGGCCTGTTCCGGGCTGTATGCCAACGCGCCGTCCGGGACGGCGACGCCAAATCCGGACAGGATTTCCTTGGCTTGGTACTCATGGATGTCCATGGTTGATCTCCCTACTCTGCAGCGATTGCAGTGTCGTAATGCGTGTGCAGAACGGCATCGATTTCAGCCTGATCCACGATGGCACCCATGTCGCGCATGGCGTCGGCAAACCGGTTCACGATGTCGGTGATCGCCGTCTGGGTCAGCAGGTTCAGGATGCCGATGCGGATCTGCACCGGCTCTGACAGGGTGGGCCAGATGCCAAAGTTCCGGGCGCGGCAATTCTGCACCAGTTCCATTTCGCGCCCCGCAAGATCGCCGGGCAGGTTCAACACCACGAGCGATGGCATGTTGGAGGTCACGTCGCAGCCCATAGCAGTGACAGCGGCGCGCAACGCGGCCTCATGATAAATATAGTCCGAGGCGCGCTGTGCGATGGTCTGCTGCAAGCAGATGCGCAACGCCTCGTGAAAGGCCGATACCGCATAGGCGGAGTGGGTCCTGTGGTACGTGCCCTTGTCCACGTCTGCGCCATCAATGATGCCCCAGTGCCGGGCCTCCAGAATGGGGTGGTGGCAGAAGGTGCGGGTGCCAGTGGCCCGCAGGGTTTCGATATAGGTATCAGTGAACGATACGGGGGCGTAGGTGAGCGGCAGGCAGCAGATGCCCTTCTGCGGGCAAGAGGCCCAGCCGTGCACGCCGGGATAGTCGTCGATCCGGAAATCGCCCACTCCGAGGCTCGACACGGCATCAACCAGACCCATCGCACCATGCCGCACGCAGGCATCGCTGAACCCTTTGATGTCATTCACACGGCCAGAGCCTGTTTCCCAATGCGCCATCGCGGCCCACTTGGGTTTGTGTTCGGCCAACGCGGCGTCGACGATATCGCCGGTCACGCTCTGTCCATGCGGGACGTCGATGATCACGACGTTTTCGGTCTGCGGGTCCAGCGCGTTGGCTGCCAGCTCTTCGGCGGTGGCGGCCTTCATCCGCACGGTTAGGCCGTCAATGCCCGAGAACGTGCCGTTGACGAACATGACCACCTTGTCTCCGGGCATCACGGCAGAGAACATCATGTCCAAACCGCTCCAACCCGTCCCGGCGACTCCGAATGTGTGTACGTTGTCGGTGCCCATCACGTCACGGAGCATCAGTTTGCATTCGACCATGCCGCGCAACACATCCGCATGCATGTGGTCAGCAAGGCCCGCGCCGGCATAGCGGGCGAGGACCCGCGCATCAGTGTTGCCAGGGCCGGGGCCAGCCGCGATGGTGTCGGGAATATCCAACTGCGGGAAAGCGATAACGTCGTACATGGGTCCTCCAAGTGTCAGCAGGAAATTTAATTTCCTTTTTGTCCTTGGATTTGAAACCTAGTTGCGTCGGGATAAAAGAAAACACACATAAGTCCTACTTATGGTAATCTAAATGGGTGGGAAAAAGCCTACCCAAACGTATGAATATGCGGTGGTATACAGAAATCACGCCCACCCATTCGGGTAGTTAATTGGAATTTACCTTTATGAATCAATCGGTAATGAAAAATACGGCCCCCATCGACATCATCCTCGCGGACAGCAATCCTTTGGTTTTGTCTGCCTTGTCAGAGTTGATTGACCGCGATCCGCGATTGTCCCTGGTGGCAACAGCGGCGACAGCCGAAGGGTTTTTGGGCACGTTCATGCGCGTCCCGGTGCAGGTTGCAGTCATCGACTGGAACATCCCCGTGCTCGGCGGTGCAAAGCTGATCGAAATTCTGCGCGATCAGGAACAGGCCCCGCGCATCGTCGTCTATGCCGAGGACACCGGAGATCTGCCGCGGCTGGCGATGACCGCCGGGGCGGCGGCCTTTGCGGCCCGGTCGAGCGACGCGGAAACACTGCTTGAAACCTGCATCGATGTTGCTGCGGGCAAGATGGTTTTTCCCTTCATCGACGTCCGCAATCTGCAAAGCGATCCGATCCAGATGCTGTCCCGCAAGGAGCGCGCGATGCTTGCGGCCTTGTCCAAGGGGCTGACCAATCGGGAGCTGTCCAGGGAACTGGAAATCACCGTGAACACGGTCAAGTTTCACCTGTCCAATCTGTATGAGAAACTGGGGGTGAAAAACCGCGCGCAGGCAATCGCGTTCTTCTATTCGTCCCGGTTGGCAATCGAGTCCGAGGACCGTTCCGGTATACCCAGATAGACTGAAATCAGGCTTGACATAATCTTTCGTCGCTGACTTTTGTCGCGCAATATTATGACCCAAGAAAGGTTTCGCCATGTCGTTTCACTCTGTCACCCAAGCCCCCGGCCGCCTCAACCGGAGTGAGCTGGCCGTTCCGGGCAGTCAGCCGCAAATGTTTGAAAAGGCGGCGAATTCCGACGTTGATGTTATCTTTCTCGACCTTGAGGACGCGGTTGCGCCGGATGAAAAAGTGCAGGCGCGCAAGAACATCATCGAGGGGCTGAATTCAATCGACTGGGGCAACAAATCCATGTCGGTGCGGATCAACGGGCTCGACACGCACTACATGTATCGCGATGTGGTCGACGTGGTGGAGCAGGCGGGCGAGCGGCTTGACCTCATCATGATCCCCAAGGTCGGGACCGCCGCGGATGTCTATGCGGTGGATATGATGGTGACCCAGATCGAAGACGCGATGGGATACAAGAAACGCATCGGGTTCGAACACATCATCGAGACGGCGTTGGGTATGCAGAACGTCCACGAAATCGCCGCCGCATCCGAACGGAACGAGAGCCTGCATTTCGGTGTCGCGGATTACGCGGCATCCATGCGTGCGCGGACCACTGTGATTGGCGGGGTGAACGAGAACTATGCCGTGCTAACCGATCCTGCCGAGGATGGGTCGCGGCAGGTTCATTGGGGCGACATGTGGCATTCGGCGATTGCGAACATGGTGGTCGCAGCGCGCGCCAATGGCCTTCGACCGATTGACGGGCCGTTCGGCGATTTTTCGGATCCGGACGGTTACCGTGCGGCGGCGTATCGTGCGGCGGTTCTTGGCTGTGAGGGCAAATGGGCGATCCACCCGAGCCAGATTGCTCTGGCGAATGAGGTGATGAGCCCGTCGGACGCCGAGATCGATAAGGCGCAGCGCATTCTCGCGGCGATGGCCGAAGCCGAGGCAGCGGGCAAAGGGGCAGTCAGCCTTGATGGGCGTCTGATCGACTATGCATCCATTCGTCAGGCCGAAGTTCTGGTGGAAAAGGCCAAGCAGATTTCAGCGGGTTGAGCGGTCACGCGCCGCCGTTGATCCGGTGTGGTTGTTGGCGGGGGCAGGGATGCCTCCGCCATTTTTTGTCCGCACATGTGCAGCGATGCGAGCCTGGTTTTGGTGCAGTTGACGGCGACCGTATGAGATGATGTTCGACCGACAGCGGGGGTGTCTTTGTCGATCCTAACAATGCAGCTCAGGCGAGACGTCGGACGAAATTGTTTTTAAATCAAAATTTTGAGAGGTTTTTGCAAACTATACCGCATGGTGCATCCAGCACCGAAAATATCTACTAAGATTTTAGTTTGACAGCTCCGATCCCAAACGCTTAGCCTGATCACAGCTGGCCCGTTCCAGCTTGCAAAAAAATTGGGAGGAGAAGAGATGCGCAAGTATCTTATCTCCGCGACGGCCGTTTGTGCCATCGTCGCGGGGACAGGGACTGCTTTTGCCGACGAGGCCGCAGCCCAAAAATGGATTGATCAGGAATTTCAACCATCCACATTGTCCAAGGATGAACAGCTGTCTGAAATGCAGTGGTTCATCAACGCTGCCGAGCCGTTTTCGGGCATGGAAATCAATGTCCTGAGCGAAGGCATCCCGACGCACGGTTACGAATCCGAAGTGCTGACGAAGGCGTTTGAGGAAATCACCGGCATCAAGGTGAACCACCAGATCCTCGGCGAAGGTGAAGTGGTGCAGGCTGTGCAAACGCAGATGCAGACGCAGCGGAACCTTTATGACGGCTATGTCAACGATTCCGACCTGATCGGTACGCACTCGCGGCTGCAACTGGCCTATAACCTGACCGAACAGATGGCCGGAGACTGGGCCGCGACGACGTCGCCGACGCTGGACCTCGAGGACTTCATGGGTATCCAGTTCACGACGGGCCCGGATGGCAACCTCTACCAGCTGCCCGACCAGCAGTTCGCGAACCTCTACTGGTTCCGCAAGGACTGGTTCGACCGCGAAGACCTGCAAGAGGCGTTCAAGGCCAAGTACGGCTATGACCTTGGCGTTCCGGTGAACTGGTCCGCTTACGAGGACATCGCCGAATTCTTTAGCGAGGACGTCAAGGAAATCGACGGCACCACGATCTATGGCCACATGGATTACGGCAAACGCGCGCCTGACCTGGGCTGGCGGATGACCGATGCGTGGTTGTCCATGGCAGGTGCGGGTTCGGTCGGCGAACCCAACGGTGTGCCCATCGACGAATGGGGCATCCGGATGGAAGCCGGGTCGTGCAATCCCAACGGCGCAAGCGTCACACGTGGCGGTGCCGCCAACGGTCCAGCGGCGGTTTATGCGATCCGCAAGTGGGACGAATGGTTGCGCAACTATGCCCCTCCTGGCGCCGCGTCGTTCGACTTCTACCAATCGCTGCCTGCGCTGTCTCAGGGCAACGTCGCCCAGCAGATCTTCTGGTACACGGCGTTCACCGCGGACATGGTCAAACCCCAGTCCGAGGGCAACAACACCGTGGACGAGGATGGCAACCCGCTGTGGCGGATGGCACCCAGCCCGCATGGCCCTTACTGGGAAACCGGCCAGAAGGTTGGCTATCAGGATGTGGGATCGTGGACGTTCTTGAAATCCACGCCGTCGGATCGCGCTCAGGCCGCATGGCTTTATGCGCAGTTCGTGACGTCCAAGACGGTCGACGTGAAGAAGTCCCATGTGGGTCTGACCTTCATCCGCGACAGCTCGGTCAACCACGAAAGCTTCACCGAACGCGCGCCCAAACTGGGGGGTCTGGTCGAGTTCTACCGCTCGCCTGATCGCGTGGCCTGGTCGCCCACCGGCATCAACGTGCCGGATTACCCGAAGCTGGCCCAAATCTGGTGGCAGCAGATCGGTGACGTGAACTCCGGTGCCTTTACCCCGCAGCAGGCGATGGACCGTCTGGCCGAAGAGATGGACATCACCATGGCCCGGATGCAGCAGGCAGACGAGGCGGCTGGTGTCTATGGTGGCTGTGGCCCACGCTTGAACGAAGAGCGTGACGCCGAGTGGTGGTTTGCCAATGGCGGCGCCAAGCCCAAGCTGGACAACGAAAAGCCGCAGGGTGAGACCGTCAATTACGACGACCTTGTGGCCCGCTGGAACCAGTAAACGCAAACGCGCCCGGCTGTGGTTCGCCATGGCCGGGCGCGTCCGGCCGGGTCACCCCAACTGTGACCCGGTCGCCTATGATCGGGGTAAGGGCAAATGGGTATCGAGCTGATTGACGCGACAAAGGTTGTCCGCGGCATCACACATATCAAACCGACATCGCTGACGCTGGGAACAGGGCACTTTAACGTGCTTTTGGGGCAGACGGGCGCGGGAAAGACATCGCTCATCAAGCTGATGGCAGGTCTGGACCCCATGGCGTCGGGACGGATCATCATGGATGGCGAGGACGTGTCCCGCCTGTCCACGCAAAAGCGCAACATCAGCCTGGTGCACCAGTTTTTCGTGAACTACCCGCACATGACGGTCTTCGACAACATCGCGTCGCCGTTGCGGGTGGCAGGCATGGCGAAATCCGAAATCGAGGGCCGCGTGCAGGAGGCAGCAGATATCCTGCAACTGGGCCCGATGCTGACACGCCGACCGCAAGAGTTGTCCGGCGGGCAACAGCAGCGCTGTGCCCTCGCGCGCGCGATTGCCAAGGAAAGCCGCGCGGTGTTTCTCGACGAACCGCTGGCCAATCTTGACTACAAGCTGCGCGAGGAGTTGCGCGAACAGCTGCCTGAGCTTTTTGCCGGACGCGGTGCCGTGGTCATCTATGCCACGTCCGAACCCGAAGAGGCGCTGCTTCTTGGGGGGCACACGGCATTGATGGATGACGGGGAGGTCACGCAATTCGGTCCAACCGCGCAAATCTACCGCAAACCCGCGACATTGACGGCGGCACGCGTGTTTTCTGACCCGCCCATCAACGCGGCGCACATCACCAAGACCGGGACCGAAGTTACGCTGGCCACCGGTGTCAGCTGGCAGGTGACGGGTGCTGCGGCAGGTCTGGCGGACGGACCCTATACTGTTGCCATCCGCCCGCATCACGTCACCCCGGTGCAAGGCGATGCGCAAAGTGTTGCGCTCAATGGTGTGGTGCAAGTGACGGAACTGTCCGGGTCGGAATCAAGCGCGCATTTTCAGATGGGCGACGATGGTTGGGTCTCACTGGCCCATGGCGTGCACCCGTACCGCGTTGGCGAAGAACAGGCCTTTTACATGGACCCCAGCAAAGCGTTCTACTTTGCCCCTGACGGGAGCCTCGTGTCCTGATGGCCAAGATCACCTTATCCAACCTGCGCCATTCGTATCTGCCCAAGCCTGCCGGGCCGCAGGACTTTGCGCTCAAGTCGATTGATCTCGATTGGGAGGATGGAGGCGCCTATGCGCTTCTGGGTCCGTCGGGGTGCGGGAAATCCACATTGCTCAACATCATCTCGGGCCTGTTGGTGCCATCCGAGGGACGGATCCTGTTTGACGGGCGGGACGTGACCGACCTGCCGCCCGATCAGCGCAACATCGCGCAGGTGTTCCAGTTCCCGGTGATCTACGACACCATGACCGTGCGCGATAATCTTGCTTTTCCACTCCGCAATCGTGGTGTGGACGAGGGCCGCATTGCCGCCCGCGTGGCCGAGATTGCCGAAATGCTGGACGTGGCAGAGATGCTGGACGTGCGCGCGGCGCACCTGTCCCCTGACAACAAGCAGAAGATCTCCATGGGCCGCGGCCTCGTGCGTGACGACGTGAACGTCGTGATGTTTGACGAACCGCTGACCGTGATCGACCCGCACCTGAAATGGAAGTTGCGGTCCAAGCTGAAGGAGCTGCATCAGCGGGTGAGGGCCACGATGATCTATGTCACGCACGACCAGACCGAGGCGCTGACCTTTGCCGATCAGGTGGTGGTCATGCAGGACGGCGAAGTGGTGCAGATCGGCACGCCCGTTGAGCTTTTCGAGCGGCCGCAGCACACGTTTGTTGGCCATTTTATCGGCTCGCCCGGCATGAACATCCTACCTGCGGTCGAAGACGGCGACCGCATCCGTTTCGAGGGGCAGGTGGTCCCGGTCGAAGGCCCGGTTACAGGCACCGGCGGGCTGACGCAGTTGGGCGTTCGGCCTGAATTCGTGACGCTGGCACCCGAAGGGTTGCCCGCGCGCGTGCGCAAGGTGTCGGATGTGGGGCGGCACGCGGTCGTGGAGACTGTGGTGGGGGATACCCCGGTGCGAGCGGTCGTGGATCAGGCCGAGGTGGAGCAGGGCGCCGAGGTGCATCTGGCCTTCCGGCAGGATCAGACGCGCCTTTACCGTGACGGATGGCTCTCGACGGAGGCGGACACATGAAAACCGAAAACCAAAAGGCGTGGTTCTTTGTCCTGCCGGTGCTGTTGCTGGTGGCGTTCAATGCGCTGGTGCCGATTATGACGGTGGTCAATTACTCAGTTCAGGAGACGTTCGGAAACAACGTGTTCTTCTGGCAAGGGCTGGACTGGTTTGAACAGATCCTGCGGTCGGACCGGTTCCATGCCGCCTTGGGGCGGCAGTTCCTGTTTACCTTCCTGATCCTGATCATCGAGGTGCCATTGGGCATAATCATCGCGCTGTCGATGCCGAAGAAGGGGTTTTGGGTGCCTGTTTGCCTTGTGCTGATGGCGCTGCCGATGCTGATCCCGTGGAACGTGGTGGGGGCGATGTGGAACATCTTTACCCTGCCCAAGATCGGGCTGCTCGGGTATCTAATGAATGATGTACTCGGCGTGAACTATGACATGACGCAGGATCCGTTGGCGGCGTGGATCACGATCATCGTTATGGACGTGTGGCACTGGACCTCGCTGGTGGTGCTCTTGGCCTATGCCGGCCTCGTGTCGATCCCGGATGCCTATTATCAGGCGGCCAAGATCGACGGGGCCAGCCCGTGGAAGGTGTTCCGCTATATCCAGCTGCCAAAGATGAAGACGGTGTTGACCATCGCGATCCTCCTGCGCTTCATGGACAGCTTCAACATCTATACGGAGCCGTTTGTGCTGACCGGCGGCGGGCCGGGGAATTCCACAACGCTGTTGTCGATTGATCTGGTGAAGATCGCGCTTGGGCAGTTTGACCTTGGCCCGGCAGCGGCGATGAGCCTGATCTATTTCGCGATCACGCTGCTGGTGTCTTGGCTCTTCTATACGCTGATGACGAAGGATGATGCGAAATGAATTATACGCTTCGTTCAAATCTCTTGCACGGCGGGCACCGCCGGGCATGCCCGCACCGCCCACCTGGGGCGGACATACTGCCCACCCCGCGGCGCGTGCATGCCCTGATCTCAAATAAACAGGCCTCTGGCGAAGGTTCGGCCCATGCGTAAACGCTCTCTCATCCCAATCCTCTACATCGCTTTCCTGATGCTGCCGATCTACTGGCTCGTCTCGATGAGCTTCAAGACAACCAATGAGATCCTGTCCGGGTTCAGCCTGTTCCCGCAGACCTTTACGCTGGAAAACTACGCGGTGATCTTTACCGATCCGAGTTGGTATTGGGGCTATATCAACTCCATCATCTATGTGTCGCTGAACACGGTGATCTCGGTCTGTGTGGCGCTGCCTGCGGCGTATGCGTTCTCGCGGTACCGGTTTCTTGGCGACAAGCAGCTGTTTTTCTGGTTGCTGACCAACCGGATGGCACCGGCGGCGGTGTTCGCGTTGCCGTTCTTTCAGCTCTATTCGTCCGTGGGGCTCTTTGACACGCACCTTGCCGTAGCTTTGGCGCATTGCCTGTTCAACATCCCGCTGGCGGTGTGGATCCTCGAAGGGTTCATGGGGGGCGTGCCCAAGGAACTGGACGAAACCGCATATGTGGACGGCTATTCGTTTCCGCGGTTTTTCGTCACGATATTCCTGCCGACGATAAAGGCCGGAGTGGGGGTCGCCGCGTTCTTCTGCTTTATGTTCTCGTGGGTCGAGCTGCTTTTGGCCAAGACCCTGACGGCGGTCGAAGCCAAACCCATTGCGGCGGAAATGACAAAAACGGCGTCTTCGGCGGGATATGAGCTGGGCCTTCTGGCTGCGGCGGGCACGCTGACGATCATACCCGGCGCAATCGTCATCTACTTTGTACGCAACTACATCGCCAAGGGCTTTGCCTTGGGGAGGGTGTGATGAAACGTTTGATCTGGCTGATCCTGCCGACCCCTGCATTGGCCCAAGGCTGGGGCAATGTTGCGCAACAGCAGGAGGAAAAGGGGTTTTCGTGGACCGACCCGCTGTGGCCGTCGTTCTGGATGGCATGGACGCCTGCGACCTTTGCGCTGTTCTGCACGCTCTTTGCGGCAATCGCGCTGATCGGGGTGCTCGAAGGGTTCAAATATCGCGACGGGATCGAGCGGCGCGGGGTGTTCGGGCTGACCACGACACTGGGTGACCGTTTGTTCATCTCGCTTCTCGGATCCGCCTATATCTTCCTCGCCTGGCTTGGGCTTTTTGGTCAGCCGCTGTGGTGGCCACTGGCGCTGAGCATCGCGTGGGGTACGTTCTGTTTTAGAAAAGTATGAGATTCTCCTTTGGAAACGGAAATGCTTGGTATTTACTCAAATGGTGCAGCTAGTGCGCGGTTGCCGAAGCGGGGACCGCGATGAAAAAGAAAAAAAGTGAGCTGCTGACCGAAGTCGAACTGGAGTTCATGTCGGAACTCTGGGCCATAGGAGAGGGGACAGTGCGCGACGTACTGGAACGTCTGCCGGCGGGGCGCGACCTTGCGTATACGTCCGGTGCAACGATCCTGCGCATTCTCGAACAAAAGGAATTCGTGACCAGCCGCAAATCCGGCAAGAGCCACGTCTACCGCCCGACACTGGCCAAGGACGCGTATCAATCGCGCGTGGTCAAGGACCTGTCGGCCAAACTCTTCGACGACACGCCTGCCTCGTTGGTCGCGCGGCTGGTGGATGACGAAACGCTGACCGAAGAAGCATTGGGGCAAATCCGGGCACTTGTTGATCGGAGGTTGAAAAATGATAGCGGGTGAAGCGCTGCTCGATGCATTCGTGAATGCCAATATCCTGATCTGCGTGGCCTTCGGGGTCTGGTCCCTGTTGCGCGCGGCGATGCGGGTGGCGGGGCTGCGCCACGCCTATGCGACGCAATTGCGCCTGCTGTATACCGTGTTCCTGCTGATCCTGTGTGCGCCGCTGTTGGTGCTGGGGTTTGAGACGATGCAGCGGTCGGGTGTGGCGCCGCCGGTCAATCCGAACCTGTCGGATTTCGTGGTGTCCTATTACCTGAACGGTGGTTTTGAAATGAAGGCCTCCGATTTCGAGGGGCTGGTTCTGATGCGGGACACGTTCATTTTGAATGTGCTGACCGGGGCAGGGATCGTGGCACAGGCGGTCATTGCCGCCTTTGTCTTAGGGGTGTGTGTCGGGTTGGCACGGTTGGGATACTCCGTGTTCTGCCTGTGGCGGATCGTGGCGCAATCCTATGCGTGGCGGCATATCGGGCGGGTGCGTGTTCATCTGTCGGACCGGACGCTGGTGCCGTTTTCCACGCGCGGTCTGCGCGCCTACTATGTGGTGATCCCCTCGCACATGCTGGCCGAGGCGACAGAGCTGAAGGTCGCGCTGGCGCATGAGTTGCAGCATATCCGCCAAGGCGATCTGGAATGGGAAATCGTGATGGAGGCGCTGAAGCCGCTGTTTTTCCTGAACCCTGCCTATCACGCATGGAAGCGTGAGGTGGAAGCGCTGCGCGAGTTCAACTGCGACAGTCAGGTGCTGGCGCGCGGGCGGATTGATGTGCGCGCCTATTGCGACACGCTGTTGTCGGTGTGTCAGAAGACATTGCGCCGGGACCGGTCGTTCACCATTGCCGTGCCCAAGGTGACGCTGGTGACAGCGGACCGGACGTCGCTGATCAAGGGCAAGCGCAGCTTTCTGGAACGCCGCATCCTGTCGGCGCTGCATTGGCGGCGCACGGCGTTTGAGCGGCTGACCTTTGTGGCGCTGGTGTTGCCGCTGGTGGCGGCGATGGCGCTAACGACCGTGGCCATTCAGCGCCCCGGTGACTGGAGCCAGGATCGCCTGATGCTGTCCACGGTCGTCAATCTCGACCGGCTGAACGAAATCAACCGGTTGTCGACATTTGGACGGATCCGCGACTAACCCTGCAGCGCCTTGACGCCCACGTCTCCGGCGGCCTGTTCCCGGATTGCCATCGCCGCGGCCTGCGCTGCGGCGGCGGTCGTGAAATACGGGATCTTGTCATAAAGCGCGATGGAGCGGATGGATTTGCTGTCCTCGACCGCCTGCGCGCCTTCGGTGGTGTTGAAGACCAGCTGGATGCCATTGTCCTTCATCATGTCGGTGACGTCGGGGCGGCCTTCGTAGACTTTGTTCACCACACCGCAGGCCTGGCCATGCGCCTTGAGCCACTTTGCCGTGCCGCGCGTCGCAACGAGGGTAAAGCCCAAATCCGTCAGGGTTTTCACCGCATCAAGCATGGCATCCGTCTTGTCCATGTCCTTGATCGAGATGAACACACAGCCCGCATCAGGCAGGACCATGCCCGCGCCCATCTGCGCCTTGAGGAAAGCGCGGCCAAAGGTGCGATCCCAGCCCATGACTTCGCCGGTTGAGCGCATTTCCGGGCCCAGGATCGTGTCCACACCGGGGAAGCGGGCAAAGGGCAGCACGGCCTCCTTGACCGAGAACCAAGGCATATTCGGATCGGCCAGCGTCATCGGATCGGCCAATGGCAGCACGCTGTCATAGCTTGCATCGGCATCATAGGCGGGTCGCATCGGGAAGGCCGACAGTTTTTCACCCGCCATGATGCGTGCGGCGATGGAGGCGATGGCGCTGTCCGTGGACTTGGCAACGAATGGGACCGTGCGGGACGCGCGCGGGTTCACTTCGATCAGGTAGACGTCGCCATCCTTGATCGCGAATTGCACGTTCATCAGGCCCACCACATTGAGGCCATGCGCCAGCGCATGTGTCTGCCGCTCGATCTCGGCGATGATGTCCTTGTCCAGAGAGTAGGGCGGCAGGGAACAGGCGCTGTCCCCGGAGTGCACGCCCGCCTCTTCGATGTGCTGCATGATGCCGGCAACGTGCACGTCGGTGCCGTCACAGAGCGCGTCCACGTCCAGTTCCACCGCGCCCGACAGATAGCTGTCGAGCAGCACGGGGCTGTCGCCGGACACGACCACGGCTTCGGAAATGTAGCGTTCGAGGTTCGCCTGATCACGCACGATTTCCATCGCGCGACCACCGAGCACGTAAGACGGGCGGATGACCAGCGGGAACCCGATGTCACCGGCAATCGCCAGCGCTTCGGCGTCCGAGTGTGCGATGCCGTTCTTGGGCTGTTTCAGGCCGAGATCGTTCACCAGCGCCTGGAACCGTTCGCGGTCTTCGGCCAGATCAATGGCGTCGGGCGTGGTGCCCAGGATCGGGATGCCGGAATCCTCCAGCGCGTTGGCGAGTTTCAGCGGCGTCTGGCCCCCGAATTGCACGATCACCCCGTGCAGCGTGCCGTTGTCCTGTTCGACGCGCAGGATTTCCATCACATGCTCGAACGTCAGCGGTTCGAAATAGAGGCGGTCCGACGTGTCATAGTCGGTGCTGACCGTTTCGGGGTTGCAGTTGACCATGATCGTTTCATAGCCGGCGTCCGTCAGTGCAAAGCAGGCGTGACAGCAGCAATAATCGAACTCGATCCCCTGACCGATCCGGTTGGGGCCACCGCCGAGGATCACAACCTTTTTGCGGTCCGACGGGCGCGCCTCGCACTCCACATCGCCAAAGACCGGCGTTTCATAGGTCGAATACATGTAGGGCGTCTGCGCCTCGAACTCGGCGGCGCAGGTGTCGATGCGTTTGAACACCGCCACCACGCCAGCAGCGCGGCGCGCGGCGCGCACATCCGCTTCGGACTGGCCGGTGAGGGTCGCAAGGCGCGCGTCGGTAAAGCCCATCATCTTGAGATGGCGCAGCCCGGCTTCGTCCGTCGGCAAGCCCGCGGATTCGACCTCTTGCTCGGCCTCGATGATCTCGCGGATGCGGGCCAAGAACCAGGGGTCGTATTTGGTGATGCCAAAGATGTCGTCGTCCGACAGCCCTTCGCGCATGGCCTGCGCGATGACGCGCAACCGATCCGGTGTCTGCTGGGCCAGCGCGCGCGTGATGGCGGCGTGGCCTGTGGCGGGATCTTCGGCGCCGGGAATGGCGATTTCGTCAAAACCGGTGAGGCCCGATTCCATGGACGCCAGCGCCTTTTGCACCGACTCGTGGAACGTCCGGCCAATCGCCATTGCCTCGCCCACCGACTTCATCGCGGTGGTCAGGAACGGCTCAGAGCCGGGGAATTTCTCGAACGCGAATTTCGGGATTTTCGTCACGACATAGTCGATGGTCGGCTCGAACGAGGCTGGCGTCACCTTGGTGATGTCATTGTCCAGCTCATCCAGCGTGTAACCCACGGCGAGTTTCGCCGCGATCTTGGCAATCGGGAAGCCGGTCGCCTTGGACGCCAGCGCAGAGGAGCGCGAGACGCGCGGGTTCATCTCGATCACGACCATGCGGCCGTCATCGGGGTTGATCGCCCATTGCACGTTGGACCCGCCGGTTTCCACGCCGATCTCACGCAGCACAGCGATGCTGTGATTGCGCATGATCTGATATTCCTTGTCCGTGAGGGTCAGGGCAGGCGCCACCGTGATGCTGTCACCGGTATGCACGCCCATCGGGTCCACGTTTTCGATGGAACAGACGATGATGGCGTTGTCGGCGGTGTCGCGTACCACCTCCATCTCGTACTCTTTCCACCCCAGAAGGCTCTCATCCACGAGGATTTGACCGACGGGTGAGGCGTCCATGCCGGACCGGCAGATCGCCATGTAATCGTCGCGGTTATAGGCAACACCGCCGCCCGTCCCGCCCAGGGTAAAGGCCGGGCGGATGATCGCGGGCAGGCCCACAGTTTCCAGCGTCTCAAGCGCCAGCGCCACGCCGGCCTCGAGGTCCTTGGAGCCGTCCTCACGCTTGGGCGCGGTGATGATCTCGGCCTTGGGGTTTTCGATGCCGAGGCGGTCCATCGCTTCGCGGAACAGCTTGCGGTCCTCGGCCATTTCGATGGCGTCGCGTTTGGCGCCGATCATCTCGACGCCGAATTTCTCCAGCACGCCCATTTCTTCGAGTGCGAGCGAGGTGTTCAGCCCCGTTTGCCCGCCCATGGTGGGCAGCAACGCGTCGGGGCGCTCTTTCTCGATGATCTTGGCGACGACCTCAGGGGTGATCGGCTCAATATAGGTGGCGTCGGCCAACACAGGGTCGGTCATGATGGTCGCCGGGTTCGAGTTGACCAGAACCACCCGGTAGCCTTCCTCGCGCAGCGCCTTGCAGGCCTGTGCCCCGGAATAGTCGAACTCGCAGGCCTGCCCGATCACGATAGGACCCGCACCGATAATCATGATCGACTGGATGTCGGTACGCTTTGGCATCAGGGCCCCCCGGCTATGTGAATCAGGCCGCGCCGTGGCGGGCGCAAGCAAATTGTCCTGCGTTATAGGGATGGCGCGGGAAGGTGCAAGTGGGGCGTATGCAGTTGCATGTTAAAATTGCAAAGATATCAAGACTGATCTACTTTGACATGTATTCGTGCGCGCAAGGAAGCTCGACCAAGGAAACTCTCAATGTATGTGCAATCACTTTTGCTCGGTTCCATCGGTGTGTTGGTGGAAACGTCCGATCTTCAGCGCCAGGCATTCAACACCGCGTTCGAGGCGCATGGCCTCAAATGGCAGTGGGATGCCGATACGTATCAATCCCTTCTGGAGGTGCCCGGCGGCAAGGCACGCATACGCTACTATGGTCTGGCACGGGGTGTCGAGGTTGACGTCGACGCGCTTTACACCGCCAAGATTGCTGCATTCGAGGCGTCTTTGTCGAACGGAGTGAACCTGCGGCCCGGGATCGGGCCATTGATGGAGGCCGCGCGCGACAGGGGGATCAAGATCGGGTTCGCAACGTCGACCGATCCGAGGCAAGTCGATATAATTTTACGAGCATCGCGTCCAAAACTGGACGCCTCCGATTTCGACTTTGTCGGCAATCGCACGTGGGTCCAGGCGGTCAAACCCGCACCGGACATCTATCACGTTGCGCTGCGGGAACTTGGTGCTGATGCAGAGCGCACCATTGCCATCGAAGACACACCCGAGAGTGCGCAGGCCGCAGTGGCTGCGGGCATTCGCACGTTTGCGTACCCCAACCTGTACGCGCAAGGGCGGAGCTTTGGCATTGGCGTCAGGGTCATTGAGCGGCTCGGCCCGTCTCTGCTGGACCCGCGTGCCGTTGCCGCGTAACCGCGTTTCGATCAGCCGCTGATCAACCGCCCGAGGATGGACCGTTTGCGGGGGGCTGGTGCAGGTGCCGGATGCTCTTGCACGATCTTGGGCAGGGCCTGCGGGGGCGCCGTGATGTCAGCGTCAATCCGCGGTGCGGCGCTGGCCTTGAGTGCGGGCTTGCGCGCCGGTCGGGGCTGGGACGGCACAACAGGGACGTTGCCCCGCATGTGCGGCGGTTGCTGCACATAGGCTTTGGGCAGCGGTGTGCGCATTGTGGGCGCTTCGCTCATGCCGGAGGTGTCCTCGGCAATCAGGTCCTTGATCGCCTTCATGGTAAACGCCGTGGGCTCCCGCCCGGATGCGCTTTTCATCGGTTCGCGTTTTACGTATTCCATTTCGCCTCCTGTCGGCAGTGGGTGCCATGTGCGGTGCCGCAAGGGGTTAACCATCACGTCACCACAAAACCTGCGCTGCAAATGCGGCGCTTTCGTGAAACCTGCGGGGCGAATTGGTGCCGATGCCTACTCTGCGGCGGTGTGCACGCGTCCTTTGACCTTGGCATCTGCAGGTGCACTTGCCGGGTAGAGGTAGTCGCGCGTGATCGGCACCGCTGCGCGTTTGTGCGCCAGTTGGAAATGGTAGACGGCCTGCATCTGGTGTTCAAAGGCGAGGATGCAGACGGTCAGATAGTACTGGAACATCCGCACGAACCGTTCATCGTAGTTCGCCCGAACCTCGTCCAGCCCGGCATTGAACCGGTCCCGCCAGTGGCGGATTGTCATGGCATAGTGCAGGCGCCAGACTTCGATATCCGTCTGCCAGAGCCCGGAATCTTCCAGCGCGGGGGCCAGTTCCGACAGCGATGGCACATAGCCGCCCGGAAAGATGTATTTGTTGATCCATGAACTGTGCGCCTGGGGTGGTCCGGACCGGGCGATCGTGTGGATCAGGGCAACGCCATCGGGGTCCAGCAGGTCGGCCACCTTGTTGAAATACGTGCCATAATTCGGCACGCCCACATGTTCGAGCATCCCGACCGACACGATCCGGTCAAAGCTGCCGCTCACATGGCGATAGTCCTTGAGGTTAAACGTGATCTGGTCGCTGAGACCCGCCGCGGCCACCCGCGCCTCTGCGGTGGCCAGTTGGTTTTCGCTGAGCGTGACGCCGGTGACGTGGCAGCCATAATCGCGCGCCAGCGTCATCGCCATTCCACCCCAACCACAGCCGATGTCCAGCACCCGCATCCCCGGCTCCAGCCTTAACTTGCTGGCAATATGCGCTTTTTTCGCGATTTGCGCGTCTTCGAGGCTCATGTCGGGGTCGCGGAAATAGGCGCAGGAATACTGCATGTCCTCGTCCAGAAACATCCGGTAGAGGTCGTCAGAGATGTCATAATGGTGCGCCACATTGCGGCGCGATGCGCTGGGCGCGTTGCGCTGGATGAACGCGCGGGCATGAAAGCGCGCGCGGTTCAGCGTCTTCATCCATGCGGGCACGTCGCCTGCGCCGCGGTTGCGGATCAGTACGGTCAGGACGTCGTCGAGGGTACAATTCTGCGGCGCGACACGTTCGTCCATGAACGCCTCGCCAAAGCCGAGATCGGGGTTTGTGACAATCGCGCGCAGGGTGGCGTCATCGGCGATTGTGACATGCACCTGCGCCCCGCTGTCAGGCCCGTAATCGCGCGTTTCCCCGTCGGGATATGTCACGCTCAGACGGTCCACGACCATCATCCGTGTCAGAAACTGATCCAACAGCTTTGCCCACATGGCCACCCCTCCGTTGTGCGACATGTCGGCAACAAAAGTGGTATACCTGAGTGGGTTACGTCAAGGGTCGGGACTGCACGGCATCGAGGAAGGCGCGCACGGTGCCTTCAAAACCGCGTGGGTCATCCGCGTGGAGCCAATGCCCTGCCTTGGGCAGTTTGGCAAAGCGCGCCACCGGGAAGAGGGCGCGGATCGTGTCGCGGTGCTCTGGCTTAACGTAGTCTGACGCAGCGCCGGACAGGAACAGTGTCGGGCCTGCAAATTGTGCGTCCGTGGACGGGAACCCCATGATCTTGGGCATCTCGGCGGCGAGCGCATCGAGATTGAGCCGCCACGCCTTGGCTTGCAGGTCCAGCGATTGGGTCAGGAAACTGCACACGGCCGGATCAACGCCCTGCGCCTCAAGCTGTGCCACCGCGTCAGAGCGCCGTGCGACCGCCGTCAGGTCCACGGCGCGCATGGCGTCGATCATGGGCAACTGGCTGTGGGTGTAGGGGACGGGCGCGATATCGCCGACGACAAGGCCACGCACCCGGTCCGGCGCGCGCAGGGCCAGCATCATTGCGGCCTTGCCCCCCATGGAATGACCCACCACGTCCATGGGCCTGCCGAGGGTGTCGATCACCGCCGCCAGATCATCGGCCAGATCGTCGTAACCGTTGTTTTCACTGTGAAAACTGCTGCCATGGTTGCGCATGTCCACGGTGATGACGTGGCGCGTGTCACCAAGCCGTTTTGCAATCACACCCCAGTTGCGCCCGGACCCGTAGAGGCCGTGGGCAATCAGGACGGGCGGCGCGTCGGGGTCGCCAAAGGTCTGATGAGCCAGCATGACAGAGGCTTAGCGCGGGCATCCGTCTCTTTCCAGTGCGATTGCAAGGCGGTAGGTTGCGCAGCATGGAAAGTGCCGAAACGATACAGGCCCGCGCGGACCGGGTGCAGGAGGGGCTGGAGCGCGCCTTTGGCGTGCGGGCCAAGACGCTGGACAAGGCGCTGCGCCGGACGGGCCGCCGCCTGCCGCGCCGCTTGCGGGCCGAGGCGCGGCACATTGTGGATGCGCAAGGGTTCGGCGGCGCGCCGCGCCTGATGCGGCAGGTGGATGGGGCCGTTTTGGACCGGGCCGAGGCGCGGGTTCTGGAGTATCTCAAAGGGATCGACCGGGCCGACCGGCGCAAGGGGCGGCTGCTGGCGCTGGCGGGGGTGATTGCGTTCAACATCCTGTTCGTCGTGACGGCGTTCATCGTCTGGATGTGGTGGACCGGGCGCATCTGAGCACCGCGCGCGCAACGGTTAACGCAGCTGTCGGGCGACGGCGCCGCAGACCGGGGTTAACGCCCGCAAAACAAGGGGTTTGTGGCAGGCACAGACCGTACACAGCCTGTGCACAGCGCGTACACCGGCGATGCACCGGTGGCGGGGTTTACAGGGCGTGCGGTGCCAATCGTTAAAACTTCGTTCACGAAACCTGCGACGGTCCTTTGCCAGAGCAGAGGCAGCCGCCCTCCCGTGGGTCGGGTCGGCGTCGGCTTCTCGGGGCACGAGGTGGAACGGCGCGACCCGGCATTTCAGGACGGCGCTTGAGGAGACCGCGAATGAAATTGGGGTGGGTGTATGGTGTGAGCCCCGCGCACCCCTCCGGGGGGGGCATCGCTGTCCAATTGCGCCATGACACGGCGCGCGGTCTTGGGGCAGGTCACCCCCCACCGCGCAAATGTCGGTGGGGGGCGTCGCGTGGTTTCAGAGGTTCGGATACATCGGGAAGCGGGCGCACAGCTCGGCCACTTCGGCCTTTACCTTGGCCTCGACCGCGCCATTGCCGTCTTCGCCATTTGCGGCGAGCCCATCAACGACCTCACCGATCCAGTCCCCGATCTGGCGGAACTCGGCCTCGCCAAAGCCGCGCGTGGTGCCCGCGGGTGAGCCCAGGCGGATGCCGGAGGTGATGGTCGGTTTTTCATCGTCGAACGGCACGCCGTTCTTGTTGCAGGTGATGTGCGCGCGGCCCAATGCCTTTTCCGTGGCGTTGCCCTTGACCCCTTTGGGGCGCAGATCGACGAGCATCACGTGCGTGTCCGTGCCGCCCGTGACGGTGCCCAGACCGCCCTTCATCAGCTGATCGGCGAGCGCTTGGGCGTTCTTGATCACCTGCTGCTGGTAGATTTTGAACGACGGATCCAGCGCCTCGCCAAAGGCGACGGCCTTGGCGGCGATCACATGCATCAGCGGCCCACCCTGAATGCCGGGGAAAATGGCGGAGTTGAATTTCTTGGCCAGCGCCTCGTCATCGGTGAGGATCATGCCGCCGCGCGGACCGCGCAGGGTCTTGTGCGTCGTGGTCGTGGCCACGTGCACGTGCGGGAACGGGTTGGGATAGACACCGGCGGCAATCAGACCGGCAAAATGCGCCACATCGGCCAGCACCCATGCGCCCACCTTGTCCGCAATCTCGCGGATGCGGCCAAAGTCGATCTGGCGCGGGATGGCGGAGCCGCCGGCGATGATCATCTGGGGCTTGTGCTCGAGTGCCAGCGCTTCGATCTGGTCATAGTCGATGTCGAGCGTGTCGCGGCGCACACCGTATTGCACGGCGTTGAACCATTTGCCCGACTGGTTGGGGCGCGCCCCGTGGGTCAGGTGGCCACCGGCATCAAGCGACATGCCGAGGATCGTGTCACCGGGTTGCAGCAGGGCCTGGAACACGCCCTGGTTTGCCTGGCTGCCGGAGTTCGGTTGTACGTTGGCAAAGCCGCAGCCAAAGAGCTGCTTGGCGCGCTCAATCGCCAGCTCTTCTGCGACGTCCACATATTGGCACCCGCCATAGTAGCGACGGCCCGGATAGCCTTCGGCATATTTGTTGGTCATGACCGAGCCTTGCGCCTCGAGCACGGCGGCGGACACGATGTTTTCAGACGCGATCAGCTCGATCTCGTCCCGTTGGCGGCCCAGCTCATTGCGGATAGAGCCGAACAGCTCCGGATCGCGGTCGGCGAGTGATTGGGTGAAAAACCCGTCGGTACGGTGCGGCGCATTCATGGCTGTCTCCTCGTGACGTGAGTCGGATATTTGTCCGGTTTCCTATAGGAAACCATCGGGTCTCGCAAAGGATGTATCCCGACCAATTCCGTACGACCAGCGACAAAGCGACAGGCCGTGCTGGTAAGGGGCGAAAAGATATGGTTCTTTTGACGTCAAACGCGCGCTAAAGGAAACCTCATGCCGCTCAAGATCGCCTTTGCCGCCGGCCGCGCGGAAGTGGCGCAGGCCGCCCGCACCGCGCTGACCCAGCGTTATGGCGATGCGCATCTGGAGACGGCGGATGTGATTGTCGCCCTTGGGGGCGATGGGTTCATGCTGCAAACGCTGCACGGGACGCAGCATCTGGGCGCCGCGGTTTACGGGATGAACCGGGGCACCATCGGGTTCCTGATGAACGAATATGGCGAAGACGGGTTGGCCGAACGGCTTGAGGCGGCGGAGCTCGCGGAGATCAATCCGCTGCGTATGACCACGTGGGATGTGGACGGGGCGGAGCATCAGGCGCTGGCCATCAACGAGGTGTCGCTTCTGCGCGCGGGTCCGCAGGCGGCCAAGCTGCGGATCACCGTGGACGGGCGGCTGCGTATGGACGAGCTGGTCTGTGACGGGGCGCTGGTGTCAACGCCTGCGGGATCGACGGCTTACAACTATTCGGCGCATGGGCCGGTGTTGCCCATCGGGTCGGATGTGCTGGCCCTGACGGCGGTGGCCGCGTTCCGGCCCCGGCGCTGGCGCGGGGCCTTGCTGCCCAAGACGGCGCGCGTGCGCTTTGACGTGCTTGAGGTCGAAAAGCGCCCGGTGATGGCGGAGGCGGATTCGCGGTCCTTCCGCGAGGTGGCGGCGGTGGAGATTGCGTCCGAGCCGTCGGTGGTGCACCGCATCCTCTTCGATCCCGGTCACGGGCTCGAGGAACGGCTGATCTCGGAACAGTTTTCATGAGCCTGCGCGAGGCGGTGCCGCGCACGATGTGCACCGATTGCGGCGTGTCGCGGATGGCCGATCCATCGGCCTGTGGCACCGCCTGCCAGTTCATCAAGCCCGATTATCCGGGCATGGAACGCGCCGTGCACGGGCGCGTGCGCGGGTCGGGGGATGAGGTGTTCTTTGGCCCGGTCCAGTCGATGCACCGCGCGCGTATGCGCGCCCCTGCGGACGGCGCGCAATGGACCGGCATCACCACGGCGCTGGCTGCGGATTTGCTGGCGCGGGGCAAGGTGGATGCGGTGCTGACCATGGTGCCGGACGCAGAGGACCGTTGGAAGCCGCAGCCCGCCCTGATTACTGAGGCGCAGGACATGGGCCGCGCCCGCGGCATGCGCATGGGGTATGCGCCGCTGCTTGCGTTGTTGGAGGAGGTGGCGGAGCGCGGGTTCACGCGCCTGGCCGTGATTGGCATCCCTTGTCAGGTCTATGCGCTGCGCAGGCTGGAGGCGACGCTGGGCCTCGACCGGCTCTATGTCATCGGCACGCCGTGCTCCGACAACACCACGACCGAGAACTTCCACCGGTTTCTTGCCCTGCTGGACGAAGACCCGGACAGCATCACGTATCTGGAATTTCGCGCGGATTACCGGGTGGAGCTGCGCTTTGCCGACGGGCGTCAGCGCCTGATTCCGTTCCTCAGCCTGCCGATCTCGGACCTGCCGCCCGATTTCTTTCCGCTGACCTGTCGCACTTGCGTGGATTACACCAACGCGCTGGCGGACATCACCGTGGGGTATATGGGCGGGGAGGGCGACCAATGGCTGCTGGTGCGCAATGCGCGCGGGGCCGAAATGCTGGAGGGGCTGGGCGACCGGATCGCGCTGTCGCCGGTGGGATCAAAGGGCAAACGCGCCGCCGCCGTCAAAGGCTTCATTGCCAACACGGACCGCGCCGCCGGTGGTCTGCCGCTGCGGCGCATGCCCGACTGGGTCCGTCCCATCGTCAGCTGGCTGCAACCGCGCACGGGTCCGCGCGGCCTCGAATTCGCGCGCGCCCGGCTCGAGATGAAGGCGGCGGAAACCATCCTGCACCTGCGCCACGCCATGCCCGCCAAGATGAAGAACATGGTGCCCGCTCACGTCTGGGACATCGCAAAACCCTACGACCTGACGCCCAAGGACGGCGAACGCTGATCCGCATTCATCTCGCCAGATAAACTCCGGGGGGCCCGGAACGGGCGGGGATCGCCGTTGGAACGCCATTGGTCCGAGAGACAATGGCGATGCCCCCTCCCAACCTCAACCGTCCTGCGAAGGCTCCAGATAGCCCGCGGCAATCCCCACGGCCTGATCCACATCCAGAATGGGCGGCAACAGCGTCAGCAGCTCACCGTCTCCATCCAGCAGATGGATGAAGCTGCCATGGGAGTAAATCCAGCCATATTCCGGGTCCTGAAACAGCGGCTCCACCTCGACCTTGAACGCGTCATAGGCCATTTGCAGATCGTCTTGCGGCCCGGTCAGGCCGATGAAATCCGCGTGGTGGACAGACAGGGGCGCGCCCATCGTGTCCACTTGATCCTGATCGGGGGCCACGGTGATCATCACGGGCGTCACATCCATGCCGTCCTCGGCCAGCGCCTCGACCATTTGCCCCATCAGGGGCAGGGCCGCGGAACAGATGTTCAGGCAATTGGCGTAGCCAAAGAACAAAAGCTGCGCCTTGCCCGCCGGATCGGCCTGTGTCCGCGTCTGACCATATTGATCGGTCAGCGCATATGGCCCGCCGATATCCACGGGAAAGGGGCTTTGTCCTGCCGCGGGAAGTGCGGCAAGACAGAAGGCAGCAATCAAGGCCCGCATCGCTCAGAAATTCTCCGCGATGAAGGCTTCGTCGATCTCGAGCCCGAGGCCGAGATAGCCTTCGGTCGCGATGATCTCCTTGATCGCGGGATCGCGGCGGAACCACGGGCCCTTGCCCTTGGCCTCGGGGTGTTCCGCGGCCCAGGCTTTGGTCCATTTGTTGGCCTTGATCTTGTCCGTCTCACCTTGAGGCACGATGGTCTGCACCAGATAGACGTTCTGCGCCCCGAGGTCCGGGTCATCGATCATCAGCCCGTCCACGGTGATCACCTGATTGCAGAAGGGCTGCAATTCGACGGCGGCTCCTGTGAAGGCGGGCTGGCTGTTCTTCATCGGCAGGACAAGCACGTCGTCGGCGGTGCGCAACAGGCCCAGCTGCCGTTTGCCTGCGCCGCAATCGGTCGGGCAATCGCCTGTGAATTCACAGACCAGATCGACCACCTTGGCTTCGAATTTCGCGGGCACCTCTGCGTAGAGGTTCCAGCTGCGGGCCTCGGAGCCCTCGGAAAAATCCTGCGCCGCAAGCGGTGCGGCCAACAGGGCAAACATGGCTGTCATATGCTTCAACATGGCGGGCCTCACTTGTTCGGATCGGGGATCGAGAACCCGGGCACGTTGCCGTAATCCTCGTGGTTCTGGTTGGTGATGTCGAGGTCCGAGACCACGTCCGACACCACGATGTAGCGCAACCCGTCGCGCTCATAGAGCATGCCGTCCGCCTCGACCGTGTGCGCCGCAAGCCGCAAGAGCGTATCCCCGCCCGCAGACTGTGCGTCGTCTCCTACCTTCAACACCATGTAGACGGTGCCGTCCTCGGCCAGGAGGCCCACGGGGATGCCACCGGCACTGCACCACAGCGCGCAGGTGTGGTGCGCCGATCCGACCACGGAATCGGGGCTGCCCATGACGCCGGAGTAGTAGCACCAGGTGTCGATGATCTCGCCCGTGACCTGGATCCGCGTGCCTTCGGCCGCCATGGCCGGTGTCGACACCGCCAGTCCCGCAAGGAGTGAGTAGAAGAAGTGTCGCATCGGCAGATCCCTCGTGTTTGCTGTTTCCGGGTCACCTTATGCGGGAGTTGTGCATGCGCCAAATCACAAAATCAGGCGGGTGCCGGGCCGGGGATCGCTGCTCTCTTGGCGGCGGGCGGCTTGCGTGGTAATTTGCGCCGCAAAACAAGGGCCAACCGCCCAACCGAGCAGAGGCCCATCCGCAGCGCATGACGGCACTCCAGAAATATGAGCGGCTCGAAGCGACGGGCCTGTGGCGCGAGACGCCGGACGGGCAGCGCCGCGAGGTCGTGGTGTCCATCGGGGATGCGACGCTGGTGATTTCGGACCTGAATGACACGGCGCTGACGCACTGGTCGCTGGCCGCGGTGGAACGGGGGCCGGACAAGGCGCAGGGCGCGGTGTTCCACCCCGATGGCGATCCGGGCGAGACGCTGGAGCTGGGGGCCGGTGACGCGGAAATGATCGACGCGATCGAGACATTGCGGCAGGCCGTGGCCAAGGCACGGCCCCGGCCCGGACGGCTGCGTTGGCTGGGTGCCGCGGTGTCGGTCAGCGCGGTCGCGGCTCTTGCCTTTCTGTGGCTGCCCGGCGCGCTGGTGGATCATGCGTTGCGGGTGGTGCCGCCGGTCAAGGAGGTCGAGATTGGCAATGCGCTTCTGGCGCGGATCGAACGTGTGTCCGGCCCGCCCTGCATGAGTGTCGAGGCCCGCCCGGCGCTGGCCGCCCTGGCCGGGCGCACAGGCGCGGCCCGTGTCGTGATCCTGCCCGGCGGTGTGCGCGAAGCGCTGGCCCTGCCCGGCGGCACGGTCGCGTTGAACCGCGCGTTGGTCGAGGATTTCGAGGCTCCGGAGGTTGCCGCAGGCTATGTGCTGGCCGAACAGGAGCGCGCCGGTCAGGCCGCTCCGTTGCGCACGCTTTTGGAACACGCGGGCACGCGGGCCACGGCCACGCTGCTGACCACCGGGTCGCTGCCACCCGCAGCCTTGGATGCCTTTGCCGAGGAGCAGCTGGCCAATCCGGCACCCCCGCCCGCGCCGGAGGCGTTGATCGGAGCCTTTGCCGCGTCCTCCATCCATTCCACCGCCTATGCCCGCGCGCGCGACATTTCCGGCGAAGAGACGCTGGCGTTGATCGAGGCGAACCCGATGGCAGGCGCCGAGGCGGTGCCGATCATGGCCGACCGCGACTGGCTGCGGTTGCAGGCGATTTGCGACGGCTGAGACTAGCACCGCCGGGCAGGAGGGGGAACCAGTGAAGATTGTCGTGATCAGCGACACACATGGGGACCACGCAGCGCTTGGCCCGCTCAGCGGTGATGTGTTGATACATTGCGGCGATGTCGAACACCTGTTCCGGCGCGACCCGCAAGCGCTGTCCAGGATGGATGCGTGGTTCGGGCAACAGGACTTTGCCCACATCCTCTGCATCGGCGGCAATCACGACCTCACGCTCGAGGCGCATGTCGGCGCGGGCACGGACCCGTTTCGCAATGCCACCTTTCTGCATGACAGCGCGGCGGTCATCGACGGTGTCACATTCCATGGCGCGCCGTGGGTACCGCAATTGCGCGACCATGCGTTTTTTGCCGATGATGACGCCCTGCGCGCCGCGTGGGCGGCGATCCCGGCGCAGGTGGATGTGCTGATCACGCACACGCCCCCTGCGGGCATTCTCGATGTCTCGAGCCGGGGGCTTGCCTTGGGGTGTCCGCATCTTGCCAGGCGGGTGATGGCGGTGCGTCCGGCGCTGCACTGCTTTGGCCATGTGCATGCAGGTGCGGGGCGGCGTGACGTGCGGGGCACGACATATGTCAACGCAAGTTCGGTCGACTCCGGGTTCCGCATCGCGCGCCCGCCGGTTGTGATCGACTTTCCGCGCGATGTGGCGCGGCGGGGGCGTTGGCATGGTGCGCTGTGGCCCTTCGGGCGCTGACGCCCGGACGCGCGCCATCTGTGCTAGTCTGCGGCGCAGACAGGTTGGAGGACAGGGGATGACGGGCGATTACGTAGCGGTCAACCGGGATGTGTGGGAGGCGGACGCACCGTATTGGGCGAATGTCGGTGCGCGGCTCTGGGCGCTGGACACGCCGGAATGGGGCAACTGGAACCACCCGGATGCCGGTTTGGCGCTTTTGCCTGACGACATGGCAGGGATGGCGGCGGTCGAGCTTGGCTGTGGCACGGGGTACGTGTCCGGCTGGATGGCGCGCCGGGGTGCGCAGGTGACGGCCATTGACGTGTCCCCGGCACAGCTGACCACGGCCCGCACATTGGCCGCTGAGCATGGCGCGGATATCACATTCATCGAGGGCAACGCAGAGGCGACGGGCCTGCCCGACGCCGCATTCGATTTCGCGATATCGGAATATGGCGCGTCGATCTGGTGCCGCCCGGAGCGGTGGTTGCGCGAGGTGTGGCGGCTGCTACGCCCCGGTGGCCACCTCGTGTTTCTCGGCAATCACCCGCTGTCGCTGATCTGTTCCCCACTGGACGGCGCACCGGCGGACCGGACGCTGCACCGCCCCTACCGGGGGATGTGGGGCGCCGATTGGACGCAAGTCGAGATCGAGCCGAGCGGGGTGTGCTTCAACCTGACGATTGCGGACTGGATGGCGCTGTTTTCGGACCTCGGCTTTGACGTGCGCAAATATGATGAGATCTATGCGCCGGACTGGGCCGAAGGGGTGCGCGGCGCGGTGCCTGCGGCGTGGGCCAGGGATTATCCCGTCGAACAGGTGTGGCACCTGACCAAGCGGGGTGAGAGCCGCGCCTGCGATTAGGTGTAGGCGCGGTTGTCTTGTTCATCGAGGATCGCGCTTCAGCCCTTGGCGTAGCCAATGGTCTGTAGCGCCGCCCGGATTTCATCGAGGATGGCGGGGTCGTCAATGGTCGCAGGCATTTTGAAGTCCTGATTGTCCGCGATCTTGACCACGGTGCCGCGCAAGATCTTGCCCGAGCGTGTCTTGGGCAGGCGGTCCACCACAAGCGCCTGTTTGAAGGCGGCGACCGGACCGATCTGATCCCGCACCCGTTTGACGCATTCGCTGACGATTTCATCATGGGGGCGGTTCACGCCCGTGGTCAGGCACAACAGGCCCACGGGCGCCTGACCCTTGAGCGTGTCGCTGACCCCCACCACGGCGCATTCGGCCACATCCGGATGCCCGGCCAGAACCTCTTCCATCGCGCCCGTGGACAGGCGGTGGCCTGCCACGTTGATCACGTCGTCGGTGCGCGCCATGATATAGAGGTATCCGTCCTCATCCATCATGCCTGCGTCGCCCGTCTCGTAATAGCCGGGGAAGGTGTTGAGGTAGCTTTTGACAAAGCGGTCCTCGGCATTCCAGAGCGTGGGCAGCGTGCCGGGGGGCAGGGGCAGCTTGATGGCAATCGCGCCCAATTCGCCGGGGGCCATGGGGTGGCCCGCATCATCCAGAATTTGCACGTCGAACCCCGGCATCGCCACCGTGGGAGAGCCGATTTTCACCGGCAGCGCCTCAAGACCTGCGGGGTTGCCGGCGATGGTGTATCCCGTTTCCGTCTGCCACCAGTGGTCATAGACGGGCACGCCCAGCATATCCTGCGCCCATTCGATCGTGTCGGGATCGGCGCGTTCGCCGGCCAGATAAAGCGCGCGCAGGCCGCTCAGGTCATATTTCTGGCGCTCCAGCCCCTTGGGGTCCTCACGCTTGACCGCGCGGATGGCGGTGGGGGCGGTAAAGAAGGATTTGACGTTATGGTCGGCAATCACGCGCCAGAAGGTGCCTGCGTCCGGGGTGCCGACGGGTTTTCCTTCGAACACCACGGTGGTGTTGCCGTGGATCAGCGGAGCATAGCAAATATAGCTGTGGCCCACGACCCAGCCCACGTCGGACGCGGCCCAGAACACCTCGCCCGGATCGACCTGATAGATGTTCTTCATCGTCCAGTTGAGCGCCACGAGGTGCCCGGCGGTGGCGCGCACCACGCCCTTGGGCGCGCCGGTCGTGCCGGAGGTATAGAGGATATAGGCTGGGTGGTTGCCCTTGACCGGGACGCACGGCGCAGGGTCCACGCCAATCTGGCTGGCGTGCCAGTCGATGTCGCGCCCTTCGATCAGCTCGGCGGGGTGCTGTTCGCGCTGCAGGATGATGCAGACATCCGGTTTGGCGCTGGCGAGGTTAATCGCCTCGTCGAGCAGGGGTTTGTATTTGACCACGCGGCCCGGTTCGAGCCCGCAGGAGGCGGCGATGATCGCCTTGGGCGTGCAATCGTCGATGCGCACGGCCAGCTCGTTGGCGGCAAAGCCGCCGAACACGACCGAATGGACGGCACCGATCCGGGCGCAGGCCAGCATCGCCTCGAGCGCTTCGGGCACCATCGGCATGTAGATGATGACACGGTCGCCCATACCCACCCCTTGCGCGGCGAGCGCACCGGCCAGTGCCGCGACGCGGGTCTGCAACTCGGCATAGGTCAGGCGCTGGATCGAGCCGGTGATCGGGCTGTCATGGATGATGGCAAGCTGGTCACCGCGCCCGGCCTCGACATGGCGGTCAACCGCGTTCCAGCAGGTGTTCACCTCGGCATCTGCAAACCAGTCATAAAGATGTTCGCCCCGTTGGCTCAGCGCGCGGGTCGGCGGGGTGACCCAGTCGATGGCCTTGGCGGCGTTCATCCACCATCCCTCCGGGTCAGCTTTCCATTGGTCGTATTCGGCGCGGTAACCCATTGTCGTCCTCCCGGGGTCGTCTTGGGGGACAGGGTTACGCGGGCGAGGGTGCCGGGGGCAAGAGGGCGCGTGCGTGTTAGCGTGCGAACTGCGACATTGGGCCCCTGAGTGCCTCCCGGGGGCCTGTGAACCCGCCTCGGGCGTTACTGACCGCGAGACCGGGTGAAGATGTCTGACAGCGCCACTTCGCAATCGCGCACATCGCCAGGAATGCAGCTGACCCGTTCCGCGCCGACATAGACGGTCATGCGCTGGTAGGTGCGGCCATCATCGGTCTGGAAGGTGCGCGTGACCGTCCGGTAGGTGTCGCCCCGGAGCGTGATGCTGCCCGGTTCTTCGTTGATGGTGGTGGTACAGGCCGTGAGGCCAAGAATGGCGGCGATGCTGATCAATCGGATCATGTCGGGTCCTCCGGGCAGAATGGCTGTTGCTGTAAAAGATAGGACAGCACGGCGCCTGCGACAGGGGCCGCAGTGCCCGGATTTCAGGCAAAAGGTGCGACAGATCAGCCGTAATGCGTCACTGGCGTGCCCGCGACGGCGGACATGTTCAGCAGGCCCCGCGCCGTGATCGAAGGCGTCACGATATGCGCGCGGTTGCCCAGCCCCATCAGGATCGGGCCGACCTCCAGCCCGCCGCCCTTCATCTTGAGGATGTTGCGCACGCCCGATGCGGCATCCGCATGGGCAAAGACCAGCACGTTCGCAGGCCCCTCCATGCGGTTGCCCGGCATCAGCCGCGCCCGCAGATCCGGGTCAAGTGCGGTATCCACGTTCATTTCGCCTTCGTAGCAGAAGTCAGCCCCGTCCGTGTCGAGCAGCTGCATCGCGGCGCGCAGGCGTTCGCCGGATCCATAGTCCTGTGTGCCGAATTGCGATTGCGAGCACAGCGCAATGTTCGGCTCGCGCCCAAAGCGGCGCACGTGGCGGGCGGCACCCTGGACAATTTCGGCCAGTTCCTGTGGCGAGGGCGTGGTGTGCACGTGTGTGTCCGCAATAAAGAGCGGCCCGTCCTCGAGGATCATCAGGCTCAGCGCGCCGACGGGGTGCAGGCCGTCCCGGCCCAGCACCTGCGTGACATAGTTCAGGTGCCAGCGGTATTCGCCGAAGGTGCCACAGATGAGGCTGTCGGCCTCGCCCCGGTGCACCATCACAGCACCAATGGCGGTGGTGTTGGTGCGCATGATCGCGCGCGCCAGATCGGGGGTCACACCGCGGCGGCACATCAATTCGTGATAGGTGCCCCAGTAGTCGCGGTAGCGCGGGTCATTTTCGGGATTCACGAGGTCGACATTGTCGCCCAGTTTGAGCGTCAGCCCGTCGCGCGCGATGCGCGCCTCGATCACTTCGGGGCGGCCGATCAGGATGGGGCGTTCAGTGGTTTCCTCGATCATGGCCTGTGCCGCGCGCAGGACGCGGTCATCCTCGCCTTCGGCAAAGACGATGCGGCGGGCTTCGGCCTTGGCGGCCTCGAACACGGGCCGCATGAGGAGGGCGGATTTGAACACGGAGCTGTCGAGCTTGCGCTTGTAGGCGTCCATGTCGGCAATCGGGCGGGTGGCGACGCCGGTGTCCATGGCGGCCTGCGCCACGGCAGAGCTGACGATGCTGACAAGGCGCGGATCGAACGGTTTGGGGATCAGGTAATCCGCGCCAAAGGTGAGCTGTTCCCCCTGGTAGGCGGCAGCGGCTTCGGCGCTGGTTGTGGCGCGGGCAAGGGCTGCGATGCCGTCGATGCAGGCCAGCTGCATCTCGTCATTGATGGTCGTGGCACCCACGTCGAGCGCGCCGCGGAAGATGAAGGGAAAGCACAGGACGTTGTTGACCTGATTGGGAAAATCGCTGCGGCCCGTGGCGATGATGGCATCGGGCGCCACGGCGCGGGCGTCATCGGGCAGGATTTCCGGTGTCGGGTTGGCGAGCGCAAAGATAATGGGGCGCTTGGCCATTTTCTGCACCAGCTCGGGGGTGAGCACGCCCGGCCCGGAGAGGCCCAGAAACAGGTCCGCGCCGTCAATCACATCGTCGAGCGTGCGGTGATCGGAGGGTTGGGCATAGGCGGCCTTGGCCGGGTTCATATCGACCTCGCGGCCCTCATAGACCAGCCCGTGAATGTCGCAGAGCCAGACGTTTTCGCGCTTCACCCCCATCTTGAGAAGCATGTTGAGGCAGGCGATGCCCGCGGCCCCGCCGCCGGTGCTGACGATCTTGATGTCCTCGAACGCCTTGCCCGCCACATGCAGCGCATTGGTGGCCGCAGCGCCCACCACGATGGCGGTGCCGTGCTGGTCGTCGTGAAAGACGGGGATGTTCATCCGCTCGCGGCAGATGCGTTCGACGGTAAAGCAGTCGGGTGCCTTGATGTCTTCGAGGTTGATGGCGCCGAAGGTCGGCTCCAACGCGCAGACGATATCGGCCAGCTTTTCGGGGTCGGTCTCATCGACTTCGATGTCGAAACAGTCGATGGAGGCGAATTTCTTGAAGAGCACGGCCTTGCCCTCCATCACCGGTTTGGAGGCGAGCGCGCCGATATTGCCGAGCCCGAGTACGGCGGTGCCATTTGATACCACCGCGACCAGATTGCCCCGTGCGGTATAGCGGGCGGCGTCGGCGGGGTTTTCCCGGATCTCGATGCAGGCCTCGGCCACGCCGGGAGAATAGGCGCGCGCCAGATCGCGGCCCGTGGCCATCGGCTTGGTTGCTCGGATCTCGAGTTTTCCGGGCTTTGGGTGTTCGTGATAGGCAAGTGCGGCGTCGCGGAGGCTGGGTTGGTCGGACATGTATTGGGCGCCTTGTCACGTCTGTTTCGGAATTGGTTTAGCGTTAAACTATTTTCGGGACGTTCACAAATGACGTTTGGCCGCATCGGACCGGGCGCGTCAATGCGCACGGGATCCGAAGGCGCGCGTGCCGCGCACGCCATTTGTTTGGGGGCTCTGCCCCCGCCGCGGATTGCATCCGCGCCGTCCCCGGAGTTTATTTGGCGAGATGAAGGGGGCAGTGCATGGTCGAGACGCGGGCAGAGGTGGTTTTGCCGACACGGGCATTGCGTGAAGATATCGGTTTCTTCACGAACGTGCTGGGGCTGCGGATGGACATGATCTATCCAGCGGACGATCCGCGTGTGGCGGTGTTTTCGGGGCATGGATTGACGGTGCGGCTGGACGCGGATGCGGCGGGTGCAGGGGCGTTGCGGTTGCGGGTGGCGGATCCAGAGGCCTTTGCGGATGGGGCGCGTGACCTGGTGTCGCCGGGCGGTACGCACGTGACCGTGGTGGAGATGGACCCGCCACTGCATCTGCCTGAGACGGTGCACAGTTTCGTGGTGCGGCGTCTGAAGGATCAGGCTCCGTGGGTGATTGGCCGCGCGGGTATGCACTATCGCGATCTGATTCCGGACCGGCTGGGTGGGTCGATCATTGCCAGCCATATCCGCATTCCCGATGGCGGCCCGGTGCCTGACATGGTGCATTATCATACGGTCGGGTTTCAGCTGATTTACTGTTATCGCGGTTGGGTGGATCTGGTCTACGAGGATCAGGGCGCGCCGTTCCGGCTGACGGCAGGGTCCTGCGTGATCCAGCCGCCTGAAATCCGGCACCGGGTGCTTTTTGCCAGCGACAATATCGAGGTGATCGAGATCGGGGTCCCGGCGGAGCATATCACGACGATTGATCACGAGATGGAATTGCCCAATGGGCCGGCTGACCCCGCGCGCCGGTTTCAGGGGCAACGCTTCGTGCATCATGTGGCGGAAGACGCGGTTTGGACGGCGTCCCGGATGCCCGGGTTCGAGATGCGCGAAACGGGAATTGCGGACGGTACGGGGGGTGTCGCGGGCGTGCAGGTGGTGCGGCGCGGGAGCGGTGCACCGGCGTGGACGCAGCATGATGCCGACATCCACTTTACCTTTGTGCTGGAGGGGCAGATGCTGCTTGAGGGGGAAGGGCGGGCGTCCTTTGCCCTTGAGGCGGGGGATGCCTTTGTTATTCCTCCGGGGTATGCGGTGCGGTATGCGGAACCGTCCGCAGACCTGGAATTGTTAGAAGTGGCGTTGCCGGGTGTCTTTGCGACCCGTGTGGTCGCGGGTGAAGAGGGGGCCTGAGATATGGGCGAAGGGTTGCGGGACGCGGCATTGGCGGTGCGCGAGCAGGCGCATGCGCCGTATTCCGAGTTCAAGGTTGGGGCGGCTGTGCGGACCACATCCGGTACGGTGTTCGTGGGGTGCAATGTCGAAAACGTGGCCTATCCGCAGGGCACCTGTGCCGAGGCCGGGGCCATTGCGGCCATGGTGGCGGCAGGGGAGCGCGACATTGCCGCCGTTTATGTGGTTGCGGGCAGCCCGATGCCGGTGACGCCCTGTGGCGGGTGCCGTCAGAAGCTGGCTGAATTTGCGGGCCCCGAGGTTGAGGTTGTGATGGCGACCGTGGATGGCGTCGAGCAGAGCATGACGATGGATGCGCTGTTGCCCGGAGCGTTTGGCGCGGCCCACATGGACGGCGCGTCATGAGTTCGGCGCGGGGCATCATTGCCAAGCTGCGCCAGCGGCAGACGCCGACCCGCGAGGAGCTGGCATGGTTTGCCACGGGTCTCGCGGACGGGACCGTGACGGATGCGCAGGCGGGCGCCTTTGCGATGGCGGTGTGCCTCAACGGCATGGGCGATGTGGGCCGTGTGGCCATGACCATCGCGATGCGCGACAGCGGGCAGGTGTTGCAGTGGGACGGGCAGGGCCCGGTTCTGGACAAGCATTCCACGGGCGGTGTTGGCGATTGCGTGAGCCTTGTGCTTGCGCCTGCGCTCGCGGCCTGTGGTGCGGTTGTGCCGATGATTTCGGGCCGCGGCCTGGGGCATACGGGCGGGACGCTTGACAAGCTGGAGGCGATCCCGGGGCTGAGCACGCAACTGGATGAGGCGCGGTTTCGCGATGTGATTGCGCGCGCAGGCTGCGCCATCGTGGGCGCATCGGCGGAGGTCGCGCCGGCGGACCGCCGGCTTTATGCGGTGCGGGATGTGACGGCGACGGTGGAGAGCCTTGATCTGATTACCGCGTCGATCCTGTCCAAGAAGCTGGCGGCTGGGCTCGATGCGCTGGTGCTGGATGTCAAGGTCGGGTCGGGCGCGTTCATGAAGGACGCGGAGGCGGCGCAGGGTCTGGCGGACGCGTTGGTCAAGACCGCGAATGCCGCGGGGTGCAAGACCACCGCGCTCATCACCGATATGAGCCAGCCGGTGGCGCCCGCGCTTGGCAATGCTGTCGAAGTGGCCGAGGCGATGCGGGTTTTGACCGGCCAGACGCGGGGGCCGCTTGTGGAAATTTCGGCTGTGCTTGGCGGTATCCTGCTGGCCAATGCGGGCCTTGTGGACGATGTGCAGGTGGGCGCGGACGTGATTGTCGCTGCGATTTCCGAAGGCCATGCGGCGGAGCGGTTTGGGGCGATGGTCGCAGCGATGGGCGGACCGTTGCAGTTTGTCGACAACTGGGCGCGGTTCCTGCCGGAGGCGACGGTGATCCGCGAGGTTGTCGCGGAGCGGTCGGGATACCTGACCGAGATGGATGGCGAGGCCATGGGCCTGGCTGTGGTCGGCCTTGGTGGCGGGCGCGCGGTTGAGACGGACAAGATCAATCCGGCGGTGGGCCTGTCACAGGTGGCGCGGCTGGGTGCGCGGCTGGAGCGGGGGCAGACGCTGGCCGTGATCCACGCGGCGCGGCCTGTCGATGCGGACCGGGCAGAGGCGCAGTTGCGCGCGGCGATGCGCATCGGACCGGATGCGCCCGACGTTCCGGGCCTGATTTCCGAGCGGATCGGCTGATGCCGCGGGCATTTCTGGTGGTGATGGATTCCGTCGGGATCGGCGGAGCGCCCGATGCGCATAGTTTTTTCAACGGGGATGTGCCGGATACCGGGGCCAACACGTTGGGACATATTGCGGATGCCTGTGCGGCGGGACGTGCGGATGACGGGCGCAAGGGGCCGCTGCACCTGCCGGTGCTGGGCGCGATGGGTCTGTGGGATGCGCTGTCGCTGGCGGGGGGCGGTGCGCCTGCGCCGGGACCGTATGGTGTGGCGACAGAGATATCGCGGGGCAAGGACACGCCGTCCGGGCATTGGGAGCTGGCCGGTGTGCCGGTGCCGTGGGACTGGCATTACTTCCCGGACACGCAGCCGGCCTTTCCGGATGAGGTTGTGGCGGCGGTCTGTGCGGCGGCGGGGGTGGACGGCATCCTGGGCAATTGCCATGCCTCGGGCACGGCGATCATCGCGGAGCATGGGGCGGCGCATATCGGGACGGGTTGGCCCATCTGCTATACATCAGCGGACAGCGTGTTTCAGATTGCAGCGCATGAAGAGGCATTTGGGCTGGACCGTTTGCTGGACCTGTGTGCGGCGGTGGCGCCGGTGTTGCATGAGATGCGCGTGGGCCGGGTGATTGCGCGGCCTTTTGTGGGCACGGACGGGGCGTTCGAGCGGACGCAGAACCGTAAGGATTTTGCGATTGCGCCACCCGCGCCCGTGCTGAGCGAATGGGTGCAGGCCGCCGGGCGGCCGGTCTATGGTGTGGGCAAGGTCGGCGATATTTTTTCGGGTGCCGGGTTTGACGAGGTGAGCAAGGGCAGCGATGCGACGCTGATGCGCCATCTGTCCGATCTGGTGGAAACGGCGGAAGACGGCGCGTTTGTCTTTGCCAATTTCGTGGAATTCGACAGTCTTTATGGGCATCGCCGGGATGTTGCGGGTTATGCGCGGCACCTGGAGTGGTTTGACGCGTGCCTTGGGACGTTGGGGTGGCGCGATGGCGATCTTGTGGTGGTGACGGCAGATCACGGCAACGACCCGACCTGGGTCGGGACGGACCACACGCGCGAACGCGTCCCGGTTCTGACGCGTGGATATGAGGGTGCGCCGCTGGGCCATATGGGGTTTGTCGACGTGGCGGACCTGGTCGCGCGGCATCTGGGCGTTGTGCCAACCGGAGCGCGCTGACGCGCGCACATGATTTTGTTTTGCTCGGGCCGCAAGGGCCCTTGGGGCTTTGCCCCAAACCCCATGGTATTTTCCGGCCAGAAGACGCAGATACGTGGTGAGCGGACGAAAAGGAGCGATTTGCGATGGCAGAGCATGTGACGGTGGTGGATCACCCGCTGGTGCAGCACAAGTTGACGATCATGCGGGATGTGCAGACCCCCACGGCGGTGTTTCGGCAGCTGCTGCGCGAGATCAGCCAGCTGTTGGCCTATGAGGTGACGCGCGGCCTGCCGATGACGACCAAGCGGATTTCGACACCGATGGCGGAGATGGATGCGCCGACGCTGGCGGGCAAGAAGCTGGCGTTGATTTCGATCCTGAGGGCCGGGAACGGTTTGCTGGATGGGGTGCTCGAGTTGATCCCGTCGGCGCGTGTCGGGTTTGTGGGGCTGTACCGCGATGAAGAGACGCTGCAACCGGTGCAATATTATTTCAAGGTGCCGGAAGGGTTGGAGGACCGTGTGGTGATTGCGGTGGATCCGATGCTGGCCACCGGCAATTCGTCTGCGGCGGCGATTGATCTTTTGAAGCAGGCGGGGGCCACCAATATCCGGTTCCTGTGCCTGTTGGCGGCGCCGGAGGGAATCGCCCGGATGAAGGACGCGCATCCGGACGTGCCGATCGTCACGGCGGCGGTGGATGAGCGGTTGAACGAGGTGGGGTACATCGTTCCGGGCCTCGGAGATGCCGGTGATCGCATGTTTGGCACGAAATAGCGGGCATCTGCGCTTTACTCACGCCGGGGGTTGAGGCATCGTTCTTTCCATATCTTGTGGGGGATATGATGAGAGTTACAAGAATTGTTGCGCTGCTGGCCACAGTGGCCGGTTTTTCGGCAGGATCGGTCCATGCGCAAACCGGTCAGGTGCCTGCGGAGTTTCCGCCAAGTTCGTTCAAGGGCACACAATATGTCGACAGCCGCGGATGTGTGTTCATCCGCGCCGGTATTGACGGGAACACCACCTGGGTGCCGCGTGTGAACCGTCAGCGTGCCCAGGTCTGCGGGCAGACGCCGTCCCTGTCACAAACCGCACTTGCGGCGGCCCGTCCGGCGCAGCCTGTTGAGGCACCGGTTCAGATCACGGTCGAACCGCCTGCGGCTCCGGCGCCGGCCCCTGCCGCCGCCCCGACGCGCGCCACACCGAAGCCCACCGTTCAAGCGCGCACTGCCCCGGTGCCCAAGCCTGCACCTGCGCGCGTTGCGGCGCCGAAGCCTGCCCCACGAGTGGTTGTCGCCGCGCCCAAGCCAAAACCTGCCCCCGTGGCTGCGCCCAAACCGGCACCCGCGCCAGCACCAAAAGTCGCGCAGGCCCCTGTTGCACCCGTTGCGCGGGCACAGCCTGCGTGCCGGGGTGGCACTGCGGTGAGCCAGCGGTACATCAACTCCGGCACGCGTTACCCGGTGCGCTGTGGCCCGCAATCAGCGCCGCACAGTTCCGGAGCGGGTGCGGTTGTCGCAACCAACCCGCAGGCCACGGTCGCGGCCACGCGCGTGTCACCCAATGCCCGTGTCCTGCCGCGCCAGGTGTTCGACAAACGCCTGCAGGAGCAGGATGTGCGCGTTCCCGACGGATATCGCCCGATCTGGACCGATGACCGGTTGAACCCGCGCCGGGCCGAACAATCGCTGAACGGTATCGCGCAGAGCCGTCTGGTCTGGACCAACACGGTGCCGCGCCGTCTTGTGGATCGGACAACCGGCCAGGACGTGACGGCAAAGGTGGCTCTGGTGTACCCCTATACCGACGCGGCGACGCAGCAGCGCGATCTGGGCACGGTGACACTGGTCCGCAGGGACGGCCAATTGGTCAAGAAGATCCAGCGCAACCGGACCAAGGCGCGGACACCGGTCGCAACCCCTGCGGCCAAGCCGCAGGTCGCCGCGAAACCCGCAAGCAAGGCTGCAGTCAAGTCACCGCAGAAAGCGGTGAAGGGTCAGTATGTCCAGGTCGGCACTTTCGGTGTCGCGGCCAACGCGCAAGGTACGGCGCAAAAGCTGGCGCGTGCGGGTTTGCCTGCGCGGCTGGGCACGCTGAAACGGGGCGGTAAGCGCTATACGGTCGTGCTTGCCGGTCCGTTTGCGTCGCAAACCGGTCTGAACAACGGGTTGCGCACGGCCCGCGCGCTCGGGTTTGCGGACGCCTTCGTCCGCTGATCCTGACGTGGAATGGGGGTCCGGGGGCGCAGCCCCCGGCCTGTCGACGCGGCAGAGCCGCGGCGAAATCCCTCGCTCACAGCGCTTTTGCCACTTTGCGCAGTTCGAACTTCTGGATCTTGCCGGTTGACGTTTTGGGCAGTTCCTGAAACACGACCGCCTTAGGGGCTTTGAAACCGGCCAGTGTTTCGCGGGCAAATGCGATCAGGTCCGCTTCCGTCGGTGCGGTGCCCGGCTTCAATTCGACGAAGGCGCACGGCACCTCGCCCCATTTGTCATCCGGCTTGGCCACGACGGCGGCGAGGTTCACGTCCGGATGCGCCATCAACACCCCCTCGACCTCCACCGATGAGATGTTCTCGCCTCCGGAAATGATGATGTCCTTTGCCCGGTCCGCGATTTGGATATAGCCGTCGTCGTGTTGGATCGCGATGTCGCCGGAATGAAAATACCCCCCGGCAAAGCTCTCCTCGGTCGCCTCCGGGTTCTTCAGATACCCTTTCATCACGGAATTGCCGCGGATCATGATCTCGCCCTGCGCGGTGCCGTCGCGCTCAATCTGGATCATCTCGGCATCCATCACGGTGATGTCTTCCATCATCGGGAATGCCACCCCTTGCCGCGCTTTGATGGCGGCCTTGGCCTCTGGGGCTTTGGTGTCCCAATCGCTGCGCCACAGGCATTCCGTGACGTGGCCATAGGTTTCGGTCAGCCCGTACACCTGCGTGACATTGAAGCCGAGCGCTTCGATCTTGGCCAATGTGGCGGGCGCGGGCGGAGCGCCTGCGGTAAAGACTTCGATCACGTGATCAAAGGCGCGGCGCTCGGCATCCTCTGCGTTCACGATCATATTGAGCACGATCGGCGCACCGCCGAAATGCGTGACCCCTTCGTCCGCGATGGCGTCATAGACCGCACTGGCCGTGATATCGCGGCAGCAGACCAGCGTGCCCCCGACCAGCGGCATCATCCAGGTGTGGTTCCACCCGTTGCAGTGAAAGAGCGGGACAATCGCCATGAACACCGGGTGCAGCACCATGCGCCAGCTGACCACGGTGCCCATGGTCATCAGATATGCGCCGCGGTGGTGATAGACGACACCCTTGGGCCGTCCGGTGGTGCCGGAGGTATAGTTGAGCGACAGGCTTTCCCATTCGTCCTGCGGCATGATCCAGTCAAAGCCGGGATCGGCCGAGGCCAGCATGTCCTCATACTCGGGATACCGGCCCGAGGCGGCGAAACCGGCGGCGGCATCGGCCACCTCGATCAGTTGCGGGGTGGGGCCGGTCATGGCTGTCACTGCCGCTTCGGCGAGTCCGAGGAATTGCGGATCGACCAGCACGGCCTTGGCGCCGCCATGCTCAAGGATATAGGCGACGGTATCGACATCGAGCCGGGTGTTGATCGTGTTCAGCACCGCACCGCAGGCGGGCACGCCGAAATGCGCCTCTGCCTGTGCGGGCAGGTTGGGGATCAGCGTCGCGACCACATCACCCGGTTCCACGCCCATGCCAGCCAGCGCAGAGGCCAGCCGCGTGCAGCGTTCATGATACTGCGCATAGGTCACGCGGTGCGCGCCATAGACCACTGCGGTGCGGTCGGCAAACACCTGTGCGGCCCGCCGCAGATGCGACAGCGGCGTCAGCGGTACATAGTTGGCGGCACATTTGTCGAGCCCCGTTTCATCAGCCATCCAGCCCATCGCATCCTCCCTTGTGCCATCGGTCGCGCGACATTGCGCAAACAGGTCCCGGTGCGCAAGCGCGAGGTGGTGGCCTGTGCGCGTTTTGGTCGGTAGGGTGTGCCCATGATCCTGTCCACGGGCCGTCAATACGTCTTTATCCACGCGCCCAAGACCGGGGGAACCGCGCTGGCGCTTGCGCTGGAAGACCGCGCGATGAAGGACGACATCATGCTGGGTGACACGCCCAAGGCGCTCAAACGGCGGCGGCGGCTGGCCGGGGTGGAGACGCGCGGGCGGCTTTGGAAACATGCGACGCTGGCGGATATCGACGGTCTGGTGCCGTCGCTTGATGGCCTCTTTGCCTTTACGCTGGTACGCAATCCGTGGGACCGCATGGTGAGCTATTATCACTGGCTGCGCGGGCAAAGCTTTGACCACCCGGCCGTGGCGCTGGCCCGGCAGATGGCCTTTGTGGAGTTTGTGCAGGCACCGCATGTCCGCGCGTCCCTGCGGGCGAGCCCGGCGCGCCACTATATGACGGATGCCAGCGGCACGGAACGCTGTGATGCCTATATCCGGATTGAGGCGTTTGACACCGACGCGGCACCGCTCTGGGATCACCTTGGGTTCACGCTCAGCCTGCCGCGGGTCAACATGTCGGACCGTGATACGGATTACCGGGGCTACTATGATGATGCGGCGCGGGCGGCGGTTGCGGCGGATTGCGCCGAGGACATCGAGAGATTCGCTTACCGCTTCGACTGAGGCACTGCGTAAACCACAATTGCCGCACATGGTTAACGACGATGGCCGCGCATGGGCCGTTTTTGTCGCCATTCCGTGCACAGTCTGAAGGCCCGATCCGCTATTGCACGGCGTGCCGTCAACAATGCCGCATTCATGCCCATTTCCAGTCCCGTCTCCGCCGCGGGAATCACTCCAATTGTGTTCATCAACTGCAACAGGCGCCGCTGCCCGAACGAGGCGCCGACACTCTGGGGACGATGAGATGTTTGGATGGATGAAAGACGATGCACCGCGCCGTATGCCCGAAACCTCGGGTGCTGTGGATGGCGGTCTGTTTGTATCGCGCGGCCTGATGGCCGGCACACGGATCGGCACGGCGATGGGATGGCGTGCGGTCGAAGCGCTGGCACCCGGTGACATGGTTCTGACCTTTGACCGCGGCCTGCAGCCTCTGCTGGAGGTGCGCCGCGAGACGCTTTGGATGTCGGATGCCGCGATGGGCGACACAGCACTTGTGCTGGTGCCCGCCGGGGCCATGGGCAACACCGTCGATGTGACGCTGCTGCCGGATCAGGGTGTTCTGATCGAAAGCGAAGCGGCCTGTGATGCCAATGGCGATCCGTTTGCGGTTCTCAAGGCCAAGGCGCTGGACGGGTTCCGGGGCATCACCCGCACCGCGCCGTTCCCGCAGATGGAAGTGATCACGCTGGTCTTTGCCACGGATGAGGTCGTCTACGCCGAAGGCGGAATTCTGCTGCATTGTCCGCGCCCCGTGGTTCACCCGGCCGAGTTGGGCCAGGTTCACGGCGGGTATGACGTGGTCAGCGACCGCAACGCGGCATTCCTTGTGGAATGCATGGCGATTGAGGCGCGGGGCGGCGGCGTGGCCCCTGTGACCATGGCGGCCTGAGGCTGCACCGGGCTTGGCGTTCCAACTGGAGGGGGCGCCTCACCTGCTCTGCACCCGGCTGCCGGTGATCCCGGCGCTCTTGGCCCCCAACACCAGGAGCAGTCGCCGGGTGCAGAGACCTTACCGCGCAGATATGCGCCAACAGATATGCCACCGCCCGGGGTTGGGCGGTGGCATCTTTCTTTCGTCTCGGTTGGGCCTAGCTGCGTTCGGGCGCCTCGACATTGGACCATGCCGCGACCATGTCCGGCATCCGCGCCCCCTTAACCGTGATCGCGTCCAGCTGGCTTGTCAGTTCGGCCAGTTCTGCGGCGGTAAAGGCAATCCCGGCAGCGCCCGCGTTCTCCAGCAGGTGCGGCATCTGCGTGGTGCCGGGAATCGGCACGATTGACGGTCCTTGCGCCATCAGCCACGCCAGTGCGATCTGCCCCGGTGCCGCGTTCTTGCGGCTGGCCCAGTCTTTGACCAGTTCCACCAGCGCCATGTTCGCCTCGCGGTTTTCGGGGTCCATCCGGCTGGTGTTGGCGCGGAAATCACCTGGCGCAAAACTGGTTCCCATATCGACAGCGCCGGTCAGAAAACCGTACCCCAGCGGGCTGAACGGAACAAAGCCGATCCCAAGGTCCTCACACAGCGCCAGGAGGCCGGTTTCCGGGCCACGCCACAGCATCGAATATTCGTTTTGCACGGCGGCAACGGGCAATTCGGCATGGGCGCGGCGCAAGGTCTCTGGCCCCATCTCCGACAGGCCCCAATGCAGCACCTTGCCCTCGTCCATCAGGTCACGAACAGCGCCCGCGACGTCCTCGATCGGGACGGTCGGGTCCACGCGGTGCTGATAGAGCAGGTCGATGCGGTCCGTGCGCAACCGGCGCAGCGATCCTTCGACCGCCTTCTTGATATGCGCGGGATCACTGATCAGGCCCGGCTGCCATGCACCCGTTTCCAGATCGACGTTAAAGCCGAACTTGGTCGCGATCTGGATTTGGTTCCGGATATCGCCCGATGCCTCGCCGAGAATGCGTTCGGATTCGTGGGGACCGTACACTTCGGCGGTGTCGATAAAGGTGATGCCCTCATCCACGGCACGGCGGATGATGCGGTGCATTTCGGCGCGGTTGGGCACGGTCGTGTGGAACGTGCGGCTGTGGTTCTGCACGCCAAGGCCCATGGCGGACACCTCGAGCGCGCCAAGCATCCGGCGGCCTTGCGGGGCACTTGAGGGCGTGGATTGTGCGGCGACGCGCTGCGCGCTCAGCCCGCTCAGGGCCAGGGCGGCGGCCCCTGCGGTCAGGAGGGAACGGCGGGTGGTGTTGATCGGATTGGTCATGGGTATGTCTCCTTTCGAGGAATGAATTGAAGGGGTTCAGGTGCCGGGCGTGTTGCGGACAAAGGTGCTGCCGCGTTCGGCGGTTGCGTCAAAGGTCATTGCGTCGACCTTCCATCCGGCGTCCGTTTCGACAAAGCCGTGGGTGTAGGTGCCCCAGACTTCCCAGAGTGCCTCGCCGCCATTTTCGGGCAGGGCGCCCCGCTCCATCCGGTTCCAGGCGTATCCGTGCGACTGCATCGTCGCGGACCCGTCGTCGTGGAACGTCACACGGTGATTGCCGCGCAGGTGGAACGACGTCTTTTCCGCAGTCAGATTGCCGGACCACCCGGCGATCAGCGCATCGGCAGGGATTGTGGCGGGCGTACCGCCCACAAGCGACGTGAAATCCACGTCAATCGTGTCCACAAAGAACGACCGCGCCAGTGTCCAGTCCTTGGCATCGACCGCGGCGTCCAGCGCATCGGCAATGCGGATCATTTCGGCCTGGGCAACATATGTTTCGGCCGTCACCGGTGTCCCGGCGCGGGTATCGGCCAGGCCGGATGTCGCGGTGGTCAGGGCCGTGGCCAGCGCTGCGGCTGTCAGTGTGCGTGTCATGATATGTCTCCATCGCTGCGTTTGATGAGACAAATCTGGGGTGTCGATTACATAATTAAAAATTCTGATCTGATATATAATTTATGCCTTTTGGGCATTTAGGCTTTTGACGACCTGCCACAGACGCTCGGTCAGACCGCCGGGCGATGTGCGCGTGACAAACAGAAAGTCGATTGGCACCGACAAGCCCTGCACCGGATAGAAGCGCACATGTTCTGGTGGGCGGTGCATGTTGGCCGAATTGACAAAGGCGCAACCGACACCGGCGGACACAAGGCTGAGCATGGTGGTTTCGTTGTCTGCCTCCTGCACGATCTGTGCGTCGAAACCGATGGCTGCGAGCGCGCCGTGCAGCGCGTCGTGATATGCGGGCGCAATTGCGCGCGGAAAGGCGACGATGGGCAGGCCGTCGATATCCTCAAGGTCGAGCGGTCCGTCCTTTTCAAAGTCGAGGCCGATGGATGCTGCCAGCATCACGTTGTCCGTGCGCAGGGGCAGGATGCGCAACGCGTCCTCTACCAAATTGTCCTGTCGATAGACAAAGGCGGCATTGAGGTCCCCGGCCAGCACCGCGTTGATCTGTTCGACGGACCCCATGGGCACGATGTCCATGCGCACATCCGGGTAGGTCCGGGCAAAGCGGCTGAGCGCTTCGGGCAGGTGGCCGGACCAGGAGGCGCTTTCCAGAAGGCCGATGCGAATATGGCCCGCTTCACCCCGTTCGATGCGGCGCGCTTCGGCCACCGCCTCATCTGTTGCGGCCAGCACAGCGCGCGCCCGTTCGGCAAAGGCAAGCCCTGCCTCCGACAGCGCCACCCGGCGGCCTTCGCGGATCAGGAGGGTCACGCCCAACTCGGCCTCCAGATCGCGGATCTGCCGCGAGACGGCAGGTTGCGCGATGTTGAGCCGTTCGGCCGCGTGCGTGATGCCGCCGTGATCGGCGACGGCCACGAAGTAGCGCAGGTGGCGGAGTTCCATACATGCCTCCTGGGCATCATTTCTGCCAGATAATAGCATTGGAGAGTATGAACGGCAAAGCGCATTCTAAGTGGCACCGTAGAGGGAGACGCAGAATGGCGATGACATCTTGGACTGGGCCGATGCTGGGCGCTCTGACCGTGCTGTGCTGGTCCGGGTATAATGTGGCGGCGAAACAGGGGATCGACGCGGGGATGTCACCCGACGCGCTGGCGTTCCTGCGCTTTGCCGTGCCGGGGGTGTTTGTCCTGCCCGCGCTGGTTCTTCTGCATGTGTCGGGGCGGGCGTCCGGTGTCCCGTTGGCGCGGCTGGCGGTGCTGATCCTCTTGGGCGGGCCGTTGTTCGGCCTGATCGCGGTCAGCGGCTATGCTCATGCGCCGTTGTCCCACGGCCTTTTGTTTGCACCGGTAGCGGTGTTCGTGACGGGCGCTGTGCTGGGGCGCGTGCTGCTGGGTCAGGCGATTGGCATGGGGCGGCTGGCGGGGGCCGCGGTGATGTTTGCGGGGCTTGCCCTGTTGATCGGTCTAGATCTGCGCGGGCTTGCGCCGGGTTGGCAGACGGGTGCCGCATTCTTTGTGACTGCGGGCTGTCTGTGGGGCGGGTACACGGTCTTGCTCCGGCTGTGGCGGATCCCGATGATCGAAGGCACGTTGAGCGTGGCGGGGGGATCGGCGCTTGTTGCGGTCCCGCTTTTGGGGGCTTCGGCGGTTGAGAGCTTGGGGGACATGGAACCTGCCGCGCTGGTTCTGCAAATCGTGATGCAGGGGCTCGTGGGCGGCGTTCTGAGCGTTGTGGCGCTGATTGGTGCCGTGCGGATGCTGCCGGTGCAGGTGGCGGCGCTGTTGCCAGTCTTTACGCCTGTGGTTGCGCTCGCCATCGCATGTGTTCTGTTCGGCGCGGTGCCGTCCGTGGCCGAGTGCGTTGGGGTTCTGATCATCGCGGTGGGCTTTGCCCTGAGCCTTGGCGGCGCCCGGTCGTTGCCAAATGAACATCGCGCCACAGGTGTCATGCAGCGCCGTGTTCCGCACAGTGGCACGCGGGCACAACGCGGGATTTCGCAATGACCACGTCTGACACCGATCCGCTTTCTGTTGAATCCGCCGCGCGCCTGATCCGGGCTGAACAGGCAGGCCTGCGCCTTGCGATTGCCGTACGCACGCTTGTGACCGGGTTGGCCTTTGCGTGGTATGTCGGCGCGCCGATCCTGTTTACGGAATTTGAGCCGCGTGGTGCGGCCGTGGTGGTCCTGCTGATCTTTACCGCCGTGGGGGTGGCGCATCTGGCGGTGATTGGAACACCGCTGGACCGGTGGTGGATGAAATACGCCGTCTATGCGCTCGACACGCTGTCAATCTGTGCGCTCTTTGTGCTGATCCCCATCAGCCGGGCGGATGACGTGCCGCAGATCATCGCATTCCGCGCCTATGGCATCTACTTTCTGTTCCCGATGGTTGCCATTTGCTGCCTGAGCCTGTCGTGGCGGCTGGTGCTCTGGACCGGTGCGATGTGTGTCGTGGGCTGGTGGGCGGCGTTTGTCTGGGTGGTGGCGGGTATGGACCGCACGCTGTCCTGGGCCGACATCCCACCGGCGGCGACCCGCGGTGATTACGAGCGCGTGTTCCTATCAATCGACTTTATCGGGCGTGGCAACCGGATCGAGGAAACCGCGATGCTGATGTTCGCAGCCCTGGCGCTGGCCATTGCGGTGCACCGGGCGCGCGGTGTGTTTTTCGCCCAGGTTGCTGCCGATATGGAATGGCGGCGCGAACGCGGCGCGCGCGAGCGGGTGAGCGCGCTCTTTGGCAAATACGTGCCTGCCGAGATAGCGCAAAAGCTGATTGCCAACGACGGGCCGATGCGGCCACAGCGCGCGTATGGCACAGCACTTGTCATGGATATTGCGGGGTTCACCGCGTTCTCAGCGGCGCATTCGCCCGAACATGTGATCCGCACGCTTGATGCGTTTCTGGCCGATGCGACGGATGCCGTGTCGGCAGAGGGCGGCATTGTGATGTCCTATCTGGGGGACGGTTTTCTGGTCACCTTCAACGCGCCGATCCGTGTAGCCGATCCGGCAGCATCGGCCTTGCGGGCCGCGAGGGCGTTGCAAACGGTGGCGGAACGGCACGCATTTGCGGTAAGGGTCGGGATTGCCAGCGGTGATCTGGTCACGGGCACGATCGGATCGACGGACCGACAGTCATTCACCGTGTATGGCGATGCGGTGAACCTTGCCGCACGGCTTGAGGCGCAGTGCAAGGACATGGGCCTGTCCGTGTTGGCGGATCAGGCGACACATGACGCCGCCGCACCCGCCGGTTTGGTGCCGCAGGGGGCGCAGCCGATCAAAGGGCTGGAGGCGCCGGTCGCCGTCTTTGGGTTGGCCTCACTGGACAAGTGAGGCAATGGCAGAACGCGCCAGCAGACCGCTGCGCCCGATACACACAAGGCCCGGCGCGGCGTGGGTATCGGCCACGCTCACATCTGCGCGCGGTCCGACGATCTGGATCAGCCTTGTGTGCCCGTCATGGTCGCGCACGAATCCCTTGGCGCGCAGGATATTATGCGCGGGTCGGGTCAGCTCGGTCACCAGCGCCTGCACATCCACTGGACCCGACGGGTCGAGAAACACGCTGTCATAGGCGGCATCGTGGTGGCCTGTGACGCTGTTCGCGACGGCCTCGTCGAACCGGCCCAGCAGGATGGACAGCGGCACCTTGCCGTCCCGCACCACCACCTGACCCGGAGCGGGCCACGTGGTGCGCAGCCACGCCTGCATGTCCGCCAGCACCGCGTCTGACACCAGATCGGATTTCGTGAGCAGGAGCAGGTTCGCATCGCTGAACTGCCGCGTGATCGTGTCGCCAATGTAGTCGTCCTGCGCCTGCGCACGAGCATGGGCGCAATCGGCAAGCACACAGATGCCATCCACGGAAAACCCCGACAGAATGGACAGCGTGTGGGTGATCGCACCCGGCAGGGCGACGCCGGACGTCTCGATCACGATGTGATCGGGTGCGGGCGACATCTCAGCCAACTTGACCATCGCCGCACTCAGGTCTGAGCCGAACGAGCAGCAGATACAGCCGCCCGCGATGGAGATCAGCGCGTCGTCCTGCGCCTCGATCAGGTCCTCGTCGATGGGCAGTTCGCCAAATTCGTTGACCAGTACGGCCAGTTTCACGCCATTTGCAGCCCGCAGCATCGCATTGATCAGCGTGGTCTTGCCCGCCCCGAGATAGCCGCCGATGATCGTGACGGGGATGGCTGCGGTCATTGGTCCGCGGCGGCAAAGACCCGTCCGCCCTGCACCGTGCCCCAGACGGCAATGTCCTTGAGCGCCATGGGATCGCAGGTTGTCGGGTCATCCTCCAGTACGGCGAAATCGGCGTGCTTGCCCGTCTCGATGGACCCGACCTCGCCCTCCATGTGCAGGGTATAGGCCGCGCCCATGGTGATGGCCCAGAGCGCTTCTGCCACCGTGATGCGTTCCTCGGCCCCTTGCACGCGGCCCGATGCGGTCAGACGCGTGACGGCGGCCCATGCGGTGAACAGCGGCCCGAGCGGCGTGACCGGCGCGTCCGAATGGATCGCCACAGGCATGCCGGTATCCAGCGCCGAGCGCGCTGCGTTCATGCGCGTGGCGCGCTCCGGCCCGACGGTCAGGTTGTAATGCTCATCCCCCCAGTAAAAGTGGTGATTGGCAAAGAGGTTGACGCACATGCCCAGCTTGGCCGCCTGCGCAAACTGCGCGGCATCAGCCAGTTGGCAATGTTGTAGGGTAAAGCGGTGGTCGGGGTTCGGATGCGCCTGCAGGGCAGGGGCCAGTTTTTCCAGCACCAGCTGCGTCGCCTGATCGCCATTCGTGTGCGTATGCACCTGCACGCCCGCCTCCAAAGCGCGGTGCAGGATTTCGGACAGCTGTTCGGGTGCGATATACCACAGCCCGTTCGGCGCGCCGTTGTGATAGCCGGGCCAGCGCAGGCGGGCGGAAAACCCCTGAATGGAGCCATCGGCCACGATCTTGATCCGGCCAAGGCGCAGCCGGTCCGTGGACATCTCGCGCAGCCGCAGCACTTCGGCCACGAGGTCTTCGGGCGTGAGACCCAGGAAAAAGCGCAACGGCACGATGCGGGCGGGATAGTCGGGCTGCGACGTGACGCGCAGCATCATGTCCACCGTGTCTTCGTCCAGCCGGGACGCCAGATCGGTGATTGTCGTCGTGCCCGTGCGCACGCAGAGCCGGGCAAAGTTCACCAGCCCGTCTTCATCCGCGTCCAGAAGGTTGCGTTCGAACCCCACATGCACGCCCACCGGTGTCATGACCTCCGGCCCCTTCAACTCGCCCGTGGGAAATCCGTCATCGCCCAGCGGAATGCCCGGATTGTTCAGACCGGTTTTCATCAACCCGGCCAGTTCCAGCGCGCGGGTGTTCACGTTCATGATATGGCCGGACGCGTGCAGTATGCCGATGGGCCGTGTGGTCGATACGCGGTCCAGATCGGCGCGGCTCACCCGTTCGTTGTTCATGTAGATCGGGTCAAGCTGCCAGCCCGACAGGGGCGCGTCGGGATCGTCCATCGCGTCCGAGGCCACCCGCAGCCGATCCACCACGGCGTCGATGCTCTTGAGCCCGTCCCACATCCTGCCACCGGGATCCATGCGGTCGAACCAGCCGCAATAGACCTTGGCCCAGAGCGAGCCTTCCATCGTGTGCGCGTGCCCTTCCACAAAACCGGGCATCAGCACCTTGTCGGCAAAGCGGTTGTCCAGATCATGCGGGCCCCACGTGGCCAGTTCTTCCAGCGTGCCGACACCAAGGATGCGCCCGTCGCGCACGGCCACATGGGTTGCCTCGGGGCGGGACGGGTTCATCGTGATGATCTTGCGGGCCGCATAGATGGTGGTTTGGGACATGGGTGCGGGCCTCATTTTTGCACAATTGGGCAAAGCGTATGCGGGATCGGACGTTCGGACAATCGCCCATGGCGTTTTGCATTTTCCGTTTTGTGTGACGCATGGGCTGGTCTACGCTTTGAGAAAATAACGAAAACGATGTGGGAGAATGATGATGAAGCATGTGTTCAAAGGGCTCGTCGCCTCGGCCGCGTTGGTCAGCGTGATGGCCGTCGGCCAGGCCATGGCCGAAGAGCCGGTGCGCGGCGGCACGCTGGTGTCGGTGATGGGATCGAACCCCCGGTCACTGAACGGTGCGGTGCAATCGGGTATCGTGACGGGCTATCCGGCGGCCCAGCTTTTCGCCTCACCCCTGCGCTATGACGAAGACTGGACGCCGCAGCCCTATCTCGCCGAAAGCTGGGAGATCAGCGAAGATGGGCTGTCTGTCACGCTCAACCTCGTCAAGGACGCGGTGTTCCATGACGGTGCGCCGATCACGTCCGAAGACATCGCGTTCTCCGTCGATGTGATCAAGGCGAACCACCCGTTCAAGACAATGTTCGCGCCCGTGGAAACGGTCGAAACACCGGATGAGCACACCGCGATCCTCAAGCTGTCCAAACCGCATCCGGCGCTGATGCTGGCCATGTCGGGACAGCTGATGTCGATCCTGCCCAAGCACATCTATGGCGATGTGCCCATTGAAGAGGTCAAGTCGCACCCGCGCAACAACGAAAATGTCGTCGGTTCCGGCCCGTTCAAGTTGGTGGAATTCAAAAACGGCGAGCATGTGATCCTCGAGCGTTTCGATGATTTCTTCATCGACGGGCGGCCGTATCTCGACCGCGTTGTGCTGCGCATCATCACGGATGTGTCGGCGCGCACCATCGCCTATGAGAATGGCGAATTGCACATGGGTGCGTTTGAATCGGTCCCACAAATGGTCAACCGTCTCAAGGGTGTGGACGGGATCACCGTTACGCCCGAAGGGTACGGCGCCATCGGCCCGCTCGACTGGCTGGCGATGAACACGGGCGGTGACGGGCCATTGTCGGATGTGCGCGTGCGTCAGGCGATCGCCTATTCCATCGACAAGAACTTTATCCAGAACGCGTTGATGCAGGGCACCGCCGCCGACAGCCGCACGGGCATCCACCCCGACAGCCCGTTCTATAACGCGGATGTGCCGACCTATGACGTTGATCTCGACAAGGCGGCGGCTCTGCTGGACGAGGCGGGATATCCGATGGACGGCGACAGCCGGTTCTCGCTGACCATCGACTTTGGCTGGCCCGGCGTGAAACCGCAGGTGGAATATGTCAAAGCCTCGCTCAAGAAGGTGGGCATTGATGTCGAAGTGCGCGCCAGCGCGGATTTCCCGACATGGGCCAAGCGCATGGGCGACATGGAGTTCGACATGAGCTGGGACACGGTGTTCAACTGGGGGGACCCCGTGATCGGGGTGCACCGCACCTATGACAGCACCAACATCGGCAAGGGCGTTTGGTCCAACACCCAAGGCTATTCCAACGCCCGTGTGGACGAGATCATGGCCATGGCCGCAACCGAAAGCGACCCGGCCAAGCGCAAGGAACTCTATGCCGAGTTCCAGCAGATCATCGCGACGGACCTGCCGGTCTATCACACCAACACGCTGCCCTATCACACGGTCTATTCCGACAAGGTGGGCAATCCGCCCTTGGGCATCTGGGGCACGTCGACGCCGATCGACATGACCTACCTCAAAGAGTGATCCTGCGATCATCGACCCGCAGCGGGGGCGCCTGCTGCGGGTTTTTCATGCAAGGATGTTCCCGCCCGTGACCGTGCTGCGCACCATCGCGACCCGCCTGTTCTATGCGGCTTTGCTGCTGCTGGCTGTGCTGGTCCTGAACTTTTCCCTGATGCATCTGGCGCCGGGCGATGTGGCGGACACGATCAGCCAATCGATGGGCGGCGCGGATCAGGAGTTGCTGGACCAGATCCGGGCGGATTACGGGCTGGACCAGACGTTTGTCGTGCAACTGGCCCGCTATGTGGGTGGGGTGTTGCGGGCCGATCTGGGGTTTTCGTTTTTCTACAATGAACCGGTGACAGAACTGATCCTGCAGCGGCTGCCTGCGACGCTGCTTCTGGTGTTCAGCGCGCAGATCCTTGCGCTGTTGATCGGCGTGGTGCTGGGCGTGATCTCGGCGCGCAGGCCCAATGGGGTGGCGAGCTATGTGGTCACGTTCGTGGCGCTCTTTGGCTATTCCGCGCCGGTGTTCTGGACCGGCATCCTGCTGCTGATCGCGTTTTCGCTGCAAATCCCAATCTTTCCGGTGGCGGGGATGCGGGACGTCACGGTCGAGGGCAATTTCTGGGTCGAGGCGGCGGATATCGCGCGGCATCTTGTGCTGCCGATGGTGACGCTGGCCTCCGTATTCCTCGCGCTCTACTCGCGGTTGGCGCGGGCGTCGATGATGGAAGTGCTGGGCTCCGACTATGTGCGCACGGCCAAGGCCAAGGGGCTGACGGATCGCGAAGTCGTCTACAAACACGCGCTGAAAAACGCGGTGTCGCCCGTCATCACGTTGGCCGGTTTGCAGTTTTCTGCCGTCATCTCTGGGGCCGTTCTGGTCGAGGCGGTGTTCAGCTGGCCCGGCCTTGGCACGCTTGCGTTCCAGTCGATCATTGCGCGCGATACGCCCACGATCCTGGGCATCCTGTTTTTCTCCGCGCTGGTGGTGATCGTGGGCAATTTGCTCACCGATCTGGCGCAACGGCTTGTGGACCCGCGCATCGGGGGCCGGTCATGAGCCTGCAAGACGAAATCCCCAAGGCGCAAAGCCCGCTGCGCGAGGCGTGGGGCATGTTCCTGCGCAACCATGCCGCTGTTGTGGCGCTGATTGTGCTGGGGGCGATCTGTTTCATGGCGGTGTTTGGCCCGATCCTGTATCCGACGGACCCGTTCGACATGGTGTGGGCACCGTTTTCGCCACCGGGGGAGCAGGGGTTCCTGCTGGGCACCGATTACCTCGGGCGCGACCTGCTGGCGATGATCATCAACGGGGCGCGGGTGTCGCTGATGATCGGGCTTGCGGCGGCGTTTGTGTCGATCTTTATCGGGGTGAGCGTGGGGGCGCTTGCGGGGTTCTATCGCGGCTGGGTCGAAGAGATCCTGATGCGCCTGACCGAGTTCTTTCAGGTGCTGCCGACCTTGCTGTTTTCCATGGTGCTGGTGGCGCTGTTCGGCGCGTCGCTGCCCATGATCACATTCGCCATCGGCGTGGTCAGCTGGACGGCCGTCGCCCGCATAACGCGGGCCGAGTTCCTGCGCATTCGCGAGCTGGAATATGTCATGGCATCCCGCGCGTCCGGCGTGCCCAATGCCAAGCTGATGTTCGCCGTGATCCTGCCCAACGCACTGCCGCCCATCATCGTGCAATCGGCGCTCATGGTCGGCTCCGCGATCCTGTTTGAGGCGGGGTTGTCCTTCCTCGGCCTCACCGATCCCAATGTGGTCAGCTGGGGGCAGATCATCGGATCGAACCGGCAATATATTCTCGATGCCAGTTACACCGTCACGATCCCAGGGTTCGCGATCTTCATCACAGTGTTGGCGATATCGCTGGTGGGTGACGGGTTGAACGACGCGCTGAACCCGAAACTGAGGCAACGCTGATGGCGCTGCTTGAGGTCGAAAACCTGCGGATTGAGCTGACCACGCGGGACGGAACGGCGCCTGTGATCGACGATCTGTCCTTTACGCTGGAGGCGGGGGAGACGCTGAGTTTCGTGGGCGAATCCGGCTGTGGCAAGTCGATGACGGCGCTGGCGATCATGGGACTGTTGCCCGACCGCATTGGCCGTGTGGCGGGCGGGTCCATCCGCTTTGACGGTGAGGATATGACAACCGCGTCACCCGCGCGCCTGCGGGAGATCCGGGGCAACGACATCTCGATGATCTTTCAGGAGCCGATGACCTCGCTGAACCCCGTCTTCACCATCGGGGAACAGATCGCCGAGGTGCTGCGCGCGCATCAGGGGCTGAGCCGTCGCGCGGCTTGGGGCGAGGCGGTGGCGCTGCTGGATGCGGTGCGCATTCCCAACCCCAAGGGGCGCGCGGCGGATTACCCGTTCCAGCTGTCGGGCGGTCAGCGGCAGCGGGCGATGATCGCCATGGCGCTGGCGTGCAAGCCCAGGATTCTGATTGCGGATGAGCCAACCACGGCATTGGACGTGACGGTGCAGGCGCAGATCTTTGACCTGCTGCGCGATTTGCGGGCGCAGACGGGCACGTCGATCGTCCTGATCACCCACGACATGGGCGCGGTTGCCGAAATGGCGGAACGGATGATCGTGATGTATGCCGGACGCAAGGCGGAGCTTGGTCCGGTGGGCCAGATCATCGACCATGCACGCCACCCCTATACCCAAGGTTTGATTTCCTGCGTGCCGCACCTGCATGATGTGCTGACCGAAGAGCGCCCGGAGCTGTTTGAGGTGTCGGGGATCGTGCCGTCTTTGCGCGATTTTGGCCGCGATGCCTGCCTGTTTGCAGCGCGCTGTGCCCATGCGAGCGACCGGTGCCACACTGCGCGCCCACCCGAGGCGCGTTTTGAGGGCGGGCAGATCGCCGATTGCTGGCATGCGGAGGGCCTCTGAATGACGGGGCCGCTTTTGAAGGTCGACAACCTCACCGTCCGGTTCGAGGTCAAACGCGGAGGCTGGGGCAAGAAGCGCTATCTTTACGCGGTGGACGACGTGTCGTTTGAAATTCCGCGTGGGCAGACGCTGGGCATCGTGGGTGAAAGCGGGTCGGGCAAGACGACGGCGGCGCTGGCCGTGGCGCGGCTGGTGGCGGCGCACAAGGGCGCCGCGATGCTCGATGGGGATGACATCCTGCGCACGCAAGGCGAGGCCCTGCGGCAGATGCGCCAGAAGGTGCAGTTCATCTTTCAGGACCCCTACAGCAGCCTCAACCCGCGCAAGCGGGTGGCCGACATCGTGCGCGAACCGCTCGACAGCCTGACGGACAAGTCCGAGGCGGAAAAACGCGCCATCGTGGATGAGTTGTTCGAGGCTGTGGGCCTGCGGGCGGAACAGCAGCGCCTGTTCCCGCACCAGTTTTCCGGCGGTCAGCGCCAGCGGATCGGGATTGCGCGGGCGCTGGCGACGCGGCCCCAGCTGATCATCTGTGACGAGGCGGTGTCGGCGCTGGATGTGGCGGTGCAGGCGCAGATCCTGAACCTGCTGCGGCGGTTGCAGACACAGTTTGGGCTGACCTATCTGTTCATCAGCCATGATCTGGGCGTGGTGCAGCACATGTGCGACCAGATTGCGGTGATGTATATGGGCAAGGTGGTCGAACAGGCGCGCCGCCTCGACCTTTTCAACGGCCCGCGCCACCCCTACACGCAGGCGCTTCTGTCCGCAGTACCGCGCGTGGACCGGCGTGGTGCTGATCGCCAGCGCATCCTGATCCCCGGCGATCCGCCCGACCCTGTGAACCTTCCCAAAGGCTGCCGGTTTGCCAGCCGCTGCCCCATCGCAGAGGCGCGGTGCCGCGAGACGGAGCCGGCGTTTCGCGACATTGCGGACGGGCACCATGCCGCGTGCCATCTGATCGCGGATTAGGTCCTGACCGCTGCGCGCCACTGTGCGGCATAGGCTTGCAGGCGGGAGACGCTGTCCGGTTTCACGAGATCCAGTTGCGCGGGGGGCGGGTCCGTGTCGAGGGCCAGCCGCGCAGCCCCCGCGCTCGTTCCGGTGACGCTGGCCGAACGGTAGACATCCGCAGACATGGCCACTGACAGCATATCGAGGAACAGGGTGTTGGCGGCGAGCGGTCCTTCGACCACGATCACGCCCTCATGGCCGATACTGGTCAGGCATTCGGCTGTCACCAGCCCGAGGTAGAACGCCACGGCAGCGGTGCGTTGCCCGCTTCCCATGGGCGGCTCGTCCCCGACCCAATGCGCTGTGCGCCCTTTGAACGGGCCGGTGTCGGGCACCACGGCGGGCATCAGCATGACCTGATCCGCAAACACGGCGTCGATGTCGGCAGCGCTTGGGATGACGTGGGCACCACCGGTGGCAATGTCATGCTCGCGCCCGCCCATGAACCGCGCGGAAGGGGCGGGTGTGCCATCGGCCGTCACGTTGATCAGGGTGTCGCGCGCGGGATCAAGGGCAGGCGTCGTGCCACCGATGGACATGGTGATGATCCACGTCCCGGTGGACACAACGCTGAACGGGGTCTGAAGGCTGTGCAGATAGGGCAGGAGCGAGGCGTTTGAATCGTGGATGCCGCAATGGACGGGCGTGCTTTCGGGGATGCGCGTCAACCCGGCAATCTCCGGCAGGATGGGGCCAAGGATGTCGGACGGCACATGGCGTGGCGCCATCTTGTCCCGGATGTCCAAGCTGTCCACAAGCGTGGAAAAGGCCGCCTTGGCCGGGTCCCACAGGTCCGTATGACACCCCAGTGATGTCACATCCGTCGCCGCAACACCGGTCAGCCGCGCGCCCCAGAATTGTGGGTAGGTCACGATCCGGTGCGTGCGCGCGTGCAGGGTCGGGTCCTGCGCAAATTGCCAATGCAGTTGCGCGCCCACGTTCAATCCGCCCGTCAGCCGGGGCGATCCCGTTTCGGCAAAGGCAGGGCGGAGCGTGTCGTATTCGCGGGCCAGATCATCTGGCCCGGCATGCTCGTAATCAAGGATCGGCGCCGCCAGCATCCCTTCCGCATCCAGAAGCGCAGCGCAGGCCCCGTGCGTGGTGATGGAAATGGCGTCTATGCCGTGGCTGTGCTGAAACCGGCGCAGGCCGTGCAGAAGAAATTGCCAATGCGCCTCCACGTCGAAATGCGGCCAGGGTGGTCCCGGCAGGACAGTGTTCGGGCGCGTGATCACCTCGATCTCGGACAGGTCGGCGGCATCGACGAGCACCAGCTTGGCATTGGTCTTGCCAATGTCGATCACGGCGATATGGCGGTGGGTCATGGCATGTGAAACACGGTTTCAAGCGGCGTGACCACGGGTGCGTTATCGGGGTGCGTCTTCATGATGTCAGCCATATGCGCCCACCATTTCTGCATCACCGGATGGTTTGGCAAATCGTCCATGCCGTGCCCCTCCGCGCGCCAGAGCACAGCAAAGAGGATATGCGTGTCCGCGTCCAGATGGATGGAGTAATCCGTGACACCGGCCTGCCGGAGCAGCTCTGACAGCTCGGGCCAGATCTCGTCATGGCGACGGATATATTCTGCGCGGCAACCGGGGTTAAGCTGCATCTTGAACGCGATCTTTTCCATTAGCGCGCCCGCCACATCGACCACAGCCGGGGCAGGGCGATCACACCGATCAAAAGCGCGCCGATCACGATGGACATGACGATGCCCGGCACGTTCAACAGGCCAAGGCCAAAGGTCACCAATCCCATGACAAAGGCCGCGATGAACACGCCCACTATGGTGCCCGACCCGCCAAGGATGCTCACACCGCCCAGCACGACCATGGTCACAATCTCCAACTCCCACCCCGTGGCGATGGACGGTCGTGTGGAGCCGAGCCGCGCCGTCAGGCACACGGCGGCAATGCCGGACATGAGACCCGTCAGCAGGAACAGGATGAACTTTACCCGCTGCACCCGGATGCCGGAAAAGAGCGCGCCGGTCGGATTGTTGCCGATGGCATATATCGCGCGTCCGAAATTTGTGCGGTGCAGGATCACGCCGTAGATCACCGCGATGATGGCAAAGAGGACAAGTTCAAACGAGATCACCCACCACACATAACCCTGACCGAACCACGCAAAACCGCTGGGGTAGCCGCCATAGGCCTGATCCCCCAGCACGATAAAGCTGATGCCGCGAAAAAGGCTCATCGTGCCGATGGTGACCACGATCGATGGCAGGCCAAACCGGGTCACGAGGACGCCGTTGAACGCGCCACAGACAAGGCCGACGCCAAGCCCGATCATCACAAGCCCCGGCGTGCCCACACCCACCTGCACCGCGGCGCCCATCGCGGTCGAGGCCAGCGCGATGATCGACGCCACAGACAGGTCAATTTCGCCCGAGATGATGAGCAGTGCCATGGCAAAGGCGATCATCGCCTTTTCGGTAAAGTTGAAGGTCGCGTCGCTGAGGTTCCAGGCGTTGAGGAAGTAAGGGGAGGCAAAGCTGTTGGCGACAAAGATGCCGATGGCCACGGCCAGCAGCAGCGTTTCCCAGCTTTTGATCCGTTGTTCCAGCGGCGACCGCAGGCGGTCGGGGATCATGCGGTCGGTGGTGCTCATGTCGGTTGCTCCGCCTGTTTGAGGATGATCCGGCCTTTCTTGCGGTTGGCTTGCGCATTCAGGGCCACGGCGATGATGATCGCGCCGCCGGAGATCGCCAGTTGCCAGAAGGGCGAGATATCGACGACGGGCAGGGCGTTCTTGATGATGCCCAGAAACAGCGCGCCCAGAAGCGCGCCCGCGACCGTGCCAATACCGCCCATAATCGACACGCCGCCAATGACGCAGGCCGCCACCACGTCCAGCTCGAACCCGCCCGCGATGTCGACGTAAGCCACAGCAAAGCGCGACACCCAGAGATAGCCCGCAAGCCCCGCCAGCGCGCCCGAGATGGTAAAGGCCCAGAACTGCGTTTTGCCCACATTGATCCCGGCATAGGTGGCGGCATGAGGATTGCCGCCCGCCGCATAGAACGCGCGTCCCAGCGTCGTGCGCGACATGACGATCACAAAGAGAGTGACGGCGATGATCGCGATCCAGCTGAGCACCGGAAGGCCGAGAAGTTCGGCGCGGGGAAAGGCCTTGAACGCCGGGCTCATCTCGTGGCTGTTGACCCATTTGCCGTCCGACAACAGGAAGATCGTCCCACGGAAAATGGTCATCGTGCCGAGGGTCACGACGATGGACGGGATGGCCAGTTTCCACACCAGCAGCCCATTGATCATGCCAAGCGCTGCCCCCATCACGATAGACAGTACAAGGATGAAGATGATCGGCAGGTCCGGCGCCACGAGGTTCAGCATCGCCACCGCCATGCCCGTGAGCGCCAGATTGGCCGCGACGCTCAGGTCGATGCACTTGGTCAGGATCACGATCATCTGGCCAATGGCCAGTAGGATCAGGGGGGAGGTGTCGTTGAATACGTTGGCCAGGTTCGCGGGGGTCACAAAGGCCGGAAAGCGTGACGCAATCAGCCCCAAAAGTAGGACAATGGCCCCGACCAGCAAGGCCTCGCGCGATGAGATCAGACGTTTGAGCATGACGGCGCTTTCCTAGATATCGGCGGCAAGGCGCACGAGCGTTTCGGGTTGCAACGCATCACCGGCCAATTCACCGGCAATCCGACCCTCGCGCATGACGATCACGCGGTCGGACATGCCGAGCACTTCGGGGATTTCAGAACTGACCATGATCACCGCCAGCCCTTGGGCGGCGAGTTCGGCCATGAAGGAATGGACCGCCGCCTTGGACCCGATATCGACGCCCTTGGTGGGTTCATCGAGGATGATGATGCGCGGCCTTGTCGCGAGCCATTTGGCGATCACGACCTTTTGCTGGTTGCCACCCGATAGGTTGCCCACATGGGTGTCCAGAGACGCGGCCCGCAGATCCAGCCGCTCGCAATATTCGCGGGTCAGCTGGAATTCCTGCGCCAGCTTCAGGAACCCGTTCCCGGACAGTCGCCCCAGCGACGGCAGCGTGACATTCTGAAAAATCGGCAGGTCCAGGATCGCGCCCTGCTTGCCACGGTCCTCGGGGACATAGACGATGCCGTTGCCGATCGCATCGGCGGGGGATTTGATTTCGACCCGCGTGCCATTGATATCGACCGTGCCGGCAGAGGGCCGCGTGATGCCGAACAGCGCTTGCATGAATTCGGACCGGCCCGCCCCGACAAGCCCGTAAAAGCCGAGGATTTCTCCCTTGCGCAGCGCAAAGGAGATGCCGTCAAATTCGGTCGGGTGGGCATAGTCCTTCACGTTCAGAACCGTGTCACCGATGTTGGAAGCGCGTTCGGGGAAAATCTGGCTCACGTCGCGTCCGACCATCATCTTGACCAGATCGGTCTCGGTCACGTCCGACATGGCGCCATCACCGATCAACTGCCCGTCGCGGAACACGGTGTAATTGTCGGCGATGCGGAACACTTCGTCGAACTTGTGGCTGATGAACAGGATCGCCTTGCCCTGCGCCTTGAGGCTGTCCACCAGGGCGTAAAGCTCTTCGATTTCCTTGTGGGACAGGGCGGCGGTGGGTTCGTCCATGATCACGACGCGCGCGTCGATGGACAGGGCACGGGCAATCGCCACAAGGTGCTTGCTCGCTATGCCAAGGTCCTTGAGCTTGTGATCGGGGTCGATCTGCGCGCCGATCCCGTCGAGCAGGGCGCGCGCCTTGCTGTGCATCGTCTTGCGGTCGATGAGGCCAAGCGCGCCGCGCGGCGCGTGCCCGAGAAAGATGTTTTCCGCCACTGACAATTCGTCAAACAGGACAGTTTCCTGATGGATGGCGGTGACACCGTGTTCTGCGGCGGCTTGCGGTGTGGAGAACAGGGCAGGCGCACCATCCACAAGGATCGCGCCTCCGTCAGGTTGGTAAATCCCGGTGAGGATTTTGACGACCGTGGATTTGCCCGCGCCGTTTTCCCCGATCAGGGCCGTCACCTTGCCCGGATAGAGGCTGAGCGAGACGTCGGACAGTGCCTTTACGCCGGGAAAGACCTTGGTGATGCCGGACAGGGCCAACACCGGCTGCGCGATGTGGCCTGCGGTCGCGTGCACCGATGTCTCAGTCTGCATCTGCATTGCGTGTCCCGGCGATTTCAAAAAATAAGGGGGTGACCCGGCACGACGGGTTGGGCCGTCGCGCCGGGTTCAGTCCGCGATCTTAGAAGATCGACTTGAACTGATCGATATTGGACGCGTCGTAAACAAACGGATCGGCCATGGCGGCGGCGTTTGTATCGTCCAGTGTGATGGAGCCCACGCGACCGATGGAAATCTCGGCGCCCGGTTCGGCCGTCACCGCACCAGACGCAAGCGCATGGGCGATGTAGGTGGCGGAATATCCCAGGTCGATGGGGTTCCAGATTGCAAAGGATTTGGACGCGCCGCTTTCAATGGCGCCTGCCATTTCCGACGGCAGGCCAAGGCCCGTTACGTTGACCTGACCGATCTTGCCCGCGTCTGCCACGGCTTGCGCGGCGGCCACGATGCCCACGGATGTGGGGGCGATGATCGCATCAAGATCCGGGTAGGACTGCATCAGGCCCTGCGCCTCGCGGTAGGATTTGTCGGCCAGATCGTCGCCATAAACGGTGCCCACGACATTGATGCCGTCATAGTTCGGCAGCACCTTGGTCATCTCTTCGATCCAGATGTTCTGGTTCGTCGCGGTCGCGCTGGCGGAGAGGACAGCAACGTCACCGCCCTCGGGCAGATGGTCGGCGGCCAGCTTGATGATCATGTTGCCGATCAGCGCGTTGGACGATGGGTTCAGGTGGACCATGCGACCCTCTTGCGCGACGCCGGAATCCCACGAAATCACGGCGATGCCACGGTCCATGGCGCGTTTGAGCGTGGGCACCAGTGCGTCGGTGTCGTTTGCAGAGACCGCGATGGCGTCAACGCTCTGGGCGATCAGCGAATTGATGACCTCGATCTGCCCTTCGGCCGTCGTGTCGGTCGGGCCGGTGTATATGATCTCCACACCGCCCAGTTCTTCCGCCGCAGCTTCGGCGCCTTCTGCCGCCGCTTCGAAAAATCCGATTCCGAGCGCCTTGACGACGAGGGCGATGCGCATGTCATCAGCGGCCAGTGCGGATGTGCCCATCAGGCCCGCGGCAAGGCTCAGCCCTGCGGTCAATGTGGTAAAGGTGCGACGTTTCATTGGTTTCCTCCCTGAGTACGTTCACTCTTGATGTGCGGCGCTAGGACGCCACCACGTTCTGCGCGCCGCCCACATGGACAGCGATCAGGTTCACTTCGGCGGCGTCGAGCATTGCGGCTGCCTTGTCCGTGATCCGGTCGTCCGTGATCACCGTAGTGATCCGGTTCAGCGGGCACAGCACAAGGCTGGAGCGCTGTTCGAATTTGGAACTGTCGGCCAGCACGATCAATTCGTCGGCCTGCCCGATCAGTTTCTGTTCCGCATGGATCAGAAGCGGGTCGGCTTCCATCAGGCCAAGCGGCCCGAGGCCCTGCGCGCCCATGAACATGCGCCGGGCGCAAAAATTGCGGGTCACGTCATTGTCGAAGGGCGACAGGATGATGTTCTGCTCCCGGTAGATCGTGCCGCCGGACAACATCACGGTGTTCTTGGAGTGCTTCAGCAGGTGCTCGGCGATGGGGAACGAATTGGTGAACACCTGCATCCGGCGACTGGCCAGCGGGTGCACCATCTGAAACGTGGTAGTGCCCCCGTTGATGATGATCGCGTCCCCGTCGTCGCACAGATCGACGGCGGCGGCGGCAATGGCCTGCTTTTCCTCGATCCGCATGGTTTCGTTCACGGAGAACGGACGGCCCGCCAGTCCGACAAACTGGGGCGGGTTCAGCGCTTCTGCACCGCCGCGCACCCGGCGCAGCTTGCCCTCCTGGTCCAGTGTCGCGATGTCACGGCGGATCGTTGCCTCGGACGCGCCGGTCAACGTGCACAGGTCACCCACCGTCACGACGGGACGTTCGTCGACCGCTGACAAAATGATCGTATGGCGTTCTTTTTCGTGCATTTCGGCTCTCCCTGCTCATTACGCTGTGCAGATTCGAGCGGTCTGTCAATCAAAAACAATCACAAGCAATCATTCTGCGTCGCAGCATGATTGAAAATGATTGTTAGTGATTGACAACGCCGCCTGTCAGGCACAGCCTAGGGGCGAAGACTGTATGGTGTTTCAGCGCCAACCGGGAGGAAACATGTTGAAATCATTGGACACTCAGCTGCTGGACAGCCGCTGGAACGACGCAGACGTCGCCGGAATGAGCGAGTCGGAATTGCTGCTGTATCGGTCCAACATCCTTGGCGCGGACAAGCGGGTCACAAATTATGGGGGCGGCAACACATCAGCCAAGGTGATGGAAACAGACCCGCTGACCGGCGATGAGGTTGAGGTCCTGTGGGTCAAAGGGTCGGGCGGCGATATCGGGTCGATCAAGATGGACGGGTTTGCCACGCTTTACATGGACAAGCTTCAGGCGCTCAAGGGGCTCTATCGCGGGGTCGAGCATGAGGATGAAATGGTCGGCTATCTGCCGCATTGCACCTTTCGGCTGAACCCGCGCGCGGCGTCCATCGACACGCCGTTGCATGCCTATGTGCCGCGCAAACATGTGGATCACGTGCATGCTGATGCGATCATAGCCATCGCCGCTTCGGTCAATTCCAAGGACCTGACGCAGGAGATTTTCGGGGACCGCATCGGTTGGTTGCCGTGGAAGAAACCGGGCTACGAACTGGGACTGTGGCTCGAGAAATTCTGTGTCGAGAACCCGGATGCGGATGGTGTCGTGCTGGAAAGCCATGGGCTGTTTACGTGGGGCGACACTGCGCGCGCATGCTATGATCAGACGATTGATGTGATCAATGTCGCGACCCGTTGGCTGGCCGAGCGTACGGGCGACACCCCTGCATTTGGCGGGGCTGTGCACCAGAGCCTTGAGCCGGATGCGCGCCGTGCCGTAGCCGCGCGCCTGATGCCGGCCATCCGCGGCTTTGTGTCCGGCAATCAGCACATGGTGGGCCATTTCAATGACAGTGACGCAGTGCTGGAATTCGTGAACGCGCAGCAGATGGAGCCGCTCGCGGCCCTTGGCACGTCCTGCCCGGACCACTTCCTGCGCACGAAAATTCGCCCGCTTGTGGTGCCGTTTGACCCGGCCGCGGGCAATATAGACGCGGTGCTTGAGGGTCTGCCCGCGCAGGTCGAAGCCTATCGCAAGGACTATGCCGCCTATTACGACCGCTGCAAACATGACGACAGCCCTGCCATTCGCGATCCGAATGCGGTTGTGTACCTCGTGCCGGGGGTCGGCATGATCACCTTTGCCAAGGACAAGGCGACTGCGCGGATTTCGGGCGAATTCTACGTCAACGCGATCAACGTCATGCGCGGCGCATCCGCGGTCAGCACATATCAGGGCCTGCCCGAGCAAGAGGCGTTCGACATCGAATACTGGCTGCTTGAAGAGGCCAAGCTGCAGCGCATGCCCAAGCCGAAATCGCTGGCGGGGCGCGTGGCGCTGGTCACGGGCGGTGCGGGCGGCATCGGTGCCGCCACGGCAGAGCGATACCTGTCCGAAGGCGCCTGTGTGGTGCTGGCGGACATCAACGAAGACGGGCTGGCGGCAACGCAAGCGCAACTGGTGGGGCGTTACGGTGCGGATGTGGTGCGCAGCGTCACGATGAACGTGACAAGCGAAGAGGCGGTCGATGCCGCCTTTGCCGATGCGGCGGTGGAGTTCGGCGGCGTCGATATTCTGGTGTCCAACGCTGGCATCGCGTCCTCGGCCCCGATCGAGGAGACGTCGCTCGCGCTTTGGAACAAGAACATGGACATCCTTTCCACGGGCTATTTCCTGGTCAGTCGCGCGGCGTTCAAGCTGATGCGCGTGCAGGATATGGGTGGCGCCGTGGTCTTTGTGGCGTCCAAGAATGGTCTGGCCGCATCGCCCAATGCGGCTGCGTATTGTACGGCAAAGGCGTCGGAAATCCACCTGGCGCGCTGTCTCGCGCTCGAAGGGGCGGAGGCGGGCATTCGTGTCAACGTGGTCAACCCGGATGCGGTTCTGCGCGGGTCCAAGATCTGGGAGGGCGACTGGCTGGAACAGCGGGCCGACACCTACGGCACAGACAAGGATGGGCTGGAGGAAATGTACCGCAACCGCTCGATGCTGAAACGGTCGGTCCTGCCCGAGGACATCGCCGAGGCGTGTTATTTCTTTGCCGCCGATACCTCGTCGAAATCGACGGGCAACATCATCAACGTGGACGCGGGCAACGTCCAGGCGTTCACACGGTAGGGCGCGCACCATGACATATGAAACCGCAAGGGCCGCGTTTGCCGAATGGGGCGTGGACACCGAAACTGCACTTGACCGCCTGTCCCACATCCCGATTTCCATGCATTGCTGGCAAGGCGATGACGTGGTCGGGTTCGAGACCAAGACGGGATCCTCCGGTGGCGGTATTCAGGCCACGGGCAACCATCCGGGGCGCGCGCGGACACCCGATGAACTGCGCGCCGATCTGGAATTTGCCTATGGCATGATCCCGGGCAAGCATCGGTTGAACCTGCATGCAATGTATCTTGATACCGAAGCAACGCCGGACAGGGACGAGATCGAATTCACGCATTTCGAACCCTGGGTGCAGTGGGCGGCGGAACAGGGGCTGGGCCTTGATTTCAACCCGACCTTCTTTGCCCATGCCAAGGCGGACGACAATCTGACGCTCAGCCATCCGGATGCGGGTATCCGCGATTTCTGGATCGAACATGGCAAACGGTGCCGCGAGATCGCGGGACAGATGGGGGCGGCGCTTGGGTCGCCGTGCGTCAACAACATCTGGGTGCCCGACGGGTACAAGGATACGCCCGTGGACCGCATGGCCGCGCGCGCCCGCCTTGAGGCATCGCTGGATGCGATGCTGGCCCCGCCGCAGGACAACGCACGGATGCGCGATGCGGTCGAAAGCAAGCTGTTCGGGATCGGGGTCGAGGCCTGCACCGTAGGCAGTCACGAATTCTACATGGGATATGCGATCCGCAAGGGCACGCTCCTGTGCCTCGACATGGGGCATTTCCACCCAACCGAAAACATCGCGGACAAGCTGAGTTCGGTGGGTCTGTCGGTGGATGAAATCCTGTTACACGTCTCGCGGCCCATGCGGTGGGACAGCGATCACGTGATCCTGCTGGATGACAGTATCCTGCAAATGGCGCAGGAACTGGTCAGCACCGGCCTGTTGGACCGGACCCATATCGGCCTTGATTTCTTTGACGCAACGATCAGCCGGACAGCCGCCTGGGTCATCGGGACACGCAATATGCAAAAGGCGCTGCTCCGTGCATTCCTGTTGCCTTGGGATCAGTTGCGACGCAGTGAGGACGGGCTGGACTACACCACGCGCCTGATGGTGACCGAGGAATACAAGGATATGCCATTCGGTCCCGTTTGGGATGAGTTTTCCGCGCGCCACGATGTGCCGACCGGACGAACCTTGATCACGGAACTGGACCGGTATCAGGGCACAGTCTCGGGCCGCGGCTGACACGGCAGAGGTTGATTTTTCGCGGCCCTCCGGTCAAGTCAGCCGGATGCGTGGTGTTTTCCTGATCCCTCTGGCCGCTGTTCTGGCGCTGGCTGTGGCGCTGCAATGGGCGTCCTTTGCCTATTTCAAGGCGCAGGATATTGAAACGGCGGCGGCGCGTCTGACCCTCTATCGCAGCACGCTGGAATCCGAATTGCGCCACTTTGCGCACCTGCCGTTCTTGCTGTCGCTTGATCCGGTTGTCACGCGCGCCATCGCGGCAGAACCGCCGGACACGCTGGAGGCGCTGGATTACCGACTGGCCCGGTTTGCCCAAAGCGCAGGTCTGGATGCGATGTACCTCATGAACGATGCCGGTGTCACGATTGCCGCGTCAAATGCCAAGAGTCCGAACAGTTTCAAAGGTCAGAACTACGCCTATCGCCCCTATTTTCAGGCCGCGCAGAACGGCGAACTGGGAGAGTTTTACGGGATCGGTGCGACGACCGGTATACCGGGCTATTTCTACGCGATGGCCGTGCGTCCCCCGCAAAGTGATGCGCGCGGTGTCATCGCGATCAAGATTGACCTGTCGCGCTTGCAGGACGATTGGCAGGCGTCGGGTGAGCGGATCATTTTGGCAAATGCGGATGGGGTCGTCCTGCTCGCTTCTGATCCGGACTGGCGGTACAAAACACTGGCACCTCTGACGCAGGAACAGCGCGCGCGCATCGTGGCGTCGCGCCAGTTCGGGGCGGAGCGGTTGGAGCCGCTGGAGTGGTCCTTTGATCCCGTTCGACAAACCGCGCAGGTGGGTGAGGCGCAACTGCTGTACCTGACCAGCGCGGACCTGCCCAACAGCTGGTCGCTGCACTTTTTCGTGCCGGATGATCAGGCGGTGGCGCGGGCGTGGCTTACGACGGGCACCTTTCTGACGCTGGTGTTGCTGGGCTTCAGCGCGTGGCAGGTGGGCCGGTTGCGCCGTATTCGGAATGCCTTGACCGTGTCCGAACGTGAAGAGGCGCAGCTGCGCTCTGCCAATGAGCGCCTCGCGATAGAGATCGAGGAACGGCGCATCGCCGAACGGACCTTGCAGAAGACCCAAGCCGAACTGGAACGCGCCGGGCGCTTGGCCGCGTTGGGGCAGCTGGCGTCGTCGGTGACCCATGAACTGGGTCAGCCCATCGCCGCAATGCGCAACCAACTGGCCGCGTCGGAAATGACGGACGGCGCGACGCCGCTCAATGACAAGATGACGGGCCTTGTGGCGCGCATGGAAAACATCACGCGCCAGCTCAAGTTCTTTTCCCGCAAGGGGCGCGACCGGTTCGAGGATTTTAACCTCGGCGATGCGGTGCAGGATGCGCTCACGCTGCTGGAACCGAGCATCGCGGCACGACAGGCTGACGTGTCGGTGGCGGGGGCCGGTGATCTGACCTTGCGGGCCAATCGGTTACGGATCGAACAGGTGGTGACCAATCTCGTGCGCAATGCGCTTGATGCGGTAGAGGTGACCGAACCACGCCACGTGACCATTACACTGGGCGGGACGCCGGATCAGGTTTGGTTCGAAGTGGCCGATACCGGCCACGGGCTGGGGGACAAGACATTGGATGATCTGCGCGAACCGTTCGCGACAACGCGCGAAAGCGGGCAGGGCATGGGGCTGGGCCTGACCATATCGGCGGGGATCGTGTCGGATCACAACGGCAGTATTTCAGCCGCGGACCGGGCCGAAGGCGGCGCGGTCTTTCGGGTGGACCTGCCGCGCAACGTGGCGGGGTCGCAATGACGCAATACCGTGTTCTGATCATCGACGACGACCGACTGATGCGCAACTCGCTGGTGGATCTGATCGAAGCCTCGGGCTGGGTGGCCAAGCCGCTGGCCCGTGCCACGGATGCTGACCGCTGGATCGTGCAGTTTCAGCCGGATGTGATCCTGTCGGATGTGCGCATGCCCGAGATGACGGGCCTTGAGCTGTTGCAGACCGTGGAGGCCGCGCCGCCGATTGTGCTGATCTCCGCCCATGGGGATATCCCGACGGCGGTAGAGGCGATGAACCATGGCGCCTACAGCTTTGTCGAAAAACCGTACGATCCCAAGCGCCTGCTTTTGATCCTGTCGCACGCGGCGGCGCAGCACCGGATGCAGCAAAGCAATCACCGCCTGCGCGCCCGGGTGCAGCAGCTGTCGGGGTTGGATCGCGTGTTGTTGGGGCAGTCGCCCGATATGCACCGCCTGCGCGACACGATCACCATGGTCGCAGGCAGCCAGTCGGCTGTCCTTGTCCAGGGGGAAACCGGCACCGGAAAGGACCTGGTGGCGCGGGCCATCCACGACCTGTCGCCCCGCTGTGACGGGCCGTTCATCGCGGTGAATGCCGCGCAGGTCGGGCCGGACAACCTGCCCCACGTGGCGCGCAGCGCGGGTGGTGGGACGCTGTTTCTTGACGAAATCTGTGCCTGTCCCGCGGATTTGCAGCCCGCCCTGCTGCGCCTCATTGAAACGGGTGAAGTGTTGGAGCCGGGCCAGGGCGCACCCGATCATATGGACCTGCGCATCGTTGCGGCAACCAATGAGGACCCGCAGGTCGCGGTTGCCGAGGGGCGGCTGCGGCAAGATCTGATGTTCCGCCTCGACGGCTTCACCCTGCATCTGCCGCCCTTGCGTGCGCGTCCCGATGATGTGCCGCTTTTGGTGCTGCGGTTCCTGCAGGACTTCGCGACGCTCTACGACACAGCTACGCCCGACCTTACGGACAGGGATGTGGCGACGCTCATTGCGCATGACTGGCCCGGCAACGTGCGCGAGCTGCGCAATGTGGCGGAACGGCATGTGATGATGTCCCGGCTGGGTCCGCGCGCGATAGATGATGCAATGTCCGGCGCGCAAACGGGCACGGACAACCGCACCGGCCTGCGCGAGGCCGTCGCGGCATTCGAACGCCAGATGATCAGCAAGGCGATACAGGCCAATGCCGGACGCATGGACGACACAGCCGCAGCACTTGGTATCGGGCGGCGGACCCTGAACGAGAAAATCGTCAAACTTGGTCTCGACAAGGACGCGCTGCTCTAGCTCTGCGGAAATCCGCAGGGTCCGTCCAAAACCGCGCGCAGTTTTCTTCATGAGTCCACGGTGACGTTTTCGGCAAAACTCCGCCCACATGTTTCTGGGAGGACATCTGACATGAAGACATATCTGAGCCGCGCGGCTGTCGCCGCCCTTGCGACCGCCTTTGCGGGTGAGGCTGTGGCCACCGAATGGAATGTATCGCTGTGGGGCAAACGCCGCGCATTTACAGAACACGTGGAAAAGCTGGCCGAGTTGGTGTCCGAAAAGACCGACGGCGCGTTCACCATGAACATCAGCTATGGCGGGCTCAGCAACAACCGCGAGAACCTCGACGGCATTTCCATCGGTGCCTTTGAGATGGCGCAATTCTGCGCGGGCTATCACCGTGACAAGAATCCGTCGATCACTGTGCTGGAGCTGCCGTTTCTCGGGGTAAGCTCTCTGGAACAAGAGGTCGCCGTGTCCATGGCCGTGTACCAGCACCCGGCGGCGCAGGCTGACCTTGGCCGCTGGAATGCAACGCTTCTGATGCCGTCGCCATTGCCGCAATACAACATCGTCGGTGTCGGTGACGCGCCGGCGACCCTGGCGGATTTTGCTGGCCTCAGCGTGCGTGCAACAGGCGGTATCGGGGCTGCGATGCAGACGGTGGGCGCGGTGCCCACCTCCATGTCTGCCAGCGAAGTACGCCAAGCCATGGATTCCGGCGTGGTAAAGGCCGTGGCCTTTGCCCCGCACGCGCACATGTCATTCGGCACGATTGAGAACGCGACCTGGTGGACCGGGAATCTGAACCCCGGCACTGTGAATTGCCCCGTCGTCGTGAACAGCGACGCACTGGCAGACCTGCCAGACGATCATCGCGCGGCGTTGCTCGGGTCCGTGGACGCGGCGCTCGATCACTATGTGGCGAACTATAATGGTGCGACGATGGATGCGTGGGGTCCGGCCCTCGCAGAACGTGACATTGCCGTCGTGACCTTTGCAGACAGTGAAATCGCCGCGTTCAAGGAGGCTGCCGCAGCCCCCGCCGCTGCCGCCTGGATCGAACAGAACACCGCCGCAGGTTTGCCCGCGCAAGAGCTCTATGATCTTGTCACCGGCATGATCGCTGACGGCAGCTGACCTCTCCCGGTCTCGCGCGTGATGCGCGGGACCACCCTTTCCCGAACTCTGCGAGGCCCCGATGGCAACGGCATCTCTGGTGCTGCGCGACGACAGCGCGCTCAGCCGACTGGATCACATCCTGCTGCGATTGGAGCGCGGCTTTGCCCTGATCAGTGGGCTGGCGGTCTTCTCACTCATGGTGCTGGCCGTTGTGTCCGTGGGCGGCCGCAACGGCTTTAACGCACCCCTGCCAGGATACGTGGATTGGATCGAACAGGCGATGCCCTTGATCGCGTTCATGGGCATTTCCTTCGTGATGCGCGAGGGCGGGCATATCCGCATGGATATCGTGGTCGGGCAATTGCGCGGCCGCGCGCTCTACGCGGTGGAATTCATCACAACCTTTGCCGTGCTGTGCCTGATGCTCTTGCTGGTGTGGGGCGCGTGGGCGCATTTCCTGCGCAGCTTCGATTTCGCAGCACCCCTCTGGAGCCGGGACAGCTCGATGGACATCGCGCTGCCGATCTGGCCGGCCAAGTTTATGGCGCCGCTGGCGTTCGGTGTGTTGTGCCTGCGTCTGTGTCTGCAGCTTTGGGCCTATGGGCGCGCCGTGCGCACGGGCGACGCCGTGGCCGTGCCGTTGATCGCGGATGCCGCCACACAGGCCCGTATGGAAGCCGATCAGATGAAAGAACAAAACTGATGGAGCCAATTGATATTGGACTGTGGGTGACGGGCGGTCTGCTTGTCATGGTCGTTCTGGGCATGCGCGTGGCGTTTGCTGCGGGTCTCGCCGGTATGATCGGGTTGATCTGGATATTCTGGGCGCGCAAGGATTATGGCGCGGACGATTTTGGCTGGGCGCTTGGTGTGGCGGTCAAGACTGCGGGGCAGGTGCCGCATTCCAAAGTGTCGAGCCAGGCCTTGTCTCTGATCCCGACCTTCATCCTGATCGGCTACCTTGCCTACTATGCGGGCCTCACCAAGGCGCTGTTTGAAGCGGCCAAGAAGTGGATCGCCTGGGTGCCGGGTGGGCTGGCGGTGTCAACCGTGTTCGCCACCGCCGGCTTTGCCGCCGTCTCCGGCGCCTCCGTCGCCACGTCAGCGGTCTTTGCCCGCATCGCCATCCCCGAGATGCTCAAGATCGGTTACAACAAGCAATTCGCAGCCGGCGTCGTGGCCGCCGGTGGCACGCTCGCCTCGCTCATCCCACCCTCCGCAATCCTCGTGATCTATGCCATCATCGTCGAACAGGACGTGGGCAAGTTGCTGCTCGCGGGGTTTGTGCCCGGCGCGTTTTCCGCCCTGATCTACGGCGCGTTGATCATCGGCCTTGCCCTCACGGTCAAAGGGTTCGGTCCCCCGGTCAGCGGTTTCACATGGCGTGAACGCTTTGCCGCGCTGCCACCTGCGCTGCCAATCGTCTTCGTCGTGGTGACCATCATTTGCTTTGTATACAACCCATTTGGCGGCGACGCTTGGGGCACACCCACCGAAGGTGGCGCGATCGGGGCCTTTGTGGTGTTCCTGATGGCGCTCTATCAGGGCATGCGGTGGCCGCAGCTCAAGGATGCGCTGCTGGAAACCGCAAAACTCAGCGTCATGATCTTCACCATCATCTGGGGCGTGCTGATCTATGTCCGCTTCCTGGGCTTTGCCGACCTGCCGGGCGCGTTCTCCGACTGGATCACGTCACTCACCGTGTCGCCCATGCTGATCCTGATCTGCATCCTGCTGGCCTACGCCGTGCTTGGCATGTTCATGGACGCCATCGGCATGCTGCTCCTAACACTGCCGGTCGTCTACCCCGCCGTGATGGCGCTGAACGGGGGCGAGTTCGTGTCCGCCGCCGACAGCACTTTCGGCATGTCGGGACCCATGTGCGCGATCTGGTTCGGCATCCTGGTGGTCAAAATGGCCGAGTTCTGCCTGATCACGCCCCCCATCGGCCTCAACTGCTTTGTGGTGGCAGGCGTGCGCGATGACCTCAGCGTGCAGGACGTGTTCAAGGGCGTGACCCCATTCTTCATCGCAGACGGCATCACCATAGCCCTGCTGGTGGCCTTCCCCGCCATCGTGCTGTGGCTGCCGAGCCTCGCCTGACGGTCTCTGTTCCAAAAAATCCCGGGGGTCGGGGGGCTGGCCCCCCGCCAACACCCGCAACACGCACCATCAGGTCATATGGGCCAGAACCGCAGCCGTCACGGCTTGCGTCCCCATATCACCGCCAAACTCCATTGGCCGCAGCGCGTTGGCCTCAAAGCCGCGTGATATCGGCGACTGTCAGGCGCGGTGTGTTCTGCGCCGCTGCTTTGCCACAAACCGGATCCTAGGTATTGATGTTCTCAAGTTCGAATTTGAACGGATCGGCCTTGGCGCCCGGGCCACCGCCGGTCATGACGATGTCGGCACTTGTGACACCGATCAGGTCAAGCTCCGTTTGGAGCTGCGACAGGATCGCGGCACTCAATGTGTCGCCTTCATTGATCTGGCTCATCACGCCGATACGAATGCGCGGGGTGAACTTGAAAACAGCCTTCTGACCGGGTGCCAGACCAGGCACCGTGGCGCAGATTTTGCCGTCCCGCACCGCGTGCGCGGCGATGGCCCCTTGCGCAAGGTCATTGCGCACCTCGACCTCGTCCTGCGATGCGGCCGCTTCGGCAGAAATTTGCAGGACGTCCCCGCTGTTGTCCTTGACCATCTGATACGCCTGCCCATCGTAGGCGAGCATGGCGGGTGAAGAGTTGCCATAGGAATCCGATGCGCTCACTTCGAATTGCAACGGATAGCTGAACGGGTGGTTGTCGAGCCGTCCGCAATTCTTGATCACTTGCCACGCCACGGCGGTTTCGCCCAAATCCTCCCCGATATTCTGTTGAAAAATCACAACGGTCGAATTGTTGGTGTCGTTGGAGCGGTTGATGAAATTGAGCTTGATCACGTCTGTCATATGCGTGGCCTTTCATTGAATGACATTAAAAACGATACCGGCCGCGGGCAATTATCCGGGGCTGCGGACAGGCTAGCATGAACTGGTACAATCCATAATTGAATTTGACGCGCCCTGCGGATTTTATCCATACATGAAAAAGCCCCGCCGAAGCGGGGCTTTTGCGTATCAAAATGTGGCGTGCGTTACGCGGCTTTGGCATCCTTCGGACCAAACCGGCCATAGAACGTCTGGCCCTTTTCCGCCATCTCGCGCAGCAGCGGCGGACAGGCAAAGCGCTCACCGTATTTCGCCGTCAGCTGATCACAGCGTTCGGCGGCGTACGGCGCGCCGATGATGTCCAGCCACGACAGCGGGCCACCGGACCACGGGGCAAAGCCCCAGCCCAGGATCGCGCCCACATCGCCTTCGCGGATGTCCATGAGAACACCTTCCTCCAGCGCGCGCACCGCTTCGAGCACTTGGCTGAACAGCAGGCGGTGCTGCACCTCGGTCAGCTCGGGCTGATCCTCGGCCAAGGGGTACTTGTCATGCACGCCGCGCCAGATGCCGGTGCGCTTGCCCTTGTCGTCATAGTCGTAGAAGCCCGCGTTGGCCTTGCGCCCCAGACGCCCTTCTTCTTCCATCCAGAAGATCAGGTCATCCGCGCCGCTCTTGGGATAGGCGTCACCCATGGCTGCCATCGTGGCGCGCGCAATCTTGGCGCCCAGGTCAATCGCAGTCTCATCGGTCAGCTGGAGCGGTCCCAGAGGCATGCCGACCATCTTGGCCGCGTTCTCGATCAGCGCAGGCTCGATCCCTTCGGTCACCATCCGCGCGCCTTCGTTGACGTAAGGAATGATGCAGCGGTTGGCGTAGAAGAAGCGCGCGTCGTTGACCACGATGGGGGTCTTGCGGATTTGCCGGACGTAATCCAGTGCCTTGGCCACGGCCCGATCGCCTGTTTCCTTGCCCTTGATGATCTCGACCAGCAGCATCTTTTCAACCGGCGAGAAGAAGTGGATGCCGATGAACTGCTCCTGGTTCTTCGAGGCCTTCGCCAATTCGGAGATTGGCAGGGTTGAGGTGTTGGAGGCAAAGATGCAATCATCGGGAATGATCGCCTCGACCTTCTGGGTGATCTCGGCCTTGACCTTCGGGTCTTCGAACACGGCTTCGATGATCAGGTCGCAGCCCTTGAGCGCATCCAGATCAGGCGTCGGCGTGATACGCGCCAGCAGCGCGTCGGCCTTGTCCTGCGTGGTCTTGCCGCGCTTGATGCCGCCTTCGGTATATTTCACCGCATAGGCCTTGCCGCGATCCGCAGCCTCCTGATCGCGGTCGATCAGCACCACCTCGATGCCCGCTTGCGCCGACACCAGCGCAATACCAGCGCCCATCAGGCCCGCGCCCAGCACGCCCAGTTTCTTGACCCGTTGGTCCGGCACATCTGCTGGGCGCACAGCACCTTTTTCCAACGCTTCCTTGTTGAGGAACAGCGACCGGATCATCGCACCCGAGGACGGGTTCATCAGCACATTGGTGAACCAGCGCGCCTCGATCTTCAGCGCGGTGTCAAAGGGCACCAGTGCGCCTTCGTACACGGCACTCAGCAGCGCCTTGGAGGCCGGATAGACCCCTTGGGTCTTGCCGTTGACCATGGCGGAGGCACCGACAAAGGTCATGAAACCCGCCGGGTGATACGGCGCGCCACCGGGCATCTTGTAGCCCTTGGCGTCCCACGGTTTCAGGATGTCGGCGTCTGTCGCGTTCAGCACCCATTCACGGGCCGCGGCAACGGGATCGTCAACGACCTCATCCACCAGCTTGCCCTTGGCCTTGTCCGGGCTGACCATGCGGCCTTCCAGCAGGAAGGGAGAGGCGTCCATTGCCCCCAATTTGCGCGCCAGACGCGTCGTGCCGCCCGCGCCGGGGAAGATCCCCACGAGGATTTCCGGCAGACCCACCTTGGCCTTGGGGTTGTTGGCAAGGAAGATGCGGTGCGTGGCCAGTGGCAGCTCCAGACCGATGCCAGCGGCGGTGCCGGGCAGAGCGGCGGCAATCGGCTTGCCACCCTTGTTGGTCTTGGGGTCCATCCCCGCACGTTCGATCTTGCGCAGCAGACCGTGCATTTTCATGGTGCCGTCAAAGAGGCCCTGTGCGGGGTTGTCGCCCGCATCCTCTTTCATTTTGGCCAGCAGGTTCAGGTCCATGCCGCCGGCAAAGCTGTCCTTGCCGGAGGTGATCACGATCCCCTTGACTGCATCATCGGCCAGCGCGTCATCGACGCAATCGCTCAGTTCCTGCAGCCCTTCAAAGGACATGACGTTCATGGTCTTGCCTTCGACGTCCCACGTGATGGTGGCAATGCCGTCTGCGTCTTTGGTCAGTGTAAAGTCAGCCATTGTTCGTCTCTCCCCTTACACGCGTTCGATGATTGTGGCGGCACCCATGCCGGACGCGACACAAAGCGTGGCCAGACCGGTTTCGCGGTCCGAGCGCTCCATCTCGTCCAGCAACGTGCCGAGGATCATGGCGCCCGTGGCCCCCAGCGGGTGGCCCATGGCAATTGCGCCGCCGTTCACGTTCACCTTGCTATGATCGACGTCAAACGCCTGCATGAAGCGCAGCACGACGGAGGCAAAGGCTTCGTTCACTTCAAAGAGGTCGATGTCACCGATCTCCATACCGTGATCGCGCAGGATTTTCTGCGTGACGGGTACGGGCCCGGTCAGGTTGATGGTGGGATCGGTGCCGATCTTGGCTGTCGCACGGATGCGGGCGCGCGGCTTGATGCCCAGCTTTTCGCCCAGCTCCTTGTTGCCGATCAGCACGGCAGCCGCCCCGTCCACGATGCCCGAGCTGTTGCCCGCGTGGTGCACGTGGTTGATCCGCTCAAGATGTGGGTATTTCATCAGTGCGACCTTGTCGAAGCCGGGCATGACCTCACCCATCGCCTGGAAGGCGGGGTTGAGCGAGCCGAGGCTCTGCATATCGGTCTGCGGGCGCATGTATTCGTCGTGATCGAGGATCGCGAGGCCGTTCTGGTCCCGCACGGTGATCACGGATTTGTCGAACCGCTTGTCATCCCATGCGGCCTTGGCGCGGCGCTGGCTTTCGACGGAATATTGGTCCACGTCGTCGCGTGAGAAGCCATATTCGGTGGCAATGAGGTCTGCGCCAATGCCCTGCGGGGCAAAGTAGCTTTCCATGGCAATCGACGGATCGGCGGCAATGGCTGCCCCGTCCGAGCCCATGGCGACGCGGCCCATCATCTCGACCCCACCGGCGATGTAGCCGTCACCGGCGCCGCCGCGCACCTGGTTGGCCGCGATGTTCACGGCCTCAAGGCCCGATGCGCAAAAGCGGTTGATCGCAATGCCGGGGATCGCTTCGTCCAGATCGGAGGCCAGCACGGCCGTCCGCGCAAGGTTACCACCCTGTTCCATGACCTGGGTCACGTTGCCCCAGATCACATCCTCGACCGCATGGCCTTCGATGTTGTTGCGTTCCTTGAGCGCATTGAGCGTCAGCGCGCTGAGACGCAGAGACGTCACTTCGTGCAGAGCGCCGTCCTTGCGGCCTTTGCCGCGCGGCGTGCGCAGGGCGTCGTAAATATAGGCTTCGGTCATGGGGTTCGTCCTTTTGCCTGGGGCGTGTCGTTACGCTTCAAGTGGGGTAGACCAACCGGTCTATTCAAGAGTGACGTTGCGGCGCTTTACGTAAACTTATGCGCGGTCGGCGGGTGAGCCGGGCATGAGATCATATGGCGCCTTCCAACCGGGGGTGCCCGACAGGTTGGTCAGCCACCGGTCGATATTGGGCCACTCCGCGCGGTCAAAGCCGAACGGTTCGGGATAATAGAGATAGCCGCAGCAACTGAGGTCTGCATTGGTGATACCGTTTCCGACGATCCAGTCCCGCCCGTCAAGATGCGCATCAAGCACGGCATACGCGCCCTTCAACCGACCTTGATTGAAGGCGATGACCTCTGGCGGGCGCTTATCCTCGGGCAGGAAATTCATCAAAAATCGCGTGACACCGCACATCGAGCTGAGCTTGTGATTGTCCCAAAGCACCCAACGCAGCACTTCGTACCGTTCCTCGCCAACGCCACCAAACTTGCCGGATTTATCAGAGATGTATTGCTGGATCACGCCGGATTGGCTGATCTGCTTGTCGCCGTCGATCAAAAGCGGCGCTTCACCCATCGGGTTCAGGGCACGAAACGCGTCGGTGCGCGCCGCGCCATTGAAGAAGTCGACAAAAACCGGCTCCCAATCGAGGCCGGACAGTTCCAGCGCCAATGCGGCCTTGTAGGAATTTCCGCTTTCACCGAAGCAGTGCAGTTGCATGGTCATTGTTTCAGGCCCCTCCCGTGGCGCTGGCATCACGGACAGGACCGGGGGTTTCACACCCCCGGACCCCCGTGGAGTTTATTTTGCGAGATGAAGCAGGATCGATTCATCAGGCATTAAGGTTAACCGCTTTATGGTCGAGGTGCATGGCAGACTGGAGAGTTGAGCCATGTGCGAGGTGAAGCCCCGCGCTTTGGCCTGTATGGGTAAATCCCGAGTTGGTGCCAGAGGGCGGGGTGGATCTTTTGCGATGATCCCCCTTCATCTCGCCAGATAAACTCCCCCCGGAGGGCCGGGCGGACACTGAACGCAAAGCGTGGCGCATCAAAGCGCCCTCGCAATCAGCTCTTTCATGATCTCGTTCGTACCGCCGTAGATTCGCTGCACACGGGCGTCGGTCCACATCCCGCCGATGTCGTAGTCCTGGGTAAATCCGTATCCGCCGTGCAATTGCAGGCATTCGTCCAGCACCCACGCTTGGGTGTCCGTCGTCCAGTATTTGCACATCGCGGCTTTGTCGACGCTGAGCTCACCACGAATGTGTTCGGCCATGCACTCGTCAAAAAAGGATCGACTGACCATGGTGCGGGTCTTGGCTTCGGCCAGTTTGAACCGGGTGTTCTGGAACTGCATGAGCGTGCCGCCAAAGGCTTCGCGTTCGTTGCAATAGGCAATTGTGCGTTCGACCGCACCTTCCATCGCCCCAACCGCGGCGCAGGCGATGACAAGCCGCTCTTGCGGCAATTGCTGCATCAGCTGGTAAAACCCTTGACCTTCGGCACCGCCAAGGATGTTTTCAGGCGCAATTTCGACGTTGTCAAAAAACAGCTCGGACGTGTCGGACGCATGCATGCCGATCTTGTCGAGGTTGCGGCCGCGTTCGAACCCGTCTGCGCCGTCTGTTTCCACCACCACCAGCGACACGCCTTTGGAGCCCAGCGATGGATCGGTTTTGGCGGCCACGATGATCAGATTAGCGTGCTGACCGTTGGTGATGAAGGTTTTGGAGCCCGTCAATTTGTAGGCATTGCCGTCCTTGATCGCGCGGGTCTTGATGGCCTGCACATCCGATCCGGTTGACGGCTCGGTCATCGCCAGCGCGCCGACCAATTCGCCAGTGCATAGCTTGGGCAGCCAGCGCGCCTTTTGGTCATCGGTGCCGTAGGCCAGCACGTAATGGGCGACAATTCCGGAATGGATACCGTGCCCCCAGCTGGCCAGATTGGCACGGGACGCTTCGATCAGGATCGCGGCCTCGTGGCCGAAATCACCGCCTGCACCGCCGTACTCTTCTGGGATCGACGGGCACAGCAGGCCCAACTCACCAGCCTGCGCCCAGGTGGACCGGTCCATTTCGCCCTGTTTGCGCCAGCGTTCAAAATGGGGCGCCCACTCGTTGGTAATGAATTGCGCGGTCATGTCGGCGATCATCGCGTGTTCATCGGTCATCCATGTGGACGATCCGGCAGCCATATCTTTCATATCTCTCCTCCTCAGGAGACGGGTTCAGCGTTTGCGCGCCTCCAACTCGGAATTGAACAGCCGTAGGCGGGCCGTCAGGTTTTCCGCGTTCATCACGCTATCGAAATTCTCAAAAAGGAACGACAGGGCCTCGCCTTCGTCCAGCCCCGCATCGGCGGCAAACCGCTTGAGACGGCGATAGCCGTCTTCGGTCATGGCCATGGGCAGGCGTCGGGTGAGGCGAAAGCGTTTGGGCATCACTTATCTCTGGACTGAAATACGTGATGCCAGCATGCCCAGTATTCCCGCGGCGGCAAGACCCAAGGGCCAGGCAAATTGCGGTTCGGGCTGATTGCCGGGCGTGCCGCTGATCATGGCAACGGACGCCACAACGAAGAAGGCTGTCCAGATCAGGCCGACTGCAAACGCAGCCAGCCCGATCATGAACAGCCTCCGACGCGGCATCAGAAGTTCGCCGCTTCCAGCGCCATCACCGTGTCACCGCCCGATTGGATGCGGGTCAGGTGCAGCGCTGTCGCGGGCAGTTGGCGCGCCATGTAGTAGCGGCCCGTGGCCAGCTTGGTCTCGTAAAACTCCGGATCGCTGGTGCCGTCTGCGAGTGCCGCACGGGCCGCTTTGCCCATCCGCGCCCACATCAGGCCGAGGCAGACGTGGCCGAACATGTGCATGAAGTCGTAGCTTCCGCTCAGTGCGTTGTTCGGGTTCGTCATGCCATTCTGCATAAAGTACATGCCCGCAGCTTGCAGATCCTTGGACGCCGCCTTGAGCGGATCGAGGAATTCGGCGTCAAACGCCTCATCCTGACCGGCATTTTCCTTGATGAAGGTTTTGACCATCTCAAAGAACGCCATCACGTGCTTGCCGCCGTCTTGGGCCAGCTTGCGGCCCACGAGGTCAAGCGCTTGCACGCCATTTGCCCCTTCGTAGATCATCGCGATGCGGGCGTCGCGGGTATATTGCGACATGCCCCATTCTTCGATGTAGCCGTGACCGCCATAGACCTGCTGGGCCTTGATGGTCATGTCGTAACCCTGATCCGTCAGGAAGCCCTTGATGATCGGGGTCAGGAGCGACACGAGGCCGTCGGCGTCCTTGTCGCCCGCCCGGTGGGCGGCGTCGATCATGGTAGCCCCCCAGAGGATGAAGGCCCGCGCGCCTTCGGCAAAGGACTTCTGGTCCATCAGCGACCGGCGGATGTCGGGATGCACGATCAGCGGATCCGCGGGACCGTCCGGGTTCTTCGTACCGGTCACGTCGCGCCCTTGCAGGCGGTCCTTGGCGTATTCCAGCGCGTTCTGATACGCGACCTCGGCCTGGGACAGGCCTTGCATGCCAACACCCAGACGCGCTTCGTTCATCATGGTGAACATCGCGCGCATGCCCTTGTGCTCTTCGCCAACCAGATACCCGACCGCCTCGTCATAGTTCATGACGCAGGTGGAGTTGCCGTGAATGCCCATCTTCTCTTCAATGTTGCCGACGGCGACGCCGTTGCGCGCGCCAAGTGAGCCATCTTCGTTCACGTGGTACTTGGGCACGATGAAGAGCGACACGCCCTTGATCCCTTCGGGACCGCCGACGATTTTCGCCAGCACCAGGTGGATGATGTTGTCGGCCATGTCGTGTTCACCGGCAGAGATAAAGATCTTTTGGCCGGAAATCTTGTAGCTGCCGTCGCCTTGCGGTTCAGCCTTGGTGCGCATGAGGCCCAGATCGGTGCCGCAATGCGGCTCGGTCAGGTTCATCGTGCCCGTCCATTCACAGGACACCATCTTGGGCAGATAGGTTTCCTTCTGCTCCTGGCTGCCGTGCGCCAGGATGGCGGAGGCCGCACCGTGGGTCAGGCCCTGATACATGGTGAAGGCCATGTTGGCGGAGGAGAACATCTCACCCACAGCCGTACCCATGACATATGGCATGTTCTGGCCACCGAATTCTTCGGGCATGTCGAGGCCGGGCCAGCCGCCTTCCTTGACCTGCTCAAACGCGTCCTTGAACCCTGTGGGCGTATAGACGACGCCGTTTTCCAACCGGCAGCCTTCCTTGTCGCCGACGACATTCAGAGGTGCCAGAACTTCGGAGGTCAGCTTGCCCGCTTCGTCCAGAATGGCAGAGGTGAAATCGGCCTCCAGCTCGTCATAGCCGGGGATATCGGACCCGGTCACGTTCAGCATCTCGTGCAGAATGAACTGCATGTCCTTGGTGGGGGGCGTATAGCTTGGCATGGTGTCTCTCCCTAAGCGTGGGTGCCTATTCGGCGGCCTTTTTCGTCGTGTTCATCGAGGCGATCATTTTCTCGCCCCACTTCAACTGGTCTTCGAGATCGGCAATGGCTTCGTTCAGCTCATCGCGCTGCTGGACCATGTCCGACAGCCGGTCCTTGGCGATCTCGTAGGTGCGTACAAATTGTGTCTGCTGCTGGTCGCCCATGTCGTAGAGGTCCAGAAGCTGGCGGATTTCCTCAAGGCTGAACCCAAAGCGCTTGCCGCGCAGGATCAGCTTGAGCCGCGCGCGGTCGCGGCGGGTAAACAGACGTTTTTGCCCGTCGCGGATGGGGAACAGCAGTTCCTTGGCCTCGTAGAAACGCAAGGTCCGCGGCGTCACCTCAAAGGCGTCGCACATTTCGCGGATGGTCATTGTTTTCTCGGTCATCGGATCACTCGCATATCCTGTTACGGCCACGACATGGGCGTATGATTGAGCGGATGCAACACTATCGCAACGTTGACGTAATTCAACGTTACGTCATTTTGTTGGTTGACGTGGATGTGAGCTGCGTCAAGCGCGATATCGTGCCGAAACACGCCTGTGCCAGAGGTGGTGTGGGCTAGGGCATGCGGTCCGGTCCAAACCCGTACCGGCGTAGGATATCTGTCCATGCCGGCGATGTCACAGCCTCGGCCACAAGGTCGGCCAATATCGGGTTCTGCGCCACAAGCTCTGGCTGTAGCAGGATGTAGCGTTCATATTCCGAATGGGCGGTGCCCGAAAAATACACCTCGTCCTCAAGTCCCAGAGTGTCCACATAGTAACGCGCCGCAGACTGCGCCACGATACCGACATCGCCACGCGCACTGGCCACGAACCGCACCAGCGCCTCTTCTGACCGGACGTTGACTGTTTCGATCATCCCTTGGGCAATGTAATCGTCAACGCCGGGGTAGCGATGCCCGGACACGCCAACGAGGGTTTGACCGATGAGCGATTGTGGCCCGTCAAATTGGAGCGCCACGCTGCGCGGTGAGATGACGTCATTGCGGTCGCGCAGCAGCGGTGGCGACCACAGGTACAGTGTCCGGTCGCCGTCTCCGAACCAGACGGGATTGGCCCAGAGCACGATGCCGGGTGCTCCATCCCGCAATCTGTCGTTCAGCCGTTGCCGGGGCATCACATCGACGGAAAACCGGAATGCGCCCTGCGATCGAGCGTCCAGCAAGTCGACAAGATCATAGCTCAGCCCCTCGCGCGTCTCGGCGTTGACGATGAAGGGGGGAAAGTCGTGGTAGACGGATACAATGATGTCGCGCGGTTGCGCGCCTGCCTGTCCACTGCACAGCATGCACACGGCCAGAAGTCTGATCACGTTGGCAAAAGCGCGGCGAAAACTGTTGCGGCAGCGGGTCATTCAATTCTCCGGTTTACATCCGGTTCCTGTCGCAACCGTCTGCAGAGATGTGTGATGCGCTGGGCCGTCCGAGTGTGCGGCGCGCCTGTTTCATCGCGCACCATACGCATCCATGCGTAACGGTATTCTAAAGTTGCGTATGGCCATAAAGGCAAGTGTACAGGTTTTTACGCAAGCTGTGTGCATTTTCCGCACGAAACAGGCCGTGCGTGCCTGCGCCTTGGTCACGAATTCAATTCACCCGCCACACTGTCGCGGAGCCCTTGCAATTCATCGCGGGCCTCGTCCAGCTGGCGACGCTGTTCGTCCAGCTCCTTGAGCTGCCCGTCCGCCAACTCGACCCACGCGCGCATCTGCGCCGCGGTGCCTTCGTTTTCATAGATCAGGAGCCATTGGCGAATGTCTTCGAGTTGGAAGCCGAATTTGCGCCCGCGCAGGATCAGCTTCATCCGGGCGCATTCACGCGGGCCGTAAAACCGCGATCGGCCTTCGCGGTCGGGCTGCAAAAGTTCGATATATTCGTAATAGCGCAGCGTGCGCGGCGTTACGTCAAACTCTGCGCACATCTGCTTAAAGCTCAAACGGTCGTCGGCCATGGTGGTGTCTCTCTCCCTGGGGCAGAGCCTATGCGGGGCCGCTGTCTGGCGCAACTGGTGCTTGCCGCTTTGCGCGCGGCACCACATAAGTGTGCGACACCATGAGAAAGCCAGGCCATGTCAGACCAAGCAAAGCGTGCGCGTCAGTTCATCGAGGCCATCCCGCATTCGCGCGATCTGGGGATGACCCTCGTCGATATGGGGGATGGCGTTGCGACAATTGAAATGCCGTATGACGCGCGGCTGGTTGGTGATCCGGAAACCGGGGTGATCAGCGGTGGCGCGGTATCCGCGCTGATGGATACGTGTTGTGGCGCTGCGGTCATGTGCCATCCGTCCAACGGTGGGGGCACGGCGACGCTCGATTTGCGGATTGATTACATGCGGGCGGCGGTGCCGGGACAGGGCGTGCTGACCACTGCGACCTGTTACCACGTGACCCGGTCCGTGGCCTTTGTCCGCGCAACGGCGTGGGACGATGACAGGGACAATCCGGTGGCCACCGCCACAGGTGCCTTCACCGTGGAGGGCGTGCGATGAAACGGCCCGAACCGGTGCAGGTGGTCAAGCAACGACGCGACGCGGCGTTGGCGGCGTTGGTGGGGCGCGTGCCCTATATCGCGTATCTCGGGTTGCAGTTTGACCGGCGCGGGGACGAATTGACCGGCATCCTGCCCTTTGATGAAAAGCTGATCGGGAACCCGATGTTGCCGGCGCTGCACGGTGGCGTGACGGCGGCGTTTCTGGAACACACCGCGATCATCACGCTCAGCTGGGCGTATCTGTGGGAAGACATCGAAAGCGGCGCGCTCGATTTTGATCCCGGTGGCACGACACCGCTGCCGCGGTTGCCGAAGACGGTGGATTTCTCTGTCGATTACCTGCGCTCTGGCCTGCCGCGGGATGCCTATGCACGGGCGCGGGTCAACCGCGCCGGTCGCCGCTATGCGTCGGTGCATGTCGAGGCGTGGCAGGACAATCGCAGCAAGCTTTTTGCCCAGGGGACGGGTCATTTCGTGATGCCGCAGCGGCGGTGAGCACGGACGCCACGCCGCAGCCGCTGACGCACCGGCGGGTGCTGAAGATTGCGCTGCCGATTGTGCTTTCGAATGCCACCGTGCCGCTGTTGGGGTTGGTGGATGTGGGTGTCGTGGGCCAGATCGAAGCCCCCGAACCCATTGCCGCCGTTGGCATGGGCGCAATCATCATCACCACTGCCTATTGGTTGTTCGGGTTCCTGCGCATGGGCACGGTGAGCCTTGTGGGGCAGGCGGCGGGTGCGGGGGACGATGCGGAAGTGTCGGCGTGGCTGTCGCGGGCGCTGATGGTGGCGGGGGTCGCAGGGCTTGGTCTGATCGTGCTGCAATGGCCGCTGATGCAGGTGGGCCTGTGGAGTTTTACCGCCAGCCCCGAGGCAGAGGCGATGACCGCCACCTATCTGTCGATCCGCATCTGGTCTGCGCCAGCGGCGATTGCGGTCTATGCGCTGACCGGCTGGCTGGTGGCGATGGAACGGACGGGGGCGGTGTTCTGGGTTCAGCTCTTGATGAACGGGCTGAACATCGCGCTGAACTTTCTGTTTGTGCTGGGGTTTGATTGGGGCGTTGCGGGTGTCGCACTGTCCACGGCGATCGCAGAGGTGGTGGGGGCCGCAATTGGCCTGTGGTTTTGCCGGGATGCGTTTGGGCGCGCGGCCGCCTTTGACCGGGGGCGCATCTTTGCGCGGGCCAAGCTGGTGCGGATGGCGCTGTTGAACACGGACATCCTGTTGCGGTCGGCCATGCTGATGGCGATGTTCTACAGCTTTGTGTCGTTCGGATCGCGCTTTGACGATGCCACGCTGGCGGCCAACGAAGTGCTCATTCAATTCATGTATGTCACCGCTTACGGGATGGACGGGTTTGCCTTTGCTGCCGAGACGCTGATCGCGCGCGCCTATGGGCGCAAGGACCCCGCACGTGTGCGGCGCTCTGCTGTGTTGACGGGGTTTTGGGGTGCTGGGCTGTGTGTGTTTTGCGCGGTCGCGTTCTGGCTGGCTGGGCCGTGGCTGATTGATCTGCTGGCCAAGGATGCGCAGGTGCAGGCCGAGGCGCGCGTGTACCTGCCGTGGATGGTGCTCGCCCCGCTGGTGGGATGTGTCGCGTGGATGATGGACGGTATTTTCATTGGCGCGGGCCGTGGTCGGGACATGCGCAACATGATGGCGATATCCTTTGTGATTTACTGGATTGCGGTGGCCATCCTGCTGCCGCTGCTGGGCAATCATGGCGTGTGGGCCGCACTTCTGGTGTCGTTCCTGGCGCGTGGTGTGACGTTGAGCCTGCGCTATCCGGCGTTGGAGCGTGCGGCCGCGTGACGACTGGGGGCCAGCCCCCAGACCCCCGTGGTATTTCCAGCCAGAAGAAGATCAGGCGTCCTGTCCGACGGCCTCCGCGATGGTGGCGTGGCCATCCTGTGCCAGCAAGGCGTCGAGCCCTTTGGCGATGTCCGCGGCGAGGCTCAGCCCGCCATAGACGAGGCCGGTATAGAGTTGGACAGCCGACGCGCCCGCCTTGATCTTGGCATAGGCCTGTTCGGCGCTGGCAACGCCGCCCACACCAATCAGCGGCACAGACGTGAGGCGTCGCAGCTTGGCGAGCACTTGGGTGGATTTGTCAAAAAGCGGCTGGCCGGAGAGTCCGCCCGCTTGCCCGGCATGTGGGCTGGTGAGGCCGCTGCGGTCGAGGGTGGTGTTGGTGGCGATGATCGCGCTGATCCGGGCGTCTTCGGCAACCTTGGCAATGTCGGCCAGGTCCTGATCAGTGAGGTCTGGCGCGATTTTGAGGAAGACGGGCGTGGTGCCGCGCACCTGCATCACCCCGTCGAGCAGGGCGGCGAGGGCCATCGGCCCTTGAAGGTCGCGCAGTTTTTCGGTGTTGGGGCTCGAGACATTGACGGTGGCAAAGTCGATATGCGGCGCGCAGTGTTGCAGCACGCGCGCAAAGTCTTCGGCGCGGTTGGCGCTGTCCTTGTTGGCCCCGAGGTTGAGGCCGACGGGCACGCCGCGGGGCCTTTTGGCCAGCCGGGCGGCGATCATGGCCATACCGTCATTGTTGAAGCCGAAACGGTTGATGGCCGCGTCGTCTTCGCTGAGCCGGAAGAGGCGGGGTTTTGAATTGCCCGGTTGCGGCAGTGGGGTGGCGGCACCCACCTCGAGCCAGCCAAAGCCCGCGCGCGACAGCGGCGCGATAGCCGTTGCGTTCTTGTCAAACCCGGCGGCGAGGCCCACCGGGTTTGGCAGCTCAATCCCGGCAATGCTGGTGCGCAGGCGCGCACTTGTGACTGGTCCCGGCTGGGCTGCGAGGCCCATGTTCAACGCCTTGAGCGCGAGGCCATGCGCCATTTCCGGGTCCATATGGCGCAAGGCACGCGTGCCCACACGTTCCAAAAGGTTCTTCATCCGAAACCTGCTCCTGTCGAGAGGGGCGCGCAGCGGATCAGGCGCGAGGTACGCACCGCGGCCTGCCGGTGAATGACCGCGTTTTGATAATCGGTGTCCGACACCATCGCGAGGAAGGCATGACCTGATGGGTAGCCGGCAATGAAAACGGCATCCCACGCCTCGCCTTCGGGGCCGATGAGCGTGCTTTCAAACCCGCCACGCCACAGGATGCTGCCGCCAACCCGCTGCAAAACCGGCGTCGAATGTTTGCCATAAAGCGCATAGGCCTCTGCGCCTGTCAGCCCATCGCGGGCCAGCACATGGTCGCCGGGATAGTTGGCCAGATCGTTGAACGCCACGAGGTTCAGCATCTCGATCGGGGCATCCCGGTCGAGGTCCTTAAATGCGTCGAACTGCGCGCGGGTCGGGTCGATATGGGTCATTCGAAGCCCGCACCTGCGGGGAACTGATGCACGCCGTCTGTCAGAGGCAGAGGTTGGGCCCAGTGCACATCGGCAATCCGCATCTCCCGGTAGAGATGCGGGAAATGCGCGCCGCCACGGGACACCTCCCATTTCAGCGCCGCACCGAGTGGTGCGGTTTCCACGGCAATGAGGAACAGATCATCCTGGCCCGCGAAATGCTTGGCTGCGGTCTCGGCGGCTTGGGTCGCGGTGGAAAAATGGATGAAGCCGTCGCTGACATCGATGGGGGCACCTGTGGTGCTGCCGCTCTCGCGCAGGGCCTGCCATTCATCGGCGCGGAAGATCTTGTAGATCAGAGCGGGCAGGCGGGTCAGCACGTATTGCCCGTCCAGTGTCAGGGTATCGCCGGCGAGCACAAAGTTCTGCCGCACGGTCCCGGCGAAGAAAATATCATAGATGAGATCGTCCCCGTCCACGGCATAGGTTGAACGGGCCTCGGACGTCTCCATCTGATCCGCCTGCACGCGGTAGGTGCCAAAAAGGTCAACACTGTCTGGAATGTTCAGTGAAAACGTACCATCTGCGCGGAACCAGTACGCGTCGGTTGAGGTGGTGTCGCGCCAGACGCCTTCGACCGTAGGACCTGTGCCATACGTGCGGGTGTAGCTGTTTGCGCCCCATGTCAGCGTCGTATCGCCAGCGCCGAAGGTCAGGGGTAAAAACGGCTGGATCGCATAGTGCAGCCCGTCATCGCGATATTCGCTGATCGATACGCGCCCCTGCGGGTCAACATATTGCCACCGGCCAATCAGGCCGGGGGGTGGGGCGACAGCGGGGCGTTTGGGGCGTTCGAACAACATGCCCTTCCCATGCCCCGTGCCTCATTTCCGGTCAAGAGGCCGGTGTCATGCGGGTGTCGTATGGTCAGGGCAAGGATCACTTTGACTCTGCGCAGAAGGCGGGCAACCATAGACGCAGAACCAATGAGGGGAGATATTCCATGACACGTCTGTTTCTGGGCACCACGGCGCTGGCGTTGAGCGCTGGTATGGCGTCGGCGGAGTACACGCTGCACATCCTGCACACCAATGACATGCACAGCCGCATCGAATCCATCAACCGTTTCGATTCGACCTGTGATGCGGAAGGCGAGGCCGAGGGCAAATGCTTTGGTGGGGTGTCGCGGGTCAAGACCGCCATCGACGCAAAGAAAGCCGCGCTCGACAATCAAAACGTCGTGGTGCTGGATGCGGGTGACCCGTTCCAGGGATCGCTGTTCTACACCACGTACAAGGGTGCTGCCGAAGCCGAGTTCATGGAGCAGATGGGCTATGACGCGATGGCCGTCGGCAACCACGAGTTCGACGATGGGCCGCAAGGTCTCGCGGATTTCATCGAAAAGGTGTCGTTCCCGGTCATCTCCGGCAACCTCGATCTGTCGTCGTCGGGTGAGCTGAACGGCAAGGTCGACAACCACGTGGTGCTTGAGGTCGGCGGCAAGAAGATCGGAGTGATCTCTGCGCTGGCCACGGACACGGTCGAGACATCCTCGCCCGGTGCCGATGTGGTGTTCCAGGATGAGATCGAAGCGTTGCAGGCCGACGTCGCCACGCTGCAGGGCGAAGGTGTCGATATCATCATCGCGCTGAACCACGTGGGTCTGAACAAGGACCTCGCCATTGCCGAAGCGGTGGACGGCATTGATGTCGTGATCGGTGGGCACAGCCATACGCTGATGACCAATGATGACGCCGAAACCCCGGCCTACCCAACCATGGTGGGCGACACGCCCGTGGCGCAGGCCTATGCCTACACCAAATATCTGGGCCACCTGACGGTGACCTTTGACGACGATGGCAATGTGACGGCGGCGTCGGGTGATCCCATCCTGCTGGACGCGTCGGTTGAACCCAACGCGGCCTTCCTTGAGCGCATCGCGGAAATGGGCGCGCCCATCGAAGAGATGAAGACGCGCGTCGTGGCCGAAGCCGCGGAAGCGATCGAAGGCGGGCGCGATACCTGCCGGGCGCAGGAATGCCCCATGGGATCGCTTATTGCCGATGCGATGCTGGACCGGGTCAAGGATCAGGGCGTCGAAATCGCCATTCAGAACGGTGGCGGCATTCGTGCCTCCATCGACGCAGGCGAAATCACGATGGGCGAAGTCCTGACCGTGCTTCCGTTCCAGAACACGCTGTCCACGTTCCAGGTGCCCGGATCGGCCATTGTCGAAGCGCTTGAAAACGGTGTGGGCCAGATCGAGGACGGCGCAGGCCGGTTCCCGCAAGTGGCCGGCATGAGCTATGCGTTTGACGTGTCCAAACCGGCAGGTGAGCGGGTGAGCGATGTCATGGTGGGCGGTGCGCCGATCGACATGGACAAGGTCTATGGCGTTGTGTCCAACAACTATGTGCGCAATGGCGGCGACGGCTATGCGATGTTCGTCAATGCGGACAATGCATACGATTTCGGCCCCGACCTCGCGGACGTGACGGCGGAGTACCTGGCTGAGAAAGGCCCGTTCACGCCCTACACCGACGGTCGCATCACGGCCAAGTAACGCGCCGCACATTGCAAAGCAAAGGCCCGGGCGCTCCCCGGGCCTTTTTCATGTCTGGGGGGCGGGTGCTGTGGTTTCGATGGTCGGTTGCACCGATTGATCGCCGGACAGGACCAGCAGCAGATTGCTCACCAACGCCACCTTCTGGTTGGCATCCAGCTGCACAATGTCGCGTTCCGACAATTCAGACAGCGCATGTTCCACAAGGCTCACGGCTCCGTCCACGATCACCTCGCGCGCTTCGATCAACGCATCGGCCTGCTGGCGCTGCAACATGGCGGCGGCAATCTCCGCAGAATAGGCAAGGTGGCTGATCCGCGCCTCCACAATCTCGACACCCGCATCGGCCATCCGTTCCTGCACCGATTGTCGCAACGCGTCCGCCATCTCCTGCGGGTGCCCCTGAAGCGCAAGCTGCCCATCGGTCGCGGAATAGGGATATGCGCTGGCGAGGGTGCGCAGCGCGGTTTCCGCCTGCACCTCGACATAGGACGCGACCCCGTCCACACCGAACACAGCCGCTGCCGGAGACACCACGCGCCAGACCGTGACGCCCGCGATTTCCACGGGATTGCCTGCGGCGTCGTTCACCTTGCTCTTGCTGCTTTCGAAATTGCGCAGGCGCAGGCTCACCTCGCGCCGCGTGACCAGCAGGGGGATGGTCCAGCGCAGACCCTCGCGCGCATCCGTCCCGGCATATTTGCCAAGAAACACCAGCACGCGGGCGGTGTTGGGCGGCACGATGTAAAGCCCGTTGAGCCCAATCACGAGGAGCACCATCCCGACCGTCTCGAGAAGCGGTAGCGCGGATTGCGCAGCCCCCGCGACGATCACCGGCACCTGGAAAAAGGCATAGGCCGCAAGGCCCGCCAAATACAGGTATCCGCTGATGGACAAGGGGCGGCGGTCAACAAATTTGCGCATTTCTCACCTTTTTCAGACGGTCGGGGCCACGTAACCTGACCCCATGTGTGGACGATTTGCAGTCACCCTGCCACAGGACGCGATGGCGCAGCTTTTCGAGGCGGCGCCCGCAAATGACCTGCCGGATGTGCCGAACTACAACGTGTGTCCGACCAATGCGGTGCACACGGTCACCTTTCAGGACGGACACCGCAGGCTTTCGCCGATGCGGTGGGGGTTCATTCCCCACTGGTACAAAAAACCGAATGATGGCCCCCTGCTGATCAACGCCCGCGCCGAAACGATTGCCGAAAAACCGGCGTTTCGGGCGGCCTGTCGCGAACGGCGTGCAGTGATTATCGCAACCGGCTTTTACGAATGGACCCGCGATGGCGACACCCGCCTGCCGTGGTACATCACCCGGACAGACGGCGCGCCGCTCGCCTTTGCTGCCGTCTGGCAGGGCTGGAGCGCAAAAGACAGCAACGAAACCCTGCGCACGGCTGCAATCGTCACCACCGGTGCAAATGCCCCGATGTCTGCCATCCATCACCGCATGCCTGTCATCCTTGATCCGGACGACATAAGCCTGTGGCTCGGAGAACAGGGCAAGGGGGCTGCGCGTTTGATGCGCGCCGCCCCTGATGATGCACTCCGGTGGTTCCGGGTGGCCCAAACCGTCAACTCAAACCGGGCGTCCGGCCCGGAGCTGATCGAACCGTTCGACGATTAAAGCAGAAATACAGAAAACCTGAATCACGTAACCCTGCCTGAAATCAAAGACTTCAACGGGTTACGCGATGCATGATGTCGCAGGTTATGTGTATTGCGCTCTAGTTGATCGGCGATGGGTCAAAGCTGATGTCGCCTGTCACGGCATAGGACCCGTCCGAATTGATCGCATTGGCGTTGTGGAACGTCCGCTCAATCTCCGAATCCACGACCATGGTGAATTCTTCCTCGGCGTTGAGCGGGCCAATGGTCCACGCCTCGTTCGCCGCGATGATCGTATGTTCGTCACCGGACACGTTGATGAACCGGATCGTGTCACCGGGATCAAGGTAGGTGGTTTCCGGGAAATATGTGTCGGGCAGGATCAGGATCTGATGCTCTGCCGCGTTGGCAGCGGTGGCAAGGCTGATCACGGCCATCGCCGTTCCAATGAATGTTGCGCGCAGCATGGTCGCACTCCTTTTTGTTCCTTCGGCCCCACCCGTCGGACAGAATCATAGACCTGTTTATTGCGCGGTGAATCGGGCGGAATTGGGGCGGAACCGGGGCGCGGGCGCGGTGCTTTGCCTCAATCCCTGCGGCCTTGCGCACCATTGCACATCCGCCTACGCCCGCTACCCTAGGAATATCCGCACTTTGCCCGAAGGAGCGCGCCATGAACGCCGAAGCCAAGATCCTCAAACCCAAGGATGCCCCTGATCTGGGCGCGTTCGACTGGTCTGACCCGTTCCGCCTGTCGGCCCAACTGACCGAGGATGAGCGGATGGTGCAGGCATCCGCCGCAGCTTACGCGTCCGAAAAACTGGCGCCACGCGTGGTCGACGCCTTTGCGGATGAGACAACCGACCCCGACATCTTCCGCGAGATGGGCGAAATGGGCCTGCTGGGCGTGACCTTGCCGGAAACCTATGGCGGTCTGGGTGGCTCTTATGTGGCCTACGGCCTTGTTGCGCGTGAGGTTGAGCGTATCGACAGCGGGTATCGGTCGATGATGTCGGTGCAGTCCAGCCTCGTGATCTATCCGATCTATGCCTACGGCTCCGAAGAACAACGCCGCAAATACCTGCCGAAACTGGCATCAGGCGAATGGATCGGATGCTTTGGCCTGACCGAGCCTGATGCAGGCTCCGATCCTGCGGGCATGAAGACGGTCGCGCGAAAAACCGACGACGGTTATGTCCTCAACGGCTCCAAGATGTGGATTTCCAATGCGCCCATCGCGGATGTGTTCGTGGTTTGGGCCAAGTCCGAGGCGCATGGCGGCAAGATCCGCGGTTTTGTCCTCGAAAAGGGGATGGAGGGCCTCAGCGCGCCCAAGATCGATGGCAAGCTTAGCTTGCGCGCCTCTATCACCGGTGAGATCGTGATGCAGGATGTGTCCGTGGGCGAAGACGCGCTGTTGCCGGATGTGCAGGGTCTGAAGGGGCCATTTGGGTGCCTTAACCGCGCGCGCTACGGTATTTCGTGGGGGGCGATGGGGGCTGCGGAATTCTGCTGGCACGCGGCACGTCAATACGGGCTGGATCGCAAGCAATTCGGCAAGCCGCTGGCGCAAACGCAGCTGTTCCAGAAAAAGCTCGCCGACATGCAGACCGAGATTGCCCTGGGCCTGCAAGCCTCGTTGCAGGTGGGGCGCCTGATGGACGCCGCAGAGGCCGCGCCCGAGATGATTTCTATCGTCAAGCGCAACAATTGCGGCAAGGCGCTGGAGATCGCGCGCCACGCCCGCGACATGCATGGCGGCAATGGAATCAGTGGGGCGTTCGAGGTGATGCGGCACATGATGAACCTCGAGACGGTGAACACCTACGAGGGGACGCATGATGTGCACGCGCTGATCCTTGGCCGGGCGCAAACCGGGTTGCAGGCGTTTTTCTGAACGTCGCCGCACGCGAAGATCGCAGGGCGCATGATCCAAATTCGGTGCAAGTTCTGATACTTGCGCCGATTGCTCCGGCCAGAATTGATCCGCCGCACATATTTGCAGCTGTCATGAGCGATCGTCGCGCCGGTCGCCGGTGAAATTGCACACGTGTGCAAAAATCGCTTGCAGGATGCGCATCCCCGCCCTTACCGTGAGGTAATCCAGGGGGACGCCATGGCTGAAATTCAACTCCGCAATATCAACAAGCGATGGGGCAGCTTTGTCGGTGTCGACAATTTCGACCTGACCATTGCCGATCAGGAATTCCTCGTCCTGCTGGGCCCGTCGGGCTGTGGCAAGACCACGACCATGCGCATGATCGCGGGGCTTGAGGACGCGACCGAAGGCGACATCGTGATCGACGGCAAACGGGTCAATGACCTCGACCCCAAGGACCGCGACGTGGCGATGGTGTTCCAGTCCTACGGGCTTTATCCGCACCTCAACGTCTATGAGAACATCCGGTTTCCCCTGAAAGTCCGCAAGGTGGATCCCGCGACACATGACGAGCGTGTCCGGCGCGCATCGGCCATGGTGGAGCTGGATGAATTCCTGCACCGCAAACCCGCCGAGCTGTCCGGTGGTCAGCGTCAGCGTGTGGCTTTGGCCCGTGCCATCGTCCGCGAACCGAACGTGTTCCTGATGGATGAACCGCTGTCCAACCTCGATGCGAAACTGCGGGTGTCGACGCGGGCGCAGATCAAGAACCTCAGCCACGAGTTGAAGGTGACCACCGTTTACGTGACGCACGATCAGATCGAGGCGATGACGCTGGCCGACCGGGTCGTTGTGATGAAACAGGGCAAGGTGCAGCAGGTGGGCACGCCCACCGAAATCTACGACCGGCCTGCGAATACGTTCGTGGCCAGCTTCATCGGCTCGCCCGCGATGAACCTGATGGAAGGCACGATGGCGGCCGGAACATTCACCGGCGACAACGTGTCGATCAGCGGCCTGACCGCGCCGGACGGTCCTGCGACGCTCGGCTTCAGGGCCGAAGACGCGTCGCTCGCCGAAAGTGGCGGGCAGATCACCGCGCCGATCTACACGATCGAGCTGCTTGGGGATGCGACCATGCTGACGGTGCGCGCGGGTGGCCAACTGGTCTCCGTCAAGGCGCACAAGGAGTTCCGGGCCGAGATCGGCGACACGGTGTCCTTTGATATTCCGGCGGGCATTTGCCACGCCTTCGACAGTTCTTCGGGCGAGCGTCTCGCCTGAGTTCCGCCCGCACAGCCATGTGCGGGCCAATTCGCGGTGGGTGCAGTCTTGCAAGGTGCATCACCGCTCATAACGCAACAGGGAGTTTGCATATGTTTCTGAAAAAACTGGCACTGGCGGGCGCTGTCTCGCTTTTGGGGACGTCGGCCTTTGCCGCGTGTTCCTACGAAAACGATGTGCCGTTGAAGTCGCTGACCGCAGGGTTTGAGGCGTGGAAGGCTGTCACCGACGCCATGGCGGAGTGCGGCAATTTCCAGGCCGAGCTGGACCAGGAGTTCCGCACCAAGCAGCCTGCGGCGTTCGAAGCCAACCCGGCGCTTTATCAGATCGGCGGCGTGTCGAACGGCACGATCACACCGCTCCTGAACGCGGGCACAATCCGCCCGCTGGATGATCTGGTCGCGAAATACGGTGAGAACCTGTCGCCGAACCAGTTGATCCGCGTGGATGGCAAGATCATGGCCGTGGCCATGATGGTGAACACGCAGCACCTGATGTACCGCTCGGACATTCTGGCTGATCTGGGCATCGAGACGCCGACCACATGGGACGAAGTGTTCGCCGCCGCCGACAAGATCAAGGAAGCCGGTGTGGTTGATCACCCGCTGGGCGCCACGATGAAGTCCGGTTGGAACCTCGCGCAGGAATTCGTGAACATGTACCCTGGCTTTGGCGGTGCATTCTTCAACGATGACAACACGACTGCCGTGAATTCCGAAGCGGGCATGAAGGCGCTCGCCACGATGAAGAAGACGCTGGAATACACCGATCCAGAGGTCCTCGTCAGCGACAGCACCTATGTGCAGCAGCAGTTCCAGCAGGGCAAAATCGCCATGGCGAACCTGTGGGCGTCCCGCGCCGGTGCGATGAATGACGAAAACGAAAGCCAGGTGGTTGGCAAAGTGGCCATGGCCGCAGCGCCCATCGCCATGGACGGCAACGCACCCGCCACCACCCTGTGGTGGGACGGTATCGTGATCGCCGCCAACATCACCGACGAAGAGGCTGATGCCGCCTTCCGTCTGGCGATGGAAGGTCTGGACGAGGCGATGGTCACCGCCAACAACGAAGCGGCGATCTGGCTCGTGAACGGTTATGTCCCGGGTGATCTGGCGAAGGGCGCGATTGCCACGGCAACCGCCAACCCCGCACCGCCCCCATACCCGTCGACCACGCAGATGGGTCTGCTGCACACGGCACTGGGCAACGAACTGCCTGCGTTCCTGACAGGGGACCGTGACGCCGAGGCGACGTTGGTTGCCGTCACCGAAGCCTACACAACATCGGCCAAAGAAGCCGGCGTTCTGGAATAATGTCAAAGGGTTGGCCGGGGGTCTCCTCCGGCCAACCCGCACCATGCGGGGGAACATGACACCTGAATTTGATCATATCGTTGTGGGCGGTGGCTCGGCTGGATGCGCGGTGGCGGCGCGTCTTGGCGAACAACCGGGCGCACGCGTTCTGGTGATCGAAGCAGGGCCATCCGACCGCGATATCCGGGTCCGCGTGCCCTTTGGCCTTGTGCATCTGCTGCGGTCGGACAGGCGCAACTGGAAACGCAAGACGGTGCCCATGGCCGCCGCTGGCGGGCGCGCGGTATCCGTGCCGCGGGGCAAGATGCTGGGCGGGTCCGGGTCGATCAATTCGATGGTCTGGTTCCGGGGATGCCGCGCCGATTTCGACGCGTGGAACGTGCCCGGATGGGACAGCGACACGGTCTGGGATGCCTTTGACGCGGTCGAGGCGCGCATGTCGCCCGCCCGCCTGCCGAACCCCCATCCGCTGTCCGAAGCGTTTGGCCGCAGCCTTGCCGCCAATGACCCGAACGCACCGCCCACACCGGAGCGCACCAGCGCGGGCGTGTTCCACTGCAACATGAAAGACGGCGCACGCTGGTCAGCGGCGGACGGGTTTTTGCGCCCATCCGGCGCAGAGGTCATGACGGATGCCGAAGTGGCGCATGTCACCTTTGACGGCGCACGTGCCACCGGCGTTGTCCTGCGCGATGGTCGCGCTCTGCACGCCCGGCAAGGCGTCGTTCTGTCCGCGGGCAGCATCGAAAGCCCGATGATCCTGATGCGGTCGGGCATCGGACCCGGTGCCAATCTGCGCGCTGCCGGGATCACCGTTCATGTGGATGCGCCCGGTGTTGGCGCCAACCTGCACGACCACCCCGGCTTCGGCCTGCATTTCAAAGGATCTGGGTCCGGCTATGGTCTCACCCTTGGCCAGCTGCCCATGTGGGCGTTGTCGCCGTTTCAGTGGCTGTTGACCCGTTCCGGCAGGCTCAGCTCCAACACGGTTGAGGCGGGCGCGTTCTACAGCGTGGGTGATGGCGATGCGCCGGACATCCAGACCCATTTCCTGCCCTTCCTCATGGGCTGGCAGGGGCGCAGTATTATCTGGGGCGCGGGATATTTCGCCGATGTGTGCCTGTGCCAGCCGCGGTCGCGCGGTCGGCTCAGCATAGGGCGCGATCCCTACGCACCGCTGATCGACCTGAACCTGTTCGGTGATGACCATGACCTCGACATGATGGTCAAAGGCGTGGCGCGCCTCCGGACCCTGCTCGCAGATGCCGAATTCGGACGCCGCCGCGCGCCCGAAGCCTTTCCCGGCCCCTCGGTCACCGGCGACGCGCTCCGCGAGGTGATCCGCACCCGTGCCGGCACGGCCTACCACCCCGTGGGCACCGTTGCCCTTGGCGGGCCGCTTGATGCCACGGGCGCGGTCAAAGGCGTGCAGAACCTCTGGGTGGCCGATGCCAGCGTCATGCCGCGCATCACCTCCGCCAACACCAATGCCCCGTCCATGATGATCGGCTGGCAGATCGGGGGGCACGTCGCCACCCAAGCGACAAGGAAAGCAGCATGAAGTTCAAGACCTTCTTCTGGTTCGTGGCCCCATCGGTCTTCATGATGTTGCTGTTCATCGCGGCGCCGCTGATCTCGGTGTTCATCCAGTCGTTCCAGATCACCCAACCCGTGATGCAACAGATCGAGGTGGAAACCTGCACACCCGGCTTCCTGACCCAGACCTGCACGACCGAAATCAAGACCGTCCCGATCATCGACGAAGAGACGGGGCGGACCCAGACCACAACCGAATGGGTCGGCTTCCAAAGCTACCAGAATGTCCTGCAGATGGACAAATTCTGGGCGGCCATCGGGTCGGGCAACTGGGGCGATATCCTGCAAATCGACTTCTGGAAAGCGCTCCGCTTTACGCTCATGTTCACGCTTGTGACGCTGCCTCTGGTGATCGGTGTCGGGCTGATGATTGCGCTTGCCGTGAACAACGCGGCCAAGTCCCTGCGCGGGCCAGTGATCTTTGTGTCGCTCCTGCCGTTCATTATCACGCCCGTGATCGGGTCGCTGTCGATCTACTGGCTCTTTGTGGGGGACGGTATCCTCACGGCGACGCTGGAACGCTGGACCGGGCAGGACATCGCCATGTTCGCCCAATCCTGGACGATCGAACTGCTCATGTACTTCTACCGCGTGTGGCACGTGGCGCCCTTTGCCTTCGTCATCTTCTATGCTGGTCTGCAGACGGTGAACATGGACACGCTGGAAAGCGCGATCATCGACGGCGCCAGCCGCTTTGAGCGCCTGCGTTACGTGATCGTCCCGCACCTGATGCCGCTCATCATCTTTATCGCGCTGATCCACCTGATGGATTGTTACCGGGTCTTCGATGAGATCATCGGTTTCCGCAGCCAGGCGCACGTGATCTCGCTGCAATGGCTGACCTTTGATTTCCTCACACCGGACGACGCGGGCAACCGCGCCATCAGCCGGGCGGCGGCGTCGGCCATGCTGACCATGGTGGGGATCGTGATCCTGCTGATCCTGCCACTGCGCCGCACATGGCGCGACCACAAGGGAGGGGCGCACTGATGTGTTATCCCGAAGGGAGACAAACAGATGTCTAGCAAAGCCACTGCACAGCCGCTCTCGCTCAAACTGGCGTCCGGCACGTTCCTTGCCTTCTGGTGCCTGATCGCGGCCTTCCCCATCGTGTGGATCGCGGTGATGAGCGTCAAATCCCCGCGCGACGCCTTTGACGCCAGCGCTTGGAACGTGATCACCGGACCCGCGACACGGGCCGCCGGAAACGGGCTCAGCATCATCGACATCGTGCTCGGCCTTGCCGTGCTCTATTTCGCCATCCGCTGGGCGTTCACGCGCTTGCCTGCATTGGTCCAACAGTTCTCACCGCCGGGTCTCATTGTGTTGGGATGGCTGGTGGGGGCTGCGGCCTATGGGTTGCTGTTTGTGCTGATCTTCCTCGGCGTGTTGCCATTCGTGACCGGTGCAGTTAACGCGATTGCCGGACCGCTGGGCACGCCGATCCTCGGCCTCACAACCGAACATTACGTGGCAGTGTGGGGCGAAAACCAGTTCTATCGCAACTTCATCAACTCGATGATCGTGACGGCGGGCGTGGTCACCGTCTCGCTGACCGTCGGCACGCTGGCGGGCTACGGGCTGGCACGGTCGGGCTCCAACCTCGCCTTCTGGCTCCTGATCGTGGCGCTTGTGTTCCGCGCCTTGCCGCACTCGGTGCTGGTGGCGGGCTACCTGCCCTGGTTCATCAATTCGGCAGAAATATTGCGCCCGATCCTCGGCGACCTCAGCCCCACGCTCTACGGTCAACCCTGGGCCATCATCGCGGTTCTGGTGGCGATCAACCAACCGTTCACCATCTGGATGCTCCGGTCCTTCTTCCAGAACATCCCCTCCGAACTGGACGAAGCCGCGCGCGTGGATGGCTGTTCCCATTTCCAGGCGTTCCGCCGCGTGATCATGCCCGTCATGTGGCCGGGGGTGATCACCACGGGCCTCTTTTCGTTCCTGCTGGGCTACAACGACTTCCTGGTCACGGCCCTTCTGCTGGATGCGCAAAACCAAACGATGGTTCCGGCCATCGCCGGCTACTTCAACCGTGAAACCACAACCACGGATCAGGTCGAGGCCGTGGCCGCTGCGGTGTCCATCACCGCACCGCTTTTCCTGCTCGTGATGGTGTTCCAGCGCCAGATCGTCAGCGGTCTCACGGCAGGTGCTGTGAAGGGTTAACGGTTTCTTCTGGCTGAAAATACCACGGGGTCTGGGGCAGAGCCCCAGTCCCGCCCGTCAAAAAAGGATAGACGACCAATGAAAGGTTCCCGCCCGGAACAAGCGGTCCTGACCCGCGACACCGACATGTCCAAAACCGACGAAACCCGCGCCGTGATCGAAGGCATGGTGGACGGTTTGAACGATCACCGCATCGACGATATCGGCCAGTTCTTTGCCGAAACCTTCCGCTGGATGGGCAACACCGGCTGCGGCACGAAACACGGGCTGCAGCAGTTTCAGGACAACTGGCAGCGCCCGTTTCAAGCGGCGTTCTCGGACAAGGTCTGTGTGGATGAAGCGCGGCTTTACATGGGGGAGTGGGCGGCGGCCTTTGGCCGCCAGGAGGCCACGCATACCGGCACCTTCATGAACGTGGCCCCCACCGGCAAACGGATCGAGATCCGCTACATGGACTTCTGGAAAGTGGAAGACGGGCGCATCACGGACAATTACGTGATGGTCGATTTCCCCCATGTCCTGGCCCAGCTCGGCGTCGATGTGTTCGACGGTGAGGGCTGGGAAGCTTTTGATCGCGGCGACAAAACCCCGCCGCGCCCCGATACCTGAGGTGAGATGATGACGATTGAATACCTGAAGACGGCGAAGTCCGAAGCCGAGCGTGCGGAGGATGATGCCAAGGTCCGCGCTGCCGTCGAGGCAACGCTTGCGGATATCGAAACACGTGGCGACGTTGCGGTGCGGGAGCTGTCGGAGAAATTCGACAATTACAGCCCTGCGCATTTCCGCCTGTCGCAAAGCGAAATTGACGCGCTGATCGCTGAACTGACCCCGCGCGAGCTCGAAGACATCAAGTTTGCGCAACAGCAGGTGCGCGACTTTGCCCAGGCGCAACGGGACTCGATGCTGGACATCGAGGTCGAAACCATGCCGGGCGTGATCCTCGGGCACAAGAACATCCCCGTGCAGTCCGTGGGCTGTTACGTGCCGGGCGGCAAATTCCCGATGGTTGCGTCTGCGCATATGTCGGTGGCGACGGCGTCGGTGGCGGGCGTGCCGCGCATCATTGCGGCGACGCCGCCCTGGCAGGGCAAGCCCAACCCGGCGGTGATTGCCGCCATGCATCTGGGCGGCGCACATGAGATTTACGTGCTGGGCGGTATCCAGGCCGTGGGCGCCATGGCCATCGGCACGGAGACCATCGACCCGGTGCACATGCTCGTTGGACCGGGAAATGCATTTGTGGCCGAAGCCAAGCGCCAGCTGTTTGGTCGTGTGGGCATCGACCTTTTTGCCGGTCCGACGGAAACGATGCTGATCGCGGATGAAACGGTGGACGCGGAGATGTGTGCAACCGATCTGCTTGGTCAGGCCGAACACGGGTACAACTCTCCGGCTGTTCTGCTCACGAATTCCCGCAAACTGGCCGACGCGACGATCGAAGAGGTGGACAGAATTTTGAAAATTCTGCCCACCGCGGAGACCGCAGCGAAGTCGTGGGATGACTATGGTGAAATCATTCTTTGCGACACCTATGACGAGATGCTGACCGTTGCGGATGATGTGGCGTCGGAACATGTCCAGGTGATGACCGATCGCGATGACTGGTTCCTTGAACATATGACCTGTTACGGGGCGCTGTTCCTTGGGCCGCGCACGAATGTGGCCAATGGCGACAAGGTGATCGGCACGAACCACACGCTGCCGACGAAAAAGGCGGGGCGGTATACGGGCGGTCTTTGGGTCGGCAAATTCTTGAAGACCCACAGCTATCAGAAAGTCACCACGGACGAGGCGGCGGCGGAGATCGGTGCCTATGGTTCGCGATTGTGCATGCTGGAGGGTTTTGTGGGGCATGCCGAGCAATGCAACCTGCGTGTGCGCCGATATGGCGGTGTGAATGTGCCCTATGGAGAGGGCGCGCCGCACAGGGACGCGGCAGAGTAGGGGCGCTGACAGAAGGGGGCTTTGCCCCCCGGCTGCGCCTCCCCCCAGGATTTCTTGGAACAGAGACGAGGATCGCCGGTGCGCGACATCAATCAGCGGAACAAGCAGACGGCGCGGGCGCTTTGGGCCGCACTCGACAGTGATCCGGTCCGCGCGTTGCCGGCGCTGGATCGTGTGAAGCACTGGCAAGGGCCAGAGCCGGTGGGGGTGCAGGGATCGGGCCCGGATATTGTTGCGGCACTTTTCGCGCCTTTGCGCGCGGCGGTGCCGGATTTGCTGCGGCACACGCATATCTTCATGGGGGGCGTTTCTGATGCGCGCGAAGATGGTACGGACGGTGCCGCCTGGGTCGCGGGCACGGGCTATTACACCGGTCGTGCGGTCGCGGATGTGTTTGGCATTCCCGCAACGGAGACAGATTTGCGCATTCGGTGGGGCGAATTCCTGCGCTTTGACGATGCGGGGCGGATCACCCATGCGCAGACGCTCTGGGACCTGGTGGATTGGTGTGAACAGATCGGCCACCCGTTGTTGCCACCACCGCGCGGTGCATCGCATGTCTATCCTGCACCAACGGGGTTCGATGGGGTGCTTGCCGACCCGCAGGACAGCAATGAGACGGCAGCCACATTGCATTTCGGGCGTGATTTCATTTTTGGCGGCTTGAATGGATTTGATGAAAGCGACCTTGGCAGCATGGGCATGGCGAAGTTTTTCCATCCCAACGTCAAATGGTACGGGCCGGGCGGCATTGGGGCCTGTCTGTCGCTGGCAGAATTCGAGACGTTCCATCAAGCACCATGGTTGGCAGCCTTTCCCGACCGCAAGGTCATGCATCTGGAAAGCCTTTTTGCCGAAGGGCGCCTGTTGGCCGCATCGGGTCCAATGGGCGTTGTCGGGCACCACGCCGGTCCGTATCTGGGCCATGCGGCGACAGGGGCGCCAATCGAGGTGTCGGGCCTTGATTTCTGGCTGCGGGACGGGGCGCAGTTCACTGAGAACTGGGTCTTTGTCGATATGATCCACCTGTTCAAGCAGATGGGGATCGACCTCCTGTCACAGTTGCAGGAGCAGGCCGTATGAGCGACCTACACACGGCACATAAGGCGCTCTTGGCGCCGCTGCGCGCAGCGATGTACGATTTCGATCTGGAGACCGTGCGCGCCGCGCTGCACGCCGTCTGTGCACCGGATGTCGCGTTTCATCTGGCCTTTCCGTTTGAGACAACGGCGGGTGTCGATGCCTATGTCGATGCGGTCTATGCCCCGCTGGCGCGCGCCATTCCGGACCTGGAGCGGCGGGATCACATCGTGATGGCTGGACCCACGCCGGAAGGGGCCGATTGGGTCGGGTGTGGCGGTTACTACACCGGGACGTTTGCGGCACCCTGGCTGGATATCCCGGCGACCGGGCACCTCGTGCATATGCGGTTTCACGAATTCTACCGCATCGTGGACGGGCAGATCACGGAGATGCAGGCGCTTTGGGACATCCCCGAGGTTATGATGCAGGCAGGGGCATGGCCGATGGTGCCGTCACTGGGACGGGAATGGCACATCCCGGGGCCTGCGACCTGCGACGGTCTGGTGCCGGGACCCTATGACGGGACCCATGGGGCTGCGACGTGCCAGCATATCATCGATATGCTGACCTATCTGAAAAAGCACCCGGCCGAGGGCGGGCCGGAGGTCATGGAGATGGAGCGGTTCTGGCACCCGCGCATGACATGGTACGGGCCATCGGGTATTGGCACCGGGCGCGGGATCAAGGGGTTTCGCGACTGGCACCAGATCCCGTTCCTGAATGCCATGCCGGACCGGGGCGCGTATGTGGACGAGATCGTCTATCACTTCTTTGGGGATAGGGCCTATGGTGCGGTGACGGGCTGGCCCGACATGTACCAGACGTTGACGCATGGTGGCTGGCTTGGCCTGCCGCCGGTGGGCAAGAAGATCGCAATGCGGAGCCTCGATTTCTGGCGGCTAGAGAACGGATTGATACGGGAGAACTGGGTGATGGTGGATCTGTTGCACATGTATGATCAGATCGGCGTGGATGTGTTTGCGCGGATGCGTGAATTCAACAAGGCGCGGCCCGGGTTTGATCCCGAAACGGGGCGCGCGGCATGACCGATCTGCCCCGCACCCCGCCCCTTGATCTCAGTGGCAAGCGTGCGCTGGTCACGGGCGCGTCCTCCGGCATTGGCTTGGGCTGTGCCGTCGCACTTGCCGAAGCCGACGCGCATGTGGTCTGTGCCGCGCGGCGCGGCGATGTGCTGGCCGATGTGGTGGCGGCGATGCAGGCCGAAGGGTGGAACGCAGAGGCGCTGGTGCTGGATCAGACGGACCTGCCTGCGCTTCGGTCCGCCTTTGCCACGCCGTTTGACGTGGTTCTGAATTCGGCGGGATTGGCGCGGCACGGGCCTGCCATCGACGCCGAGCCTGAGGATTTCGATGCGGTGATCGACATCAACCTGCGCAGCGCGTTTTTCCTGTCCTCTTATGCGGCACGCGCCCTGATGGATGCAGGCAAACCGGGCAGCATCATCCACATCTCGTCGCAGATGGGGCACGTGGGCGGGATCGACCGCAGCGTCTATTGCGCCACGAAACACGCCGTCGAGGGTATGGTCAAAGCGATGGCCATCGAGTGGGGCAAGGCAGGCATTCGCATCAACACGATCTGCCCGACCTTCATCCGCACGGCCCTGACGGCGGCCACCTTCGACAATCCCGAGCGCTATGCCTGGATCATGGACAAGATCAAGCTGCCGCGTGTGGGCGAGGTCAGCGACATCATGGGCGCGGTGCAGTTCCTTGCCTCTGACGCGTCGGCCATGGTGACGGGCACGCATATGCTGATTGACGGCGGGTGGACGGCGGACTGATGCCAGACAAGGTCACAGCGCTGGATGTTGCGGAACGGGCAGGCGTGTCGCGGTCGGCGGTCAGCCGTGTGTTTACCCCCGGTGCGTCGGTGTCCAAACGCACCGCGGACAAGGTGCGGCTGGCGGCATCGGCGCTTGGCTACCGGCCCAACGTGCTGGCGCGCGGCCTGATCACGGGGCGCAGTCGCATCATCGGGTTGCTGGTCGCCTATCTGGAGAACCACTTCTACCCCGAAGCGATCGAGCGGCTGAGCCGCTTGTTGCAGGAGCAGGGATACCACGTTCTGGTCTTCATGGCCTCGAACTCGGTCAATGAGGCCGACGAGGTGATGGAGGAATTGCTGGATTATCAGGTCGACGGCATCATCGCGGCCAGTGTCGGCATGTCCAACGACCTCACGCAGCGCTGCGAAGCGGCGGGCATTCCCATCGTGCTCTTCAACCGGACGCAAGACGATGCGCGCCTGTCCGCGGTGACGTCGGACAACCATGCTGGTGGCCGCAAGCTGGCCGAGTTCCTTGTCGCAGGGGGGCACAACCGGATTGCCCACATCGCGGGATGGGAAGGCGCATCGACCCAACGGGATCGAGAGGCCGGGTTTCTCGCCGGATTGCAGGACGCTGGCCGGACGCTTTTTGCCCGTGGGGTCAGCGATTTTGACTTTGAAAAGGCGCGCGCCGTCGCCCGCGACATGTTCAGCCGCCCCGACCACCCGGACGCGGTGTTTTGCGCCAATGACCACATGGCGTTTGCAGTGATGGACGTGTTGCGCTTTGAACTTGGCCTGAACGTGCCGGATGACGTGTCGGTCGTGGGCTATGACGATGTGACATTGTCGGCGTGGCCCAGCTATGACCTGACCACCGTGCGCCAGCCCGCTGGTCGCCTTGCGGAGGCGGCCATCGAAATTCTCATGGACCGGCTTGCCGATCCCGAAACCGTACCCCGCCGTGTGGCGCTTGATGGGCCTCTCATCCTGCGCGGCTCGGCCCGTATCCCCGAAGGATGGACCACATGAAGGGCTTTTCGAACCGTTGGGCAGATTTTCCCGACTATATCATCGGCATCACCAAGGAGATCTGGGAAGATCGCGGCATTGCCACGCTGCACCACTACTACAGCCCGGATATCGTCGTGCGCTCGCCCGCTTCTGTTGTCATTGGCAATGAAAAGGTGATCGGCGCGACCATGGCGACGCTGGCCGAATTTCCGGACCGGGAATTGCTGGGCGAAGACGTGATCTGGTCCGGCACCCCGGAAGAGGGGATGTTGTCGTCGCACCGCATCCTGTCCACCGCGACGCACATGGCCGATGGCGTCTATGGCAAGGCGTCGGGCAAGAAGCTGCAATACCGCATCATGGCCGACTGCCATGCGATCAACGATCAGATCAACGACGAATGGCTGATCCGCGATCAGACGGCCATCGTGCGCCAGATCGGGTGGGACGCCAAGGACTATGCCGCCGATCTCATCGCGCGCGAAGGTGGCCCGGACGCCTGCGTGCGACCACTGACGCCCGAGACGGACCAACCCGGCCCCTACAAGGGGCGCGGCAATGACAACGCATGGGGTGCGAAATACGCCAGCATTCTGAACCGGATCATGAGCGCGGACATGGCCGCGATCCCGTCCGAATATGACCGCGCGGTGCAGTCGGAATATCCCGGCGGCGAGACGGGGCATGGCACGGGGCCGGTGGACCGCTTCTGGATGGGACTGCGCGCGTCGTTCCCCGATGCCACGTTCACCATCGACCACCAGATCGGGCGCGACGATCCCACCATGCCGCCACGCTCTGCCATCCGGTGGAGCCTGCACGGCAAGCATGATGGCTGGGGCTACTTCGGGGCGCCTACGGGGGCCGAGGTCTATGTTATCGGTATCAGCCACGCGGAGTTCGGATCGCTCGGGGCGGCGCCTGCCAAAATCCGGCGCGAGTTCACGTTGTTTGATGAGACATCGGTGTGGAAACAGATCCTGTTGCAGACAGGGTAGGCCGATGTGTTTGCGCGGTACCTGCACGTTCTGCAATGCTGTTTCACAAGGGCGGCTGGGGTAAGACATGCAACGCTATGACGACATCATGTTCACGGACGGGGTCAAGGCCCTGCAGGAAGCGGATGGCAGCGCCGACATGTACGCCCGCAGCTATGGCGCACGGGCGCGTCCGCTCAATGACGATGACATCGCCTTTGTCACCAGCCGCACGTCCTTTTACCTGGGCACCGTCTCCGAGACCGGCTGGCCCTACATCCAGCACCGCGGCGGCCCGCGCGGCTTTCTCAAGGTGCTGGATGATCACACGCTCGCCTTTGCCGACTACAGGGGCAACAAGCAGCACATATCCGAAGGCAATGTGGCCGCGGATGACCGTGTGTCACTCTTCCTCATGGACTATCCCCGCAAGGCGCGGATGAAATTGCAGGGGCGGGCCCGGTTTGTTCAGGCCGCAGACGACCCGGCGCTGGCGGCGCGGCTCGACATGGATGGGCAGGGACCTGTGGAGCGGCTGGTGGTGATCACGCTGGAGGCCTTCGACTGGAACTGTCCGCAGTTCATCAGCCCGCGCTTTGACGCCGCAGAGATCGCGCAGCTGGTGGGGCCGGAGATGGACAAGCTGAGCGCCCGCATCGCAGCACTTGAGGCCGAAAACGCAGCGCTGAAGGGGCAGGGATGACCGACATCTACCGCCATGCCGAACGCCTGATGGGGATGGGGGATGCCGATTGGCGACGCCATGCCAACCCGCTCAGCGTCTGGACGCGGTTCACCTGTCTGCCGCTTCTGGTGCTGGCGGTGTGGTCGCGCACGTGGATCGGCTGGGGCGCGCTGCCACTGTTTGCGCTGGCCGCTGCGTGGACCTGGTTCAACCCGCGCGCCTTTGCGCCGCCACGCGATTACGGCGCTTGGGCGTCGCGCGCGACACTGGGTGAACGCGTGTTCCTTGCGCGCGATCGCCATGATATCCCGGTGCACCACATCCGCGCCGCACATATTCTGACCGGGCTCAGCGCGCTTGGCGCGGTGCCCCTGATCTATGGGCTGCTCATCTTGGACGCCTGGATCACCACGCTTGGCATGGTTGCGACCGTGCTGCCCAAGGTCTGGTTCTGTGACCGCATGGTCTGGATCCACGCCGACCTGACCCGAAGAACGCCGGGCGATCCGATGCCCGAACCGCTCTTGCCACCAGAAAGGACACCCCGATGACCCCCGCCGAAATGGAACCGCGCATTGTACGCTATGGCGAGCTGAAGCCATGCAAGACCGCCTTTATCGACGCGCATACGCCCGGCTCCGATCAGAAGGAGAATTTTACCATCATCGGCGGCGGTGTCTCTGAAAGCCCGGACCAGCACGTCCACATCGGCATCCCGCATGGTTTCAACATCGGTGCGGCGGGCCAGCCGCCGAAATGCCGCAACTCGCTGCACAGTCACCGCACGGCGGAGGTGTTCTTTGTCCTGTCGGGCCGGTGGCGCTTTTTCTGGGGCCGGTATGGCACTGCGGGCGAGGTTGTTCTGGAAGAGGGCGACATCATCAACATCCCCACGGGGATCTTCCGCGGGTTCGAAAACATCGGCACCGATTACGGGATGATCATGGCGATCCTGGGCGGGGACGATGCGGGCGGCGGCGTGATCTGGGCCCCGCAGGTGATCGAGGACGCAACCGACCACGGGCTTGTTCTGGGCGAGAATGGCAAACTCTATGACAGCAAGAAGGGCGAAGCCCTGCCCGAGGGTGTAAACCCGATGCCGGTGCTGACCGAGGAAGAGCTGAAAGGCTATCCAGAGATGTCACCGATGCAGGTGGTGGGCATGGGCGTGCGCCGATATTGGGACATGGTGTGCCTGGCCAAGGACACACCGTGTAAGGTGATTGGCGAGACGGGGATCATCCGGGACAAGCCAGGGTTTGAGGTCGATCTGGTGACTCGCTCCAGCGCGTCGGCAGAGATGCACAGCCATGCGCATCCATCGGTCCTGATGCCGATGCGTGGCCATTGGCGCGTGACCTGGGACGGAGGAGAGACGACGCTAGCCCCCGGTGACACCATGAGCATGCCGGAAAACATGCCGCACGCAGCCGTGCCCTCCATGACCGGGGAGGCGTCGCTTTATCACGTGGTCGGCACGGACGATCCCGCCGGGCCGACATGGCAAGGCTGATTGCCGCTCTGCTCTGCCTTTTGGGCAGTGTGGCCAGCGCCCAGGTCTGGGTGCCGGCGCGGTCGGATGACGGCCATTTCATCTATCACACGGCGCGGGCGGGGGCCGGGGTTGCCTTTGCCTGCTATGCGCCGTCGCCACAGGGCAAGTCCGCATGGGACGTCGGCGCACATGAGGTCGAAGCGACACCGCAGGGCATGATCCGCCTGGAGTTCGATCTGCGCCTGATCCCCGCGACGGGGCAGGGCACCGACCGACGCGGCGACGTCACGCTTTGGGTCGATCAGGTGGGCTACCGCCTGCCTGAAATGCAGTACAGCGACTTTGATGGCTACTGGGGCGTGCCGTTGCATTGGGACGATGCGCTCTTTACGGCGCTGCGCGGGGCAGGGGCGATCGTTCTGGCGCCCGGCAATGATCCCGCCTGGCAACTGCCCGTAACCGGTATCGCGCAGGCGCTTGAGGCGGTGCGCACTGGGTGTGCCGCCGATTGGTCCGCTGTGCAACCGGCGCGGAGCGCAACGGTCAGCGTTCCGCCACAGATCCCCGCGCATGTCACCCAAGGGTGCGGCGGGGCGGCACCGGTCCCCATCGACGCGTTACAGGCCGGGGACCTTGACCGCGACGGTGCGCCGGATTTCGTGTTGAACTGGGGCGCGATCACCTGTCCCGGCGCCGTGTCGCGCCCGTTCTGCGGTGCCGCCAATTGCAGCCACGATGTCTTTCTGTCGTCGCACGGCTACGCCAATCCGACCGCCATCCTGGGCACGGGCGTGGACATTGTCGCCTATCCTGATGGGCGGCTGGCCTTGCAGCGTGTGGGCACCTTTTCGCTGTGCGGTGCGACCGGAGAATTCTGTGCCGCGCCGCTTGTCTGGGATGGTGCTTCGTTCTCGGACGGGCCATAAAGGCGGTCACGAAGGCGTGAGGAAAGATTATGGTCCAGACCACACATGTCGGCAGTTTGCCCCGAACCCAGGACGTTGTTGATTTCATCTTTGCCCGCGAACGCGGCGAAGCGTTCGAGCAGGCGGAGTTTGATGCGGCCATGACCGCAGCGGTCGATTCCACCGTCGCCAAACAGGTCGCCGCCGGGGTCGATATCGTCAGCGATGGCGAGACGTCCAAAATCAGCTATGCCACCTATGTCAAGGATCGCTATACCGGGTTTTCCGGTGACAGCCCGCGCAACGCGCCTGCCGACCTCAAGCTGTTCCCCAGCTTTCTCAAGCGATTGGCGGATGATGGCGGCACGCCGCAATATGCGCGGCCCATGTGCACCGGCGACGTCAAAAGCCGGGGGCAGGGCGAGCTGCAAAAGGACATCGCCAACCTCAAGGCGGCCATGGCGGCCCATGGGGTCGAGCGCGGTTTCATGAATGCCGCGTCACCCGGTGTGATCTCGCTTTTCCTGCAAAACGATCACTACCCGACACGCGATGCCTACCTCGCCGCGCTCGCCGATGCGATGAAAGAGGAATACGAAACCATTGTCGCGGCGGGGCTTGATCTGCAACTGGATTGTCCCGATCTCGCGCTCAGCCGTCACATGCTGTTTGCCGATCTCAGCGATGCGGAGTTCGTGAAGATCGCGGATGCGCATGTTGAGGCGTTGAACCATGCGCTGGCGAATGTTCCTGCGGAACAGGTGCGCGTGCACATCTGCTGGGGCAATTACGAGGGTCCGCATGTCTGCGACATCGACATGGATACGGTGTTCCCGACCCTGATGGCGACCAAGGCCCGCTATGTCCTGTTTGAGACATCGAACCCGCGCCACGCGCATGAATGGACGGTGTTCCGCGACCGCAAGAATGAGATCCCCGATGACAAGGTTCTGGTGCCGGGCGTGGTCGACACCACCACAAACTTTGTCGAACACCCCGAGGTCGTCCGACAGCGCATCGAACGGTTCACCGGGATTGTCGGTGCCGACCGTGTCATCGCGGGCAGCGATTGCGGTTTCGGCACGTTTGCTGGCTTTGGCGCAGTTGATCCCGACATCGCCTATGCCAAGCTGAAAGCGCTCAGCGCGGGGGCCGCGCTGGCCTGACGCTGATTCGCGCCATTTTGGCGGTTTGCACGCTCCGAAAGGAAATCAGCGGGCGGATATGCCGCCTGCTTTCCCGTACCGCGTGTCCTGATGCGCTCAAACGTGATGATTTCCGCTCCTGAGCGTGTAGACTCGCTGCATTTAAACCTGTTTGATTCGAGACAGAGCTCTTTTTTGGGGAACGGCAACGACATGGGGGTCACGCCGGTATGAGCATTGAACGTGCTATTTTGATGGCCGACGTGTCTGGCAGCACACCGCTGTACCAGCGGCACGGTGACACCGAGGCCAGCCGGCTCGTGTTCGAATGTGTCGAAGGGATGCAGCAGATTGCGACCGCACGCGGCGGCGACTTTGTACGTTCCAAGGGCGACGATGTGCTGTGCCTGTTCGAAGACGCGGATCAGGCGATGATCGCGGCCAAGGAAATCCTTGATCTTGGCGCCACGGGCGCTGTGTCTGTGCATGCCGGTCTTCATTGGGGAACCGTGCTGTATCGCGGCAATGAGTTGTTCGGCAACGCCATCAATGTCTGTGCCCGCCTGTCGAGCCAGGCCAAGGAAAACGAGGTGCTGATCAGCAAGACGCTGGTGCAGCACGTGACGGCACAGCAGAATTTCGACCTGCGCTCCATGGGGGAGATCACGTTGCGCGGCACAGATGTGCCGACGGAGATTTTCGCCCTTCTGGCCGAAACCGAAGAAGAAGACGGCGTGACGAAGATGATCGCGCAGCCCACCATGTTCAACATGGCCCAAGCCACCAAGGTCGCGAACACAGCGCTTCAGTTGTCTTACGAAGGCTGGACCCAAACCGTGCCCGAAGGCGGCGAGGTCAAGATCGGGCGGTCTCCGCAATGTGATCTGGTGATGCCGCAGGCCTGGGTCAGTCGCGTGCACGGCGCAGTCAGCGTGCGTGGCGGCATTGTCGAGTTCAAGGACAGCTCTTCCGCGGGATCGACCGTCAGCATCGGGGATCACCCCGAATTCTACATCCGCCGCCAGACCATCGCGCTCACCGGCAGCGGTGTGATCGAACTGGGCAGCCTCGCGACCGGCGACACGCTGCCCCGTATCGTCTATTCCGTGCTTCAGGTCAGCTAACCGTTGCAGGCGCAGCCGTTGCCCTTGCGGCAGGTATAGGTGCGCGAGATGCAGCTGTTTCCACATGCCTTTCCCTTGCGGCACATCTTGCAGCATGATTGCGACACCGCCTCGCCCTGCTGCGCATCAAGAAGGCGTTCCATAGGGCTCAGAGGTGGCGCGATCTGCTCCGCTGGGGTCGGATCGGCAAGGGCCGGACTGCACAGGGCCGCACACAGGGCCGCAGCAAAAATTGACTTCATGGAATGGCTTTCAACTGGCTCACGCAACACGCGTTAACCATTTGTTAACCCATTCCACTTGACCAACCCATGCGGGTGTTTGGCGCACTCAATCGCGCGGGGCTGGCGCGCCGCCTTCAAAGGCATTGCCCTCCACGTAGTCACAGGGCGCCTCCTGCATCTGCAAATGCAACCCGTCGCCGGTATAGGGGTGCGCGCGGGCCAACGCCTCGTCCACGTCGATCCCGAGGCCGGGGGCCTCTGGCGGTGTGATGAACCCGTCCTCGACCCGAATTGTCCCTCGGATGAGGTGATCGTGGAACGGCGTCTCAATCGTCTCGCACATCAAAAGGTTCGGGATGGACGCGGCAAGGTGGATGTTCGCGGCCCATTCCACCGGACCGGCATACAGATGCGGGGCCATCTGCGCGTTATAGACTTCGGCCATCGCGGCGACCTTCTTCACCTCCCAAATGCCGCCCGCCCGGCCCAGGGCCGGTTGCAGGATCGTCGCCGCCCCACTGCGCAGCACGGGGGCAAATTCGGCCTTGGTGGTCAACCGCTCGCCCGTGGCGATCGGAATGCGCACCGCGCGCGCCACCTTGGCCATCTCTTCGACGGCATCTGGCGGAATGGGCTCCTCGAACCACAGGGGGGCATAGGGTTCGAGCGCCTGGCCCAGGCGAATGGCACCGGCGGTCGTGAACTGCCCATGCGTACCAAAGAGCAGATCGGCCCGGTCGCCCACGGCCGCGCGGATCGCTTTGCAAAACGCCACAGACTGCGAAATGTCCCGCATCCCCGGCATGTGCCCGCCCCGCATTGTATAGGGACCGGCGGGGTCAAATTTCACCGCCGTGTAGCCGCGCGCAACACAGTCCAACGCCGCCTCTGCCGCCATATCGGGCGCGGTCCAGAACTGGTCGAGCCCGTGATGCGCCAGCGGATACAGATAGGTATAGGCCCGGATACGCGCGTTCATCCGCCCGCCCAGCAGCGCCCAGACGGGCCGCCCCCGTGCCTTGCCAAGAATGTCCCAACAGGCAATCTCAAGCCCCGAAAACGCGCCCATCACAGTCAGGTCAGGCCGCTGCGTGAATCCCGAGGAATAGGCACGCCGGTACATCAACTCGATGTTCTCGGGGCTCTCGCCCGCCATGTGGCGCGCAAAGACGTCCTCGATAACCGCGCGCATCGCTTCCGGACCAACGGAGGCCGCATAACACTCGCCCCACCCGACGATCCCGTCATCGGTCGTAACCTTCACAAGGATCCAGTACCGCCCACCCCATCCCGGGGCCGGAGGGGCCGTGACGATCACATCCAAATCACGCAGTTTCATGAGACATCCAATGCTTCATCTCGCCAGATAAACTCCGGGGGGCCCGGAACGGGCGGGGGCAGAGCCCCCTCAACGGTCAAATACAATCACATTCCGCCGGGCCTTGCCGGACTTGGTGTTGGCAATCGCCTCGTTGATCTGATCCAGCGACCAACGCCCGGAAATCAGGCTGTCCAGCTGCAGCCGTCCCTGAAGATACAGATCGACCATCCACGGGATGTCCCGCTGGATCACGACATCGCCCATCTTCGACCCCACCATGCCCTGCCCAAGGGCGGCGAGGATCACCGGCTCATATTCCGTCGTGGCGCCGGAATGCGGCATGCCGACCATGACGACCTTGCCACCGGTGCCAAGATAGCGTGGCGCCTGTTCATATGCGGGTATCGCGCCGACCGTCACAATCACGGCCTCCGCCCCCTTGCCGCCAAGCGCCGTGTAACTGGCGCGCCACGGCGCCTTGTGCGTGGCCAGAACCCCGTGCGTCGCGCCAAAGGCCATGGCGTCGTCGAGCTTTTCCTCACTCATGTCGACGGCCACGATGCGCCGGGCCCCTGCGATGCGCGCGCCCTGGATCGCGTTGAGGCCGACGCCGCCCGCACCGATCACCACGACATCTTCCCCGGCGCGCAGACCGGCGGCGTTCACCACCGCGCCGACGCCCGTGATGACACCGCAGGCGATCAGGCTGGCGGCATCCTTGGGCATGTCACCGGGGATCTTCACGACCTGACTGCGATCCACCACCACCCGTTCGGCAAAGGCACCACAGGCCATCGCCTGATGCAGCTTGCCCTCATCCGCGGTGCGGATCGGCCCCGCATCGCCGTCATAGGGTGTGTCACACACCGTCGGCTTTCCGGACGCGCAATTCGAACATGCGCCACAGGCCCGGATCAGTGTCACCACCACGCTGTCCCCTTCGCTCAGCCCAACCACACCCGGGCCAACGCCGCTCACCCGGCCTGCGGCCTCGTGGCCATACACCGCGGGCAGGCTGCCGCCCCAGGCCCCGTCGGCATAGGAAATGTCGGAGTGGCAGATCGCCACGGCGTCAAGGGTCACTTCGACTTCGCCCGTTTCGGGCGCGCGGATCAGGATGTCCTCGATCTCCAGCGGCGCGCCAAAGGTGCGGCACACGGCGGCTTTGATTGTTTGCATGGTCCCTCGCAGATTTTGCAACCGACCGTGCCGCAGCATCGCGCCCAAGGCTAGAGCGAAACCGACACAAACCCGGTCCCTGCGCGTTCCTGACGTCAGGTGAATACAAACCTGCGACTGGCGCGCAGGAACACGCCAAGCGACGCCGCCATCAACAGCGCCGACAGCAGAAACGGCGCACCCGGCAGGTACACCGGGCTCGCAGGGCCGATTGCAGCTGAAAACGATGCCGTCATGATCAGCGGCGAAATCACCATGGCCAGTGCGGACATCGACACCAACGCGCCTTGCAATTCACCTTGCGCGTCATCGCTCACAGCCTTGGACATGATCCCCTGCAAGGCGGGTGTGATGACGGCTGGCAGCGCCGCCAGCGGCGTCAGGATCAGCAGGGCCGTGCCGGACCACACGAAACCGATCAGCAGGAACACTCCGATATCGGCGGCGTGCCCATAAATCACTGCACCGCGTTCCCCCAGCATGCGCAGGATCGGGCGGATCAATCCGCCCTGAATCGCGGCCAGCGATATGCCAAAGAGAAACAGGGAAAAGCCGATCATGCCGGGCGACCAGTCGAACCGCTCTGACGTGTAATACGCCCACACCGCAGGATAGACGGTAAAGGCCACCTGATAGAGGAAATACACCAGCAAAAGCGGTCCCAACCCGGGCAACCGGCTCAGATGCCGGAACACCCCAAGCGGATTGGCCCGCCCCCAGCTGAAGGCCCGGCGGATCCGGTCATCCACCGTTTCGGTCAGCACCAGATATCCGAACACGGCATTGATCCCGGCAAGTGCTGCGGCGGCATAAAACGGCGCGCGTGTCCCGTATTCGGCCAGCAGACCCCCGATGACCGGGCCAAACACAAACCCCATGCCGAATGCTGCTCCGATCAGGCCGAAATTCGCGGCCTTGTCCTCGGGCGCAGAGATGTCTGCCATGTAGGCGTTCGCCGTCGATTGGGTGGCGGCCGTGATCCCGCCCACAATCCGTCCCAACAGCAAGAGCCAGATCGTGCCCGCCACCGCCATGACCAGGTAATCCGCGACCAGCACGACAAGCGACCCAAGCAAGATGGGCCGCCGCCCATAGCGGTCGGACAACGCCCCCAAAAGCGGGCCAAACAGGAACTGCATCGCTGCAAAAACGGTCGACAGGACACCGCCCCACAGCGCGGCCTTGCCGATGTCGCCCCCGCGCACTTCGAGGATCAGATCGGGCATGACCGGCACGATCAACCCGATGCCCATCGCGTCGATCATCACGGTGAACAGGATGAACAGAACGCCCGGCTTCATATCCCGTCCACACGGGCGGCAAAGGCCCGCGCCGCATCAGGCGCGTCGCCCATCTGCAACCGCGGATCAAACAGATCACCCGGCAAATCCGGGTGCGCCGCCCGCGCCACCGCTTCGAGCGTTTGCCCGCTGCTCACAGCCTCGGCCACGAGCGCTTTGGTCGCCTCCTGCGCCGCGGGTCGCGCCATCCGTGCCGCCAGCGCAAAGCTCAGCGCTTCTGCATGCACCGCGCCCATGCCGCCAAGGTTGCCCGCCATCCGCGCGGGCACTGGTTCCAGACCATCCAGCACCTGCACGGCCGTCTCAAGCGCTGCGGCGCAGGTCAGAACAACCTGCGGCAGCGCCATCCATTCCGCAAACCAAGCCCCGCCGTCGCGCTGGTGTTGATGCGCACTTGCGGCCTGCAAGGTGACCATGGCGCCGCGCATCTGATGACCCAAGGCCACCAGCACGGACGGCCCCACCGGGTTCTGCTTTTGCGGCATGGTCGACGACCCACCTGCACCCACCAGGCGCACCTCGCCCACCTCGGAGGCCGCCATGGCAACCAGCGTCGCGCCAAGTGCGGCCAGGGTTTCCACCACCTGCGACATCCACGCCGTCATGCGCAGGATCGGCCCCCGATCGGTGTGCCAGCTGCGTCCGGGATCGTGCAGCGACAGGGCGTCCGCCAACGCTGCGCGTATCTCGCCCGCCGCACCCCCCAGGGCAGCGGACGTGCCCGCCGCCCCACTCAGCGACACCCACAACGCGTCCTTGCGCACCCCGGGCAGCGCATCCAACGTATCCGCCAGCGGCGCGCCCCGCTGCGCGATCACCGCGCCAAAACTTGTGGGCGTCGCCACCTGCGCATAGGTGCGCGCGGCCATGGGCAACGCCGCATGCGCGCCCGCCATCCGCCCCATCAGGCGCAAGGTATCGCGCAAACGGTCTTCCATCGCAGCCAGCGTCTGGCGCAGCCGCAGCATCTGCCCGGTGTCGATAATGTCCTGACTGGTGGCACCCCAATGCATATATTGTGCGTGTTCCGGTGCCTCCATCGCCTTGCGGAACGCCGCCACCAGCGCAGGGACCGCAACCCCGTTGCGCGCCGTTTCCTGTGCAAGACCGGCGGGATCAATCTGCACCTCCATGGCGGACCGGTGGATAAAGGCGCCGCTCACTTCCGGTATCACGCCCGCCTTGCCCTGCACGCGGGCCAATGCACCTTCGACCAGCAACATCGCCCGCACCTCGGACGTGGCGGTCCACAACCGACCGACATCGCCGGTGGGAAACAGGCCCGCATAAAGCGCTGAAGAAAACACCGAAGCCGCCATGGCCTACATATGCCCCGTCGCCGCGATGAAATCGCGCAGCAGGCCCGCAAACTCCTCCGGCTGTTCGACACATGGCAAATGCCCGGCCTTGCGGATCAAGGCGAATTGGCTGCCGGGGATCAGATCCACGGTCTCACGCACCAGATCCGGTGGGGTCGAGCCGTCCTCATACCCCGCAATCCCCAGCGTCGGCAGTCGCAATGTGGCGGTTGTGGCATAGAAATCCGTGCCCGAAATCGCCGCCGAACATCCCGCATATCCTGCATCCGGCTGGCGCACCAACATGTTGCGCCACAACGGCAATTCCGGTCCCGCACGGAAGGTCGCAGAAAACCACCGCTCCATAACCGCGTCGGCCAGCGCCTCGATGCCACCCGCTTCAACGGCGGCAATCCGGTCGGCCCACATCGCCTTGGTCCCGATCTTGGCTCCGGTGTTCGACAGCACCATCGCCCGTATCAGATCCATCCGCTTCACCGCCAGACCCTGCGCGATCATGCCCCCGATCGACAGCCCCACAAACAGTACATCGCGAAACCCCAAACGGTCCATCAACCGCTCCGTATCCCCGACCAGAGCGCCCATCGCATAAGGGGCGGTGGGACAGGACGACAAACCATGCCCGCGCTTGTCAAACCGCAGGATACGCAGACCCGCAGGCAACAGCGGCAGGATCGGATCCCACAACCGCATATCCGTGCCGAGCGAATTGACAAAAACAACCGGTGCTCCGTCCTCTGGACCGTCAATCCGGTAATGCAGGGCCACATCGCCCAAATCCGCCATGTGCATCATCACGTCTCCCTCTGGCGCCATCTGACGCATCGTTCCACGGGGATGCAAGACGTCCATCCCCTTCTTCTGGCTGGAAATACCACGGGGGAGGCCGCAGGCCGGGGGCAGAGCCCCCTGAAACATGGCGTGGGCAACGCCCTCAATCGGATCTCAGGCGCATATGGGCAATGATCTGGCCGTGATCCGACGCCAGCTTATTATAGGGGGCTTCGGGGTGACTGCCATCGGTCAGGTGATCATTCAAAACGCTGAAATACTCCATCTGCCCGATGCTCACCGGACTGCCTTCGATGAAGTGCCGCGACATATAGATCTGGTCGATGCTCTCGTAGACCCCGCCAAACGCGGCCGTATACACCATGTCCCGGCTGGAGCGGCGCACAAACTGCGCCTCTGCGGAATGCAGGCGCACCGCCTCTATCGCCTCGCGGATCTGGACGTCCTCGGCCTCGGAATACCTGTCGCGCGGCGTTTCGGCGTCGTGCCGCAGCATCCAGGCATAGTTCTTGAACGGATGCTCGCCGCTGATGATCTCCGAACTGACCGCATGCGCGCCGTCATTGAAATCACCCGTCACCAGAACCGGATGCCCGGCCTCGATCTCTGCAACGATGGCGCGGCGCAGGACCCATGCCTCTGCCATCCGGCGCAGCGCTGCGCGCAACCCGCCAAGCGCGCGGCCAACCGCGTCATATTGCGTCAGGTCCACTTCGCGCGCATGGGCTGCGCCCTCTGGGCGCACAAATTCACCCAACTTGGACTTCAGGTGACAGGTGAAGACCGTCACCACCTGATCCCCGACCGGCACCCGCACTTTCAGGATCGGGCGGCTCAGCCGGGAGAGCACGAACTGCCCGCCGCCATCGCCCAGCCCGCCAAAATCCACTTCCAGCGGCTCGGGCAGGTCCTGGATCACCTCCGGTGCGCCGACAAACCCCATCCGCGACAGGATCGCGACGCCGGGGCGTCGCTCTCCCGGCACGCCGGTATCGTTCACATTGGGTGCCACGGCCAGCGTAGCATCGGCATAGGAATGATACGCCAGCTTGCGAAAGATGGCCTTGCGGCGATAGCGCTTGGACGCATCCGGCAAATGCGCTTCGTTCCCCGCAACCCCCTGACGGTCCGCCTCTTCGATCACATCGCGCAGGGCGCGTTCTTCGAAAATCTCCTGAAAACACACGATATCGGTGTTCATCGCCTGCAATTGTTCGGCCAGCCAGTCCACCTTCCAGGCGTATTCCTCCGGCGTGTAGCTCTGAAACCGGTAATATTCCTGATCCGCGCCGATCAGGTTTTTCACGTTGAAAGAAGCGATGGTGAATTCGGTCATGTCATGCGGTCCAATGCTGTCGCAAATACGGTCGGGTCCACGTTGCCCCCGGAAATCACGACGACAACGTCGTCTCCGTCTAGGGCGTCCTGACGACACAAAGCGGCAGCAAGGGCCACGGCCCCCCCAGGCTCCGCCACCAGTTTCAGCCGCAGAAAGGCCTGCGCCATGGCCTGCAACGCCTCGTCCTCGCTCACCACGAGGCCCGGACCACAAAGCCGCGAAATGATCGGAAAGGTGATGGTGCCGGGACACTGCGTCAGGATCGCATCACAGATGTTGCCGGATTGTGTTGCGTTGCTCTCGATCGTGCCGGAGCGCAGGGAACGGGCCATATCGTCGAACCCCTCGGGCTCGACCGGGCGCACATGCAGGCCCGGGGCCTCCGCCTCCAGCGCCAGTGCTATGCCTGCGGTCAGCCCGCCACCACCACAGCACACGAGCACTTGCGCCTTCGTCACACCCGCGGCAGCCGCCTGTTCCGCGATCTCAAGCCCGGTGGTGCCCTGACCCGCGATCACCTGCGGTTCGTCATAGGGTTTGATGAGCGTCATGCCCCGCTCTTCGGCAATGGCCGCGCCGATGGTCTCGCGGCTTTCCCCGTCCCGGTCATACAGCAACACCTCCGCGCCGAGCGCGCGTGTGTTGGCAATCTTGAGCGCGGGCGCGTCGCTGGGCATCACGATCACCGATGGCACGCCATGCAGGGTTGCGGCATGGGCCACGCCTTGGGCGTGGTTGCCGCTGGAAAACCCAAGCACGCCGCGCGCGCGTATATCGGGATCCAGCGCGGAGACGGCCGACCAGGCGCCGCGAAACTTGAAACTGCCGGTGTGTTGCAGGCATTCCGGCTTGATCCAGACTCGCCGCCCTGCCAGCGCATCGATAAAGGGCGACGACAAGAGCGGCGTGCGGCGTGCGTGACCGTCCAACCGCTGTGCGGCGGCGCGGATCATGTCGATGTTCATGTCAGCTGCTCCATCCATGTCTTCAGGGCGGCAATGGCCTCGGGTTCATCCAGAAACGGCACATGCCCACGATCCGGCACCTCTGCGTGGATCATGTCGGGGCGTCGCGCCTGCATCCGCGCCGCCGTTTCAGCGCTCAGCAGGTTCGAGCCTGCCCCGCGGATCAGGCACAAAGGCTTGCCCGCCAGCGCGTCGAAAAAGGGCCAGAGGTCCGGCACCTCACCGCCCGCCGCAACCGCATCGCGCAGCTTGGGATCATAGGTGATCTCCAGGCCATCCGCCGTTTCACGGTAATGCAGCTGCGCTTCGGCCAGCCACCGGTCGGTGGGCACGTTGGCAAAACCCGGCAGCGTGTTGGCCAGCGCTGTGGCCATCTCGGCATGGGTGCGTGGGCCGGGCGTCTTGCCCAGATAAGTCATGATCGCGGCCAGCCCCGCAGGGTCCAGTTCCGGCCCCACATCGTTCAGCGCCGCACCGATCAACCGATCCGGCGCGGCCGCCGCCAGACCCATTGCGTTCAGCCCGCCCCGCGACGTGCCAAGGATCGCCACGCGTGGCAGCGACAGGTGATCCATCAGTTCCATCACATCGCGAATTTCCACCGGCAAGGCATAGTTCTGCCAGGACTCATCCCAATCCGATTGCCCACGCCCCCGGTAGTCCAGCGTGATCACGCGCGCGGGCGGCAGATGCGGGCGGACATAGTCGAAATCCCGCCCCGTCCGCGTCAGCCCCGCCAGACACAAAAGCGGCACCCCTTCGCCGGTATCGGTGTAGTGCAGCGCCAACCCGTCCGAGGTTTGAAACGTCGCCATCAGAGACCGGCCAGCGCAGGAATGCCGGTCAGATCCGACAGCACGTGCTGGGGCGTCCACGGGAGCCGGTCCACCGGCTCGCCCGCGCGGTTGACCCACGCGGTGGTGAACCCATACCCCGCGGCTCCTGCCGCATCCCAACCGTTGGACGACACAAACAACACCTCGTCTCGCGCGCAGCCAAACCGCTGCCCGACAAGGTCATAGACCCGTGCATCCGGTTTGAAGATGCCCACCGACTGCACCGACAGGCTGTCATCCAGCACATCGCCGATCCCCGCCGATTGCACCGCGCCATCAAGCATGTCGGGCGACCCGTTCGACAGGATCGCGGTGTTCAACCCCGCGGCCTTGAGCGTGCCCAGCATCATGGGCACCTCCGGATACGCCTCCAACTCCCAATAGAGGGCCAGCAGCCGTTCGCGCAGGGCCGCGTCGCCGTCATGACCGGTGCGTTCCAGCGCCCAGTCGAGACCGTTCTGCGTGACTTCCCAGAAATCCGTATGCGCCCCCGTGATTGCGCGCAGCCATGTGTATTGCAGCTGCTTCAGCCGCCATTGTTCCGCGACCACGGGCCAATCGTCCGCGATTGCGGCAAAGCCGGGTTCAGATGCGGCCTGCCGTGCGGCAGCGGCCACGTCGAACAACGTGCCGTAGGCGTCAAAGACACAGGTGGTGATCGGCATGGGCGTCTCCTTTGCCGGACCACAGTGGCACGGCAGGACGCCCGCGAAAAGAGGGCGTCAGAGGTGGTCGGGCTGTGGCATCCCCAACGCGTGGTAGCCACCGTCCACGCGGATCACTTCGCCCGTGGTGCAGGCGCCCGCGTCCGAACACAGGTAAACGGCGGTGCCACCCACCGCCTCAAGCGTGGCGTTGGCGCGCAAGGGTGCATTCGCTTCCGTATGTTTATAGGTCTTGCGTGCGCCACCAATGGCCGCCCCGGCCAGCGTCTTCATCGGACCGGGGGAAATCGCGTTCACGCGAATGCCTTCGGGGCCCAGATCATTGGCGAGATAACGAGTGGCGGATTCCAGCGCGGCCTTGGCCACGCCCATCACGTTATAACTTGGCACGACACGGTTTGACCCCTGATAGGTCATGGTCAGCAGCGTGCCGCCGTTTCCCAGCATCATCGGATGTGCCCGGCGGGCGCATTCAATGAAGGAATAGACCGAGATATCCATGGAGTTCTTGAAGTTCGCCCGGCTCGTGTTCAGAAACCGGCCCGTCAGTTCGGATTTGTCCGAATAGGCGATGGCGTGGACCAGAAAATCGATCGTCCCCCAGCGGTCCGCCAATGCGCCAAACCCGGCATCCAGCGACGCATCATCGGTCACATCCATGTCGACCATGAAATCCGATCCGACACTTTCAGCCAGCGGCGCAAGCCGTTTGCCAAACGCCTCACCCTGATAGGAAAAGGCAAGCTCCGCCCCCGCCTCGTGCATCGCCTTGGCAATTCCCCACGCGATGGACCGGTCATTGGCCACACCCATGACGAGGCCGCGTTTTCCCTTGAGCATATCGGACATCTGAAAACTCTTACCCGTGAAATTTCGAAAGGATCATCGATCCGTTGGTGCCACCAAACCCGAATGAGTTGGTCATAACGCTGTCGAGGCCCGCGTTCTCGACCAGCGTGGTCGCCACTTCACCTTCGGTGAAGGCCTCATCAAGCGTGTCGACATTGATCGACGGGGTGATGAAATCATGTTCCAGCATCAGCAGGCAGAACACGGCCTCCAACGCGCCAGCCGCCCCTTGGGCGTGGCCCGTCATCGACTTGGTCGAGCTGACCACAGGCTGCGTGCGCCCCTCGAATGCGCGGCGCACCGCGGCCATTTCGGGTGCGTCACCGGCAGGGGTCGAGGTGCCGTGGGCGTTGATATACCCAACCTCGCGCCCCTCGGGCAGCGTGTCGAGCGCCAGTTTCATAGCCAGTTCCGCGCCCTCACCGGACGGCGCCACCATGTCGTGGCCGTCGGATGTGGCGGCATAGCCGGTGACCTCGGCATAGATCTTGGCACCACGGGCGCGCGCATGTTCCAGCTCTTCGAGCACCAGCATCCCGCCGCCGCCCGAGATCACGAACCCGTCGCGGTCCGCATCAAAGGCGCGCGACGCCTTTTCCGGCGCATCGTTGTATTTCGAGGACATCGCGCCCATCGCGTCAAAGAGGCACGACAGGGTCCAGTCCAGTTCTTCGGCGCCGCCGGCAAACATCACATCCTGTTTGCCCAGCATGATCTGCTCTGCCGCATTGCCGATGCAGTGCAGCGAGGTCGAACAGGCCGAGGTGATGGAATAGTTGATGCCCTTGATCTTGTAGGCCGTCGCGAGGTTCGCGCTGATCGTGGAGGACATGCATTTAGGCACCGCAAAGGGGCCGATGCGCTTGGTCGCGCCGGTCTTCAGCACGACCTGATGCGCGGCCAGCATCGCGGATGTGGACGGCCCGCCGGACCCTGCCACAAGCCCGGTGCGCGGGTTCACCACGTCCTCTTCGCTCAGACCCGCATCGGCAATCGCTTGACCCATCGCGATATGGGCATAGGCCGCACCCGGCCCCATGAAGCGCAAGGTGCGCTTGTCCACATGCTCGGTCACGTCAATATCGATGGTGCCCGCAATCTGGCTGCGAAACCCATGTTCGGCCATCTCAGGGCTTGCCTCGATCCCCGACCGGCCCGCCTTGAGCGATGCCAGCACCTCTTCGGCGTTGTTCCCGATGGAAGAGACGATGCCAAGGCCCGTCACAACGACACGTTTCATAGGCAAACCTCCGCTTCGTTTTACAGGCAAACCGCTGGTTTGGCGCAGCGTGTGTGCGCGGTCCTGTCTTTAGGTCAGGCCCATGTAGGACACGAGGGGCGCAAGGTGCAAGGAGGTAAGGCGCAAGGACCCGCAGGCTGCGACATCGCAACGCCTGGTCGGGGCAGGGGGCGCAGGTCGATACCCGCGCCCCCGCCGTATTTATTGCGGCTGGCTCAGCTGCCAGTGGAAGTCGACGTCGTATTGACCGCCGTCGCCCACCATCACCATGGTCTGCGTCACCGACCGTGTGCCGCCATAGAAGGGCCAGTCCGAGAATGTCTCGGGCAGGAGCACCAGATACGGATCATCGTTGACGTCAAAGATGTCGTCATAGTTCTGCCAACCGGTGATCAGGATATAGAGCGGCCCGAGCAGGCCGATGATTGTGCCGACCACTGCGCCAATGATGGCACCAACCGGTCCCAACAGCGCACCAAAGCCCGCGCCGATGATACCGCCCACGGTGCCCATGCCAATGGCACCAAACACCTCCAGCAGGATCTGCCCGACATTGGGCCGCAACTCGGTGACAAGATCGGTCATGAAGGTTTCAAAACCGCCGCTCGGATCCGTCTCTGCCATGGTGAACAGGACGCTCACGAAATGAGGCAGCTCGGCCCCGGTCAGGTCGAATTCGGCATGCACGCGGTCGGGGTTGTATTCGATCACATCATTGCGGCGGAACTGTCCGACCTCAACGATGGGAATGACGACCGGATCGGCCACCGGTGCTTGCGGCGCGGGCTGATTGATATCTGTGAGCGGTCCCTGGAACGTTGCTCCGCTGATCGAGATTTCGTCGCGGCCCGCTTCACCATTTGTCGGGTCACGCGACACGACACGCTCCACCATCATGCGCAAGGTCGTATAGGGCACCAGCGGCGGGCTGGGGGGCGGCGGGGGCACTTCGAACACGCCGGGGCGCGGACGCGGCTTGTCGCCTTCATCGAGCGGTTCGATACAGTAAAAGTCCGCCAGCAGCGCCATCAGGATCTGGCGCAGCCTGTCGTCCTTGCCGGTCTCCTTCAGCTCCATATAGGGTTGCATCGTCTTTTCCAGCACCCACTTGATGTCCGACCGCTCGCTGATCGGTGTCTTGGCGTCGGGATCCACAACCCGTTTCATCATCACACGCTCGGACGAGGTCAGTTCGCGACGGCTTTTGATGTCGGTTGTCATCAACTGCTTGGCCAACTTGCGGCGCAGCCGCCGGGGCATCTCTGTCTTCAGCCGTGATATGGTCCGTGCCATCGGACTGATTTCAAGCTTGGTGCGCGGTTCAGACAGCAGAACCTCGGCCAGTTCGGCCTGATAATGCAGTTGGAAGGCACGGGCGATGGCCGCTCCGCGTTCAGTCAAACAGCGCTTGCGCCGGAATTCATTTTCCATCGAATAACTCCAAAAAACAGTAATCGTCAGTCGCTCAGCAATATGAGCCACCCGACGATGCACGGGTCCGGAGCATCAAGTCCCGAAAGCGACCTGAAAAAGAGTGAATTTCTTCCGATGGTTGTCCGAATAAATACGAAACCGTCTGGCCGTCAGCTTTCGCTCAGGGCGACTTTCATATCCTTGACCTCATAGATGACCTCGCCGTCCGCTTCGACGATGCCATCGGCGACGCCCATGGTCAGGCGGCGGGTCTGTACGGCCTTGGTAAAGTCGATCTTGTAGGTCAGCATCTTGCGGTCCGGGCGCACCATGCCCTTGAGCTTCACCTCGCCCACGCCAAGCGCATAGCCGCGCCCGGTCCAGCCGCGCCAGCCGAGGTTGAACCCGGTCAACTGCCACAGACCATCAAGGCCAAGACAGCCGGGCATGATCGGGTTGCCGGGAAAGTGACAGTCGAAAAACCAAAGGTCTGGCGTGATGTCGAATTCAGCCAGCACATGCCCCTTGCCATGCGCACCGGCATCGCCGGAGATGTCGGTGATCCGGTCCATCATCAGCATCGGCGGTTCCGGCAATTGCGCGTTGCCGGGGCCAAAAAGCTCACCACGGGCACATTTCAGCAGGTCGTCCTTGTCAAAATGTGTGGGATAGTCGGCCATAACGTCTTTCCATTCTGCTTGCGCGCATCTTTGCCCACCTATCACCGCCACGCCGCGTGGTGCAAGGGCAGCAGGGGCTTGCAACGGTTGGACAGGTTGCGCCAAATGCGCGGCATGAATGACATTGATCTTGACCGCTATCCTCTTGAACAGCCGGGCAGTGCCGCGTGGCAGCAGGTGGTCGATACCGCCAAGGCGGGGCTGGCGCGGGATGGGCTGTTCAATCTGCCGGGGTTTCTGACGCCATCCGCGCTTGCCCAAACGCTGGCGCATGTCACCCCGCGGCTGGCCACGGAGTCGTTTCACCACAGCCGCTGGCACAACATCTACTTCAAGGATGACGTGGACGGCCTGGCGCCGGATGATCCGGCCTTGAAAAAGGTCGAAACCGCCAATCACACGCTGTGCCATGACCAGCTGGGCGGCACGCCGCTGGACCGCATCTACCGCTATGACGGGTTTATCCGTTTCCTAGAGGCCGTCATGGACAGGCCCAGGCTGCACATCATGGATGATCCGCTGGCAGGCGTGAACGTGCTGGAATACCGCGACGGTGAGGCGCTGAACTGGCACTTTGACCGGTCGGTCTTTACCACGACGCTGCTTTTGCAACGCGCCGACGAAGGGGGTGCATTTGAATATGTGCGCAACCTGCGCAGCGCCGATGATCCCAACCACGCGGGTATTGCCGATCTGCTGACCGGGGCCATCACGCCCACTGTGCTGGATCAGGACGCAGGCACCCTCAATGTGTTTCTCGGCGTCAATACCGCGCACCGGGTGTCGCGTGTGGTCGGGTCGCCCTCGCGTATCGTGGCCGTCCTGTCCCATTACGACGCGCCGGGCCGGGCGTTCTCGGACAGCGAACGGATGGGCTTTTTTGGTCGCACCGGGTGAGGTATCCGCCGATTGTCATTGAATATTCACCCGACCGGGCACTATATTAGCGGTGATATGGATACGACATCGCACACTCCTGACCCGCATGCTGTGGGCACCGACTGGCTCGCCGGGGCCGGTCTGCGCCCGACGCGTCAACGCGTGACATTGGCGGCGCTGCTGATCGGTGACGGCCAAAACCGCCACGTCACAGCGGAAAGCCTGTTTGAGGCTGCCAAGCAGGAGGGTGAGGCCGTATCGCTGGCCACCGTCTACAACACGCTGCGCGCGTTCTGCGACGCGGGCCTCATGCAAGAGGTGACGGTGGACGGCTCCAAAAGCTACTTTGACACCAATACCCACGATCACCCCCATTTCTTCTGGGAGGACGAGGCCAAGCTGACCGACGCCCCGTCCGAACAGCTGGTGATTGCGCAACTGCCCGATGCCCCCGAAGGTGCGGAAATTGCGTCCGTGGACGTGGTGATCCGTTTGCGCCGCAAGGGCTGATGCCGACACATGTGACGGACGACGACGTTACGGTCTATGACCGGGATGGTGTTGTGCTGATCAAGGGGCTGTTTGCCAATCACGTGGAAACGCTGCGCGCAGGTGTTGCGCGCAACATGGACGCGCCGGGTCCTTATGCGTCAAACAACGACAGGCCCGGAGAGACTGGGCGATTCTTCGACGATTACTGCAACTGGCAGCGGATCCCCGAATTTCGCGATGTGATCGAACGGTCCGACGTGGCGGCGGTGGGCGCGCGTTTGATGCAATCGGATCAGGTGCAGCTGTTTCACGACCACGTTCTGGTCAAGGAGCCGGGCACGTCGATGGCCACGCCGTGGCATCAGGACGGCCCTTACTACTTTGTAAGTGGTCACCAGACGGTCAGCTTCTGGTCCCCGCTGGACCCGGTGCGGGAGGCGACGCTGCGCTGTGTGGCGGGGTCACACCTGTGGCCGCGGGACGTCGTGCCGACCCGCTGGGTGTCCGAAGCCGCGTTTTTCGAAGGCGATTACATCCCCGTGCCCGATCCCGATGCCGAGGGCATGCGCGTTGTCGAGTTCGAGATGGAACCGGGGGACGCCGTGGCCTTCCATTTTCGCACGCTGCACGGTGCGCGCGGCAATCACAGCGACAGCCGCCGACGCGCGTTTTCCCTGCGGCTGGTGGGCGATGATGCGCGGTATGTTGCACGTCCCGGGCCCACGTCACCGCCGTTTCCGGGGCACGGCATGGAACCGGGCGACATGTTGCGCACCGATTGGTTCCCGGTCCTGAAATAGGAATCTTCACCGCATAGCGGTCGTCAGAACCACTGCCCCGGTTCCATCAGCCCAAGATCAAGCAGCTGCCGCGAATGCCATTCGAACGGGGCCGAATTGTGCCACTTGAACGTATGGATATCGAACGTGCTGCCGGGGTTGAGCTTGAGCGCCTTCGCCGTCCGGAATGAACACACCGCCGCCGTCAGGTTGTGGTGCCATTCGCAGGAATAGGTGTTGTATTCCTCGTCATTGAACGTGTGATCGTCGCGCAAGGCGAGGCCGGGCTTGGTCTTGAACAGCGCAATCCTATCAATCTTGCGCCGCGCGGCGGGTACGTGTTCCTCGAACCGCCACCGCAACCCGCCAAAGAAATCCAGCTGCCGGTCCTTTGGGTGCCCCGACACCGGATCAGGCCGCGCCAGCGCGTAATATCCCGACCGGTCCAGATGCGCGCGTTCCAGCGACACGGCGTCGGGATGTTCCCACAGGTCGTCGGAATACAGATCGACCACATAGGTCAGCATCGCGTCCCGCCGCTCCTCGGTGTGAAAGGTCAGCATCTCGCCCACACTGCGCGTCTCGCAGAACGGGAAAAACAGGTATTCCGCGTTGTAGCAGTAATACATCCACGTGCCCGGCGGCACCGCGGCAATCATACCATTGACCGCCATTTCCATCGCATCGGCGCGCGAGGTGTCGTGCACCACATGCACAACGCTTTCCTCAAGATCGCGCGGCAGGCTGAATTCGGCGGGCATGAACGCCACGATATGTTTGAACCCCGCCTGCTGGTGGTGGCGCAATGTGGTGTCCACCTCGACCTCGTCCTCGGCCAGCATGATCGCCACCGGCCCTTTCTTGGGCAGTGTGTCCGCGGATTTCACATACGCGTCGAGGGTCTGGAATTTCATGGCGCTGCCCTTTGCCCGTCTTTTCCCCTTAATGTCGCCAATTGCGGCCGCATTGCAAGATCGCAGGCCGCCTGCTATCCGGCGCACCTGATCCCCTTTTGCCCAACGAGACGCCCATGACCGCGCCCAAAAAGCTCTTTATCAAGACCTATGGTTGCCAGATGAATGTCTACGACAGCGAGCGTATGGCAGAAGCGTTGGCAGGATATGAACAGACCAATGCGCCGGAAGAGGCGGACATGATCCTGCTCAACACCTGCCATATCCGGGAAAAGGCCGCGGAAAAGGTCTATTCCGAGCTGGGCCGGTACAAGGGCCTCAAGGCGGACAAACCGGACCTGAAGATCGGCGTGGCCGGATGCGTGGCACAGGCCGAAGGCGCGGAGATCATGCGCCGCCAGCCGATGGTCGATCTTGTCGTCGGCCCGCAAAGCTATCACCGCCTGCCCGAGATGGAGGCGCGCACCCAAACGGGGGAAAAGGCGCTCGACACAGATTTCCCCGAAGAGGACAAGTTCGAACGCCTGAAATCGCGGCCCAAGGCGTCGCGCGGCCCGACCGCATTCCTGACCGTGCAGGAGGGATGCGATAAATTCTGCGCGTTCTGTGTGGTCCCTTACACACGCGGGGCCGAGGTCAGCCGCCCTGCGGCGCGTATCCTCGATGAGGCGCGTGACCTGGTGGAACGCGGGGTGCGGGAAATCACGCTGCTGGGACAGAACGTCAACGCCTATCACGGTGCGGGGCCGGACGGGTCCGACTATACGCTGGCGCGCCTGATCTGGGACCTGGACAAGGTCGACGGGCTGGAACGTATCCGCTTTACCACCAGCCACCCCAACGACATGACCGACGATCTGATCGAGGCGCACGGCACCTGTTCCAAGTTGATGCCGTATCTGCACTTGCCTGTGCAATCGGGCAGTGACCGCATTCTCAAGCGGATGAACCGCAGCCATACCGCCGAAAGCTATCTTCGCCTGATCGAACGCATCCGCGCGGCGCGGCCTGACATTCTGATGTCCGGTGATTTCATCGTGGGCTTTCCCGAAGAGACAGAGGCCGATTTTCAGGCAACCCTCGATCTCGTCGAAGCCGTCCAGTACGGCTATGCCTATTCGTTCAAGTATTCGTCGCGCCCCGGCACACCCGCTGCCGAACGCGCAGAGGTGGACGCGGCGGAGGCCGATGACCGCCTGCAGCGCCTGCAAGCCCTGATCACCCGCCAGCAACGCAGCATTCAGGAAAGCATGGTGGGGCGCACGGTCAACGTCCTGTTCGAAAAGCCGGGGCGGCTCGAGGGACAGATGGTCGGCAAAAGCGAATACCTCCACGCCGTCCACGTGGCCGATCCGACGCTGAAAACCGGTGAAATTGCCCCGATCAGAATCGTTTCCTCCGGTGCCAATTCGCTTGCCGGGACGCGCGCCTGAATTCACCTGATCCGGGCATTGGGGTATTTGCGCACCCGTTTTGTGGGCCAATTCCAAAATTGAAACACAATATCTGGTGAAAACACCTTCACAGAAGGTTAAAACTTCCTTACGCTTTCGCGCAGTGTGGTGGGCTTTACAGTGCGGCAACGTGCTTTTGGTTTTGCCCGCGGGGGATAACAACAAAAGGGACAAGGCTGTGGTTAATACCTTTTCCAAAGCGGCCAAGACGATCTGCGCAGCAGCTGCCACTGCCGCGTTGGCCGTATCGATGGTCGCTGTGGCGGCCACTGATGTGGTGGCGCAGACGAATTCGCAATCGGGCCGCGACGGCGGGCAATATATTCCAACCATCTGGGTGGACCCGGATGGGTGTGAACACTGGGTCATGGATGACGGCGTCGAAGGTTACATGACGCCACATACCAACCGCAAAGGCATTCCGGTCTGCCGCCGGGGCAACACCTGCGGCGTGATGAATTCGGACCAGTTCTTTGCCACGGACAGCGCGCGGATCCACGCGCAGGGCAAACAGCGGCTGGCAGAGTTCTTCCAGCAGGCCGGTGCAACCAGCTACATCATCACCGGTCACACCGACAGCCGCGCATCGGATGCCTACAACTTGCGCCTGTCGCTGAACCGGGCCAATTCGGTTGCCGCCATCGCGCAGCAGACCGGTGCACGGATCGCGGATGTGCGTGGCTATGGCGAACGTCTTCCGGCGGCGTCCAACCAGACGGCGCAAGGGCGGGCCAAAAACCGTCGCGTCGAAATCATCTGCATTCGCTAAGGGGTCGGGACAGTGAACATTATCAAAACCACACTCATCCTTGGCGCGGCATTCGGGCTCGCGGCATGCGAAGACGCCTCCTTCCGCGAACTGGGGCCGGACAAGACCGTAGACCGCGGGTTCGACACCAAGGACCTGAGCCAGTTGCAGGCGGGTATCTGGGTGGACCCCAACGGGTGCGACCACTGGATCATCGACGACGGGGTCGAAGGATACCTGTCCGCCCGCCTCGACAAGTTCGGCAAGCCGGTCTGTTCGGGTGTCGCGGCACCCACGCAAACGGTGGGCGACTTCAAGGGCGGCTCGACCAGCGCGATTGGCGACCCGATCTGATTTGGGCCACAACCCCACACAGCAAGCCGGAGCGCCCACAGCGCCCCGGCTTTTTTGTTTCAATTTGATGAAATGCCGAGGTGAGGCGTTGCACCCACGGGGCGAAGTTGCGACCCTTGTGACAGGCACAGACTCAGGAGCAGGTATTGACCCTCGATCACCCGACTGGCGAATCCGTAGTGGAGTTTCCCGACAATCGTCTCTTGATTGACCTGTGCGGTCCCTATGACCAGCATCTGACATCGATCGAGACTGCGCTTGACGTCCAGATCGTGCGGCGCGGGAATGTCCTCGCGGTGATGGGCGACGAGGCCGCGCAAAAACGCGCGGCAGAGGTGTTGAATGCGCTCTATCTCCGGCTCGAAACCGGCAAGGATGTCGAACCGGCGGACGTGGACCGCGAATTGCGCATGGGGTCGTCCGAAGAGGACACCGGCACGCGTGCGGGGGACCAGTTGGAGATGCCGGTGGGCAACCGGATCGAAATCAAGACCCGCAAGAAACTGGTCGAACCCCGCACCGATGCGCAAAAGGCCTATGTGCAATCGCTGTTCGAAAACGAAATGGCCTTTGGCATTGGCCCCGCCGGCACGGGCAAGACCTATCTCGCCGTGGCCGTTGGTGTGTCGATGTTCATCTCGGGCCACGTGGACCGCATCATCCTCTGCCGCCCGGCGGTGGAGGCGGGCGAACGGCTGGGCTTTCTGCCCGGCACCCAAGAGGAAAAGGTCGATCCCTACATGCAGCCGCTCTATGACGCGCTGAATGATTTCCTCCCCGGCAAGCAACTGGCCAAGCTCAAGGAAGAAAAGACCATCGAAATCGCGCCACTCGCGTTCATGCGTGGCCGCACGCTCAGCCGCGCGTTCGTGGTGCTGGACGAAGCGCAAAACGCCACCACCATGCAGATGAAGATGTTCCTGACCCGTCTGGGCGAAGGCTCGCGCATGGTGATCACCGGCGACCGCACACAGATCGACCTGCCGCGCGGCGTCACATCGGGCCTGTGGGATGCAGAACGGCTGCTCAAATCCATCCCCAACATCAGCTTCAACTATTTCACGTCCAAGGACGTGGTGCGCCACCCCCTTGTCGCCGCCATCATCGAAGCGTACGAGGCCGACACCGAAACCACCTGATCTTCGTCTCTGTTCCAAAAAATCCCGGGGGTCCGGGGGCTGGCCCCCGGTTCTGACGTCTGACACCTGACATCGACATCCTGATCGAAGATGACCGCTGGACCAAGGCGGGCCTGCCCCGATTGGCCGAACAGGCGATCGCAGCGGTCGCAGATCATCATGCTCTGTCCGGGATCGAAGTGTCGGTTCTGGGCTGCGACGATGCCCGCATTACAGTACTCAACGGCACGTTCCGCGAAAAACCCAAGCCCACCAACGTGCTGAGCTGGCCCGAGGCGGACCTTGCCCCGGGCACGGACGGCGCGGACCCACAGGCGCCCGCACCGGGTCCCGACGGGACACACACGCTCGGCGACATCGCCATCGCCTATGACACCTGCGCCCGTGAGGCGGAGGCCCAGGGCAAACCCTTTGCCGATCACGTCACCCATTTGCTGGTGCACGGCACGCTGCATCTGTTGGGTTACGATCACATGCGCCCACGCGACGCAGCCCGTATGGAGGCGTTGGAGGTCAAAATACTTGGCAAGCTGGGGGTGCCTGACCCATATTAGGGCAACGGCGCGCCCTGTTTCCATTCAGCGCCGCGACAACTGGACCAGGAGCCGATGGGCGAAAACGACGGATCGTCTGACGCAGCGCAACGCGCGCAGTCAGCCACTGACACGAACACTCCCGACACACATGGCGGATTTCTGTCGCGCGTCATCGGCGCGCTCAGCCCCCGCGACGGCGGGTCAGGCACGGGCGACGCGCCCCCCGAAAACAGGCCGGCGCAATCGCATGGCATGATCAACCTGCGCCGAATGCGGGTCGAGGATGTCGCCGTGCCCATGGCCGATATCACGGCCGTGCCCGACACCGTGTCGCTGCAGGAACTGGTCGAGGTCTTCAAGGACAGCGGGTACACTCGCCTGCCCGTGTTCGAGGGCACGTTGGACACCCCCATCGGCTTTGCCCACCTCAAGGACGTGGCCCTGCACCACGGCTTCAACGGCGGGGCCAAGGATTTCGACCTGCGCGCGCGCCTGCGCCCGCTCCTCTTCGTGCCGCCCTCCATGTCCATCGGCGTGCTCCTGACCAAGATGCAGACCGAACGGCGGCACATGGCGCTGGTGATCGACGAATATGGCGGCGTTGACGGGCTGGTGACGATCGAGGACCTGATCGAACAGGTGATCGGCGAGATCGAGGATGAACATGACGTCGATGAAGGCGTGCTGTTTGTGCGCGAGAAATCGGGCTGCTACCTCGCTCTGGCCAAAACCCCGCTGGACGAGTTCGAGAAAGAAGTCGGCATTTCCCTGACCACCCATGATGACGTGGATGAGGAAGAGATCGACACATTGGGCGGCCTCGTCTTCATGCTGGCCGGTCGGGTGCCCGCGCGCGGCGAAGTCGTGCCGCATCCTGACGGGCCGCAATTCGAGGTGATTGACGCGGATCCCCGCCGGATCAAACGGTTGCGCGTGCGCATGCAGGCGCGGGACCCCGCGGAATGACGATGCGCACGGCGCGCATCACGGCGTGGCCGTGGTGGGCTCTGGTGTTGATCAGCATCGGCGCCGGTGCCTTGGGTGCCCTATCCCACGCGCCCTACGATCTGGCCCCCTTCATTCTTGTGCCCATGGTCGCGGCCGCAGCGATCGCGGCGCGGGCGTCCGGCGCGCGCGGCGCGGGCGGTCTGGGGCTGGCGCTTGGGTTCGGGTATTTCATTTTCACCCTGTCGTGGATTACCGAACCGTTTCAGGTCGATGCCGCCGTGACCGGCTGGATGGCGCCCATCGCGCTGGTGCTTCTGGCGCTGCTTTTGGGCAGCTTCTGGGCCGCCGCGCTGGCCTTTGCCCGTTGGGCCGGTGGCGGGCCACTGGCCTTTATCGCGGGCTTTGCCGGGACCGAGATGTTGCGCGCATACGTCTTTACCGGGTTCCCCTGGGCCAGCCCGCCGCAGGCGCTGGTGAACGGTCTGGCGGGGCAGGGGCTTGCGTTCCTTGGACCGCACGGGCTGCTGCTGGGCATGGCGGCGGTGGCCGCGCTGATCCTGCACCTGCGGTCCTCTGTGCTGTCGGCGGCGCTGACGGTCGCCGCCACCGGTCTGATCCTGGTGCCGCCACTCTCCGCCCCAAGCCCCCTGACCGCGACCACCGTGCGCCTGATCCAGCCCAATGCGCCGCAGGATCAAAAGTGGGATCCGGCGATGATCCCTGTCTTTGTCGACCGGCAGATTGACTATACCGCAGCGGGGCCGGTCCCGGATCTGGTGCTGCTGCCGGAAACGGCGTTGCCCTATCTTCAGGAAACCGCGCAGCCCGTCTTTGACGTCCTCGCCGATGCGGCCCGCGGTGCGCCCATCGTGCTGGGCATCCAGCGGCGGGTCGGGGACGCGTACCACAATGGGCTCGTGATGCTGGACGCGACGGGGCAGGTGGCAGGCACCTATGACAAACATCATCTCGTGCCCTTTGGCGAATACATGCCCGCGCGCTGGCTGTTTCGTCACATCAATGTTGGCGGTCTGGCCGCCCGCGCCGAAGGCGGGTACGCGCCGGGGCCGGGACCCGCGCTCATCGACCTCGGCCCGCTTGGCACCGCGCTGCCCCTCATCTGTTACGAGGTCGTGTTCGCCCACAATGCAGGTGGGGCGCCCGCGCGCCCAGGATTTCTGATGAACCTCACCAATGACGCCTGGTTCGGCACCCGCTCCGGCCCGCAGCAACACCTTGCCCAGGCACAGATGCGGGCCATCGAACAGGGTCTGCCGATGCTGCGCGCGGCCAACACGGGCATTTCGGCGGTGATCGACCCGCGTGGGCGTATCCTCGATGCCTTGCCCCTGAACGTCGCCGGATATCTCGATGTGACCCTGCCTGCGCCCGCGCCGCCAACCCTCTATGCCCGCACCGGCGACGCGCCCTATGCGCTGCTTTTGCTGGTTGGGGGCATTGCGCTTGTGGTGCAACGCGCACGCGCCCGCCGTGCGCAGGCCATTGACGCTGGCCGACCCGCAGCGTAAGGGCGATCAACCCGCCACAACGGCTTCCTGACGTGGCGGTGAAACAGCTATTGGAGCACACATGTCCCGTCAGAATTATACCTTCACCTCGGAATCCGTTTCCGAAGGCCACCCCGACAAGGTCTGCGACCGTATTTCGGACGCCGTCCTCGATGCCTTTCTGGCCGAAGAGCCGGAGGCGCGCGTGGCCTGCGAAACGTTTGCGACCACGGACCGCGTCGTCATCGGCGGTGAGGTGGGCCTGAGCGATCAGGACAAGCTGCACGATTATATGGGCCGCATCGAAGACATCGCGCGCGCCTGCATCAAGGACATCGGCTACGAGCAGGACAAGTTCCACTGGAACACCTGCGAGATCACGAACCTGCTGCACGAACAGTCCGCGCATATCGCCCAGGGCGTCGATGCGAGCGCCGACAAGGACGAAGGGGCCGGCGATCAGGGCATCATGTTCGGTTACGCCACCGATGAGACGCCCGCGCTCATGCCCGCCCCGATCCAGTACGCGCACGCCATGCTGCGCCGCCTCGCCGAAGTGCGCAAGGACGGCACCGAACCCGCCCTTGGCCCCGATGCCAAATCGCAGCTGTCGGTGATCTATCAGGACGGCAAACCGATGGGCGTCAGCTCGCTCGTGCTGTCCACGCAGCACCTCGATCCCGACCTCAGCAGCGACGACATCCGCGCCATGGTTGCACCCTATATCGAAGAGGTGCTGCCCGACGGATGGCTGACCGATGACACCGAATGGCACGTGAACCCAACGGGCAAATTCGTGATCGGCGGCCCCGACGGTGATGCGGGCCTCACCGGGCGCAAGATCATCGTGGACACCTATGGTGGCGCTGCCCCGCACGGCGGCGGCGCATTCTCGGGCAAGGACCCGACCAAGGTGGACCGCTCCGCCGCCTATGCCGCGCGCTATCTGGCCAAAAACGTTGTCGCCGCCGGTCTGGCCAGCAAGTGCACCATCCAGCTCAGCTATGCGATCGGCGTGTCCAAGCCGCTGTCGATCTACTGCGACACCTTCGGCACCGGTCAGGTGCCGGATGCCCAGATCGAGGCCGCCGTGGCCCTGTCCATGGACCTCACACCGCGTGGCATCCGCGAGCACCTGCAACTGAACAAACCGGTCTATCAGCGCACCGCGGCCTACGGCCACTTTGGCCGCGCACCGGACGCAGATGGCGGCTTCAGCTGGGAAAAGACCGACCTCGCCGACGCGCTCAAGGCGGCCGTGTAACGCGGTTCACCAAACGGTGCGTGGAAATTGAGTGGGGCGTGGCCTAGCTTTTCATCATCCCGATGAAAGGTCTTGCCATGCCCCGCCTCGCTCTCGCCCTGCTGATCGCCCTCGCCACACCGCTCAGCGCCCAGAACACACCCGCCCCCGAAGCGCCCACGATCGAGGCCGAGCCGCCGATGACGATGGTGCGCATGGCCGAAATCATCCGCGCCATCGACCCCGAGGCGCGCCCCGCCGGCAACTCCATTCAGTTCGTGATCGACGACATCCCGCTGGTCGTGATCGCCGATCCGGTTGCGGACCGCATGCGCGCTATGGTCCCGATCCGCTCCGCCGCGGGGCTGTCGCAGGACGAGCTGATGCGCCTCATGCAGGCCAATTTCGACAGCGCCCTTGATGCGCGCTATGCCGTGGCACAGGGACGGCTCTGGGGCGTGTTCATCCACCCGCTCAGCCCGCTGGAACGCGAACAGCTCCTGTCGGCCTTTGTCCAGACGATCAACGTCGCCCGCACCTACGGCCAGACCTATTCCGGCGGCGCGACCGTATTCGGCGGCGGCGACAGCAATGGCCTCTACCAGGAACTGCTCGAAGAGCTGTTGGAAAAAGGCGAGGAAATCTAGGGTTCCATCGCCTTGATCATATCCACCCGGATCGCGTGACGCCCACCTTCAAACGGAGTGCTCAAAAACGCATCCACGATGTCCAGTGCCAACCCCTCGCCCAGCACCCGCGCGCCGAGCGCCAGCATGTTGGCATCATTATGCGCACGGATCATCGCCGCCGAGAAGGTGTCGGAACACACACCACAGCGAATGCCGTGCACTTTGTTGGCGGCCATCATGATGCCCTGACCCGTGCCGCATAACACAATGCCAAGATCAGCCTCTCCGGCGGCCACGACGCGCGCCGCCTCTTCCCCGCGTGCCGGATAATGCGTGCTCTCGGCCGTGTCCGGCCCGAGGTCACGGACCGTATGACCCGATGCTGTCACATGGCGCGCCACCGCTTGCCGCAATTCAATCGCGGCATGATCACTGGACAAGACGACGTGCATGGTTGGCCCTTCCCTGAACTGTTCTGGCGTTTCCTACCATGCGCATCGCAAACGTCCAGAGGTCCTGTCTCTGTTCCGAAAAATCCCGGGGGAATCGCCGCAGGCGATGGGGGCAGCGCCCCCATTCCCACGCATGCGTCCCCTTGCTAACGTTCCAGCAGGAGCGATGTGGGGATTGCACGTGACGCAAAATACGATCTGGTCGGATGACTTGCTGGGCTTTGACGATCTGGCCGTCACCTATACGCGCCTGATCACCACCCTGTCCGAGGCCAGCACGATCTCCATCGAGGCCGGTTTTGGTCGGGGCAAGACCTTCTTCCGCGAAAAATGGGCGTCCGCACTGCAGGCTGATGGTGGCCTTGTCATCGAAATTGATGCGCAAACGTCGGATCATTCCGGCGACCCGGTGGTGACGTTTCTGGGCGCGTTGCTCCGCGCGGTGCCGCGCGACGACCCTGGCCGTTGGGCGCAGAACGTTCAGCTGGCCAAGCGCATCGGCCTTGCCGGGGCCAAAACGGTGGGCAAGGCCCTGCTGCGCGAAGGCGCGGAAGAGGTGGGCGACCTGCTCGCCGGCGACGCAGACGGCGCGCGGGCGGATATCCTGAGGCACATCACGGACGATACGGCAAAAGGTCTGTCCAAATCCGCCAGCGACCTCATCGACAAGCAACTCGCCGCCGAAGCGGCCCGCGACGAAATCGCCGGAAACCTCGACAGGCTGCACACCGCGCTAGTCAAAGATCGCGACACCGACCGCGTCATCATCTTCATAGATGAGCTGGACCGCTGCCACCCCGACTATGCGCTGGCCCTGCTGGAAGCGATGAAGCTGGTCTTCCAACACCCCGGCTTTGTCTTTGTCCTCTTCGTCAACCCGGACTACCTCGAACGCCTCGCCGCGCACCGGTTCGGCGCGCAGGGCGAGGGGGAAAAGTACCTCGACAAGTTCATCGACATGCGCCTCGGCCTGCCGGTGAATGAGGACCTGCTGAGCAAGGCCGTCGAACACCTCTTCAGCGACCTGCCGCTCAAGATCCCCTTTGGCGATCACGAGGAGTTCTCAGTGGCCCGCGCCGCCCGGCTGGCCGGAGAACTGGCCCCGATCAGCAACCTGTCCCTGCGACAAATCAAGGCCGTGCTGTTCAAGGTACGGATGGCCTGTGTCGTCTATGCGGAGCGACCGATTGATCTGGCCTTGCTGGTTTGGTTGGGGTTTCGCGATGTTGGGGCAGCCGATGCTTTCGCCACAAAGAAAATTAAAAGCCTCTCGTTTAAACGCGGTTTTCTTACGCCATATTTCGCAGATCGTCTCAAACAGTCCTCGTCGTTTGAGATGCCTGACGGTTCGCACTTCGTTTCGCCTGATGCTATCAATAGTGCATTGAGTTCAGAATACAGCGTACTGAGTAGGTTGCCGGTTGAACGATTTGTGGCATACGAAAAAAGCGCGCATCGCAATTCGAGGTCTTGGGATGATGTGCTCTTCGGCTTAGCACCCCACTACATCCCCGACCACGAGGCGATGCTCGCCTCCGTCCACAAATTCGCGGCCCCCGGCACCGACTGACCACCGTACGCTCTGTTAACCGGCCCAATCCGTGCACCCCGCGGTGTACGGCCTGTGCACAGACTGTGCACACTCTGTGACCCGGCCAAAATCCCCCGCAACCCTTGTGAACAGAGGGTAAACCCGCCCGAATCGCGGGCACAGGCAATCCGGCTCTTGCCCCGCCGCCCAACCCCCGCTATACGCGCGTCCGTCGACAAGGTGAAAACACCGCGGAACATCGAGAGGAGCAGGGTCGGAACCATCCGGCCCTCTTTGTTTTGCAACGCACCTGACCAACCACATCCAAGACCGGCGGAGACAACCGCACGGCCCGAAAAACCAAATGTTAGGATACGCACGCCACATGGCTGATAAAATGATGGAGGAATTCGAAGCCCTCCTGCAAGAAAGCTTCGAAATGGACACGCCCGAAGAGGGTTCCGTTGTCAAAGGCAAGGTCCTCGCCATCGAGGCAGGTCAAGCCATCATCGACGTCGGCTACAAGATGGAAGGCCGCGTCGAGCTCAAAGAATTCGCAGAACCCGGTGAAGCACCCAAGGTCGAAGTCGGCGACGAAGTCGAAGTCTACCTGCGCGCGGCTGAAAACGCCCGTGGCGAAGCCGTCATCTCCCGCGAGATGGCCCGCCGCGAAGAAGCATGGGACCGTCTGGAAACCGCCTATGCTGGCGAAGCCCGCGTCGAAGGCGCGATCTTTGGCCGTGTCAAAGGTGGCTTTACCGTCGATCTGGGCGGTGCCGTGGCCTTCCTGCCCGGCAGCCAAGTGGACGTGCGCCCCGTGCGCGATGCAGGCCCTCTGATGGGTCTGAAACAACCCTTCCAGATCCTGAAAATGGACCGCCGCCGGGGCAACATCGTTGTGTCGCGTCGCGCGATCCTAGAAGAATCCCGCGCCGAACAGCGCGCCGAAGTGATCGGCAACCTGACCGAAGGTCAGAACGTCGACGGCGTGGTCAAGAACATCACCGAATACGGTGCGTTTGTTGACCTGGGCGGCGTTGACGGCCTGCTGCACGTCACCGACATGGCATGGCGCCGCGTGAACCACCCGTCCGAGATCCTCACCATCGGTGAGACGATCAAGGTGCAGGTCATCAAGATCAACAAAGAAACCCATCGCATCTCCTTGGGCATGAAGCAACTGCAGGAAGATCCATGGGATCTGGTGGCTGCGAAATACCCGCTGGAAAGCACGCACACCGGCCGCGTCACGAACATCACCGACTATGGTGCCTTCGTCGAACTGGAGCCCGGTGTCGAAGGTCTGGTCCACGTCTCCGAGATGTCCTGGACCAAGAAGAACGTGCACCCCGGCAAGATCGTGTCGACCTCTCAGGAAGTCGAAGTCATGGTTCTGGAAATCGACGGTGCCAAGCGTCGCGTGTCCCTGGGCCTCAAACAGACCATGCGCAATCCATGGGAAGTGTTTGCAGAAACACACCCCGAGGGCACGGAAGTCGAAGGCGAAGTCAAGAACATCACCGAATTCGGTCTGTTCGTTGGCCTCGACGGCGACATCGACGGCATGGTGCACCTGTCCGACCTCAGCTGGGACCAGCGCGGCGAGGAAGCCATTCAGGATTACCGCAAGGGCGACATGGTCCACGCGGTGGTGTCCGAAGTCGACGTCGAGAAAGAGCGCATCTCGCTCTCGATCAAAGCGGTTGGTGGTGACAAGTTTGCCGAAGCGGTGGGCGGCGTGAAGCGCGGCTCGATCGTGACCGTGAACGTGACCTCCATCGAAGAGGGCGGGATCGAAGTGGAATATGAAGGCATGAAATCCTTCATCCGCCGCTCCGACCTCAGCCGTGACCGTGCCGAACAGCGCCCCGAGCGTTTCTCGGTCGGTGACAAGGTCGACGTGCGCATCACCAACATCGACAACAAGACCCGTCGTTTGGGCGTGTCGATCAAGGCGCGCGAAATCGCCGAAGAGAAAGAGGCCGTGGAACAGTACGGCTCGTCCGACAGCGGTGCATCGCTGGGCGACATTCTCGGCGCAGCCCTCAAGGGCGACGAGTAAACCTTTCGCCTCAGGGCGAGACGGTGCGCGGGGGCCTCAGGGCCCCCGTTTTGCGTTCTGCACAATAGTGCGCGAATCGGGGTCGAGGCCGTAACATACGTAGGTGTATTGCGCAGATTGGTCCGGCTGAAGGTGTGAATTCAGCGGCAAAGCGCTGCCAACCCCCGGTTTTTCCCTCGAAAAAGCTGTCACGGGGAACGGCGCGCTATTCCCGAGCGCCAAGATTGTACCTATACTCGATCAAACAAAAATGACGACATTACACGTCCTTCTGGGGAGAACGCCATGATCCGGTCTGAGTTGATCCAAAAGATCGCCGACGAAAACCCGCATCTGTATCAGCGTGACGTGGAGCGGATCGTGAATACCATCTTTGACGAAGTGACAGCTGCGATGGCGCGCGGGGACCGGGTCGAACTGCGCGGCTTTGGCGCGTTTTCGGTGAAAAAACGGGATGCGCGCACGGGACGGAACCCAAGGACGGGTGAGACCGTTGATGTTGAAGAAAAGCATGTGCCGTTTTTCAAAACCGGCAAGCTGCTGCGTGATCGACTGAACGGGAAAGCCTGATGCGTTATATCCGATACGCCTGTATCGCTGTTTTTGCCCTCGCCCTTATTGCCGTGGCGCTCGCCAACCGTGGAATGGTGACGCTCAAAGTGCTGCCGGTGGAGATTGCGGGCCTCTTCGCCGTGACACCCTCGGTCGAATTGCCTTTGTTTGTCGTGATCTTTGGCGGGATCATTGCGGGTCTTCTTGTGGGGTTCGTCTGGGAATGGCTGCGCGAGCACAACATCCGCGCGGAAAACAGTCGCAATGCCCGTGAGGTGCGGCGGCTGGAGCGTCAGATCAAACGCATGAAGTCCGAAAAGCATGAGGGCGAGGACGAGGTCTTGGCGCTGTTGGATGAGGCCAGCTAGGCCACCACATGCCTGAATTGTCGGTCAAGATTTGCGGGCTCAGCCGTCCCGAACATGTTGCCGCTGCCGCCGAGGCGGGTGCCAACTATGTCGGGTTTGTCTTTTTCGAAAAATCACCGCGTAACGTATCATTCGACACGGCACGTAATCTCGCACTGGCGACACCGCCGGGCGTGGCAAAGGTTGCGCTGGTTGTGAACGCGGATGACGCGTTTCTGGATGCCCTGACAGAGGCCGTCCCGCTGGACATGTTGCAACTGCACGGGGCCGAAAGCCCGGAGCGTGTGGCGGAGGTCAAAGCGCGCTATGGGCTGCCGGTGATGAAGGCCGTGGGGATCGCGTCCGCTGACGATCTGCCCAAACTTGATGCGTATATGCAGGTTGCGGATCAAATCCTGGTAGATGCCAAGCCCCCGCGGGATGCGGATTTGCCGGGTGGGAACGGGTTATCGTTTGACTGGCGCTTGATCGCGGGGAGGCGTTGGCCAGTGCCTTGGATGCTCGCCGGTGGGCTGGATGCCGGTAACGTCGCACGAGCTGCTGCACTCACAGGTGCGACGCAGGTGGATATCAGTTCTGGTGTGGAGACAGCGCCTGGCGAAAAGAACGCAGACTTGATCAGCGGTTTCATCACGGCGGCTCGGACTTAACTATGATTTAACCAAGCCATTGCACGGTTCATGCATGCAGGAGCTACCCGACTACCTCACTCCAGAAGCTTGGCTGGATCAGATTTTCAGCGCTCAATCGGCGATGCGCGGCGGTGTTGTCCGGCGGCGCGTCAAGGATGTGGAACGCTTGGTCGGTCGGCCGTTGTTCCGTGAGGAGCTGCGCAAGCGCGGATACCGAGCGATCGAAAACAACGGCAATTTTGTCATTTTTTGTAACCGCGCGCCCCTGCGCCTATTGGAATGAAGCAAATCCTGAAGGATTTGCGGCCGTACAATTCTTGAAGAATTGTACGGCTGCGATCCTTGCAAGGATCGCTTTACCCCGTTCTCTCAGCGCGCTACATCACAGTGTCGCAGCAGGGCAGGGAGTGTTCAGATGAACGACCTTTTCAACTCATTCATGACCGGCCCCGATGAGGCCGGCCGGTTCGGGAAATTCGGCGGTCGGTTCGTGTCCGAAACCCTCATGCCGCTGATCCTCAGCCTTGAGGAAGAGTACGAAAAGGCCAAGACTGACGACAGTTTCTGGGCCGAGATGAATGATCTCTGGACACACTATGTCGGCCGTCCAAGCCCGCTTTATTTCGCCGAACGGCTGACCGAGCATCTGGGCGGCGCCAAGATTTACATGAAGCGGGACGAGCTGAACCACACCGGTGCACACAAGATCAACAATGTGCTCGGTCAGATCATCCTTGCGCGCCGTATGGGCAAATCGCGCATCATCGCGGAAACGGGCGCGGGTCAGCACGGGGTCGCCACCGCAACTGTTTGCGCGAAATTCGGACTGAAATGCGTCGTCTACATGGGGGCCCATGATGTTGAACGGCAGGCCCCCAACGTGTTCCGGATGAAGTTGCTCGGGGCTGAAGTGATCCCCGTAACCTCCGGGCGCGGCACACTCAAGGACGCCATGAACGACGCGCTTCGTGATTGGGTCACAAATGTACGCGACACGTTCTACTGCATCGGGACCGTTGCGGGACCACATCCTTACCCGGCGATGGTGCGTGATTTCCAAAGCATCATCGGCAAGGAAGTGCGCGAACAGATGACGCAAGCCGAAGGGCGTTTCCCTGACACCGTCATTGCCGCGATTGGGGGCGGGTCGAACGCTATGGGCCTGTTTTACCCGTTCCTCGATGACAAACAGGTCGGCATCATTGGTGTCGAAGCGGGCGGCAAAGGCGTAAACGCCAAGATGGAGCATTGTGCCTCCCTCACCGGTGGTCGCCCCGGCGTATTGCACGGCAACCGGACATATCTGCTGCAAGACGATGATGGTCAGATCCTCGAAGGCTTCTCGATCTCGGCGGGTCTGGATTACCCGGGTATCGGGCCCGAACACGCATGGCTGCACGACATCGGTCGGGCGGAATACGTGTCGATCACGGATGTCGAGGCATTGGAGGCGTTTCAGCTGTGCTGCACCACCGAAGGCATCATTCCCGCGCTGGAACCTTCCCACGCGCTGGCGCATGTGATGAAAATCGCACCCGAGCTTCCCTCGGATCACATCATCTGCATGAACATGTGCGGACGTGGTGACAAGGACATCTTTACCGTCGCCCGCCACCTTGGTTTCGATATGAGCGGCCCCGAGGGCCGCAACGTCGAATAGGCCTCAGCCCATCTGTCCGGTGCTGGCTTCGCAGAACTGAATGAACTGCACAGTGATCGTTTCTTCTGTCACGTCGATCACGGCATAGGATGGCGCTTCCGGCGCCATCTTGAAGCTGTCCCAATCCCAATCCGGACGGGGTGCTGGCGCCTGAAAGGCAAGTGAATTCAAACTGGTGAATGGCACACCACGCACGGACCCACAGGTGATGCGATGCACATGTCCCATGCACAGGTGACGCACGTTGCCCGCTTGGGCAATCACGTCCAAAACGCGCGCACCATCGTCCAGCATGATCTCATCCTGACGTGGCAGGCCGAGCGGCAGGGGTGGGTGATGCATGAATACGATGCAAGGGCCCGTGTCCGCAAGGGTCCGCTCCAGCCACGCAAGCCGCGCATCACAGAACGCGCCCGAATGCACACCCGGCGCATGCGTGTCTAGGCAGATGATCGCCACATCCGGCAGATCAAACCGGTACTGCGCAAAACCCGGCATGGCCTCCTTTGGCAGCGCAAAGGCGCGCAGAAACGCGGCACGGTCATCATTGTTGCCGACCATCGGATAAATGGGCAGCGCCGACGCGGCAAAGCGATCGATCAGCCCGGCATAGTCCCCTTCGATATCATCACCAACCAGATCGCCGGACACCACGATGCACGCGGCATCGGGGTAATGCGTGTTGGCGTGGGCGAGCGCTGCATCCAGCCGCACGCGCGGGTCCAGCCCATCAATCGTCCCCTCGGCCTGAAAATGCGGGTCGGACATCCAGATGAGTTTGGTCATGGCGCGGCATGCGCCTCCAGCACCTCAAGCGGGACGATCTCCAACGCGCGTATATGCGTCGCGTCCAGCGATACCTTGGGTGCGCAGCCTTCGTCATGGGCCTGCAGGAACCGCGCGGCACACAGGCACCAACGGTCGCCGGGATTGAGACCGGCAAAGCGGAATTCGGGACGCGGTGTGCTCAGGTCGTTGCCCACATATTTCGAAAACGCCAGGAACTCGGCCGTCATGATGGCGCAGACCGTATGGCTGCCCTGATCCGCGGCGCAGGTGTTACAATGGCCATCGCGGAAAAAGCCCGTAACCGGGTCCATGCCGCACAAGCTCAGCGGCTTGCCCAGGACGTTAACGCTGTCTTCCGGTTCCATCACTGCGCCTCCGCTGCGGCCACTATGGCACGCATCATCTCAATGTTGCTGGCGCCTACACCGTCGCCTCGAAATTGTCGGTCTGCAGCGGTGATCACGATCACCACCTCCGCCTGCGCATCGATGTAGAGGTACTGACCGTAAATGCCACGGCCCATCACAACGCCGTCGCGCGCGCCTACCGGGATCCACCATTGGTAGCCATAACCGATGCGCCCGGGCTGGGTCGGCGCGCTTGGCACGGTCGATTCCGCGATCCAGTCCGCAGGAACGATCTGCTCACCTTGCCACATCCCGTCTTGCAGGATCATTTGCGCAAACCTGGCGTAATCGCGTGTCGTGATGTTCAGACCGCCGAGGACAAAGGCCACCCCGACGCCGTCTGTCAGATACAGCGGCGATTGTTCCAGCCCCAGAGGCACCACCAGCTTTTCCGTCATCAGATCGGGAATGCTGCGCCCGGTGGCACCACGGGCGACCATCCCGATCACATGGGTGTCGATAGAGGTGTACTGATATGTTTCCCCCGGCGCGGCAAAGCTGTCGCGCAGGCCCGCGGCGAATGCATCCATCTTGCCACCCAGAGCAAGAACGCGGCCCATGCGATTGATATCACTGTCGTAATCCAGATAGTCCTCATCAAAGGTGACGCCGCTGGCCATTTGCAAGACGTTGCGGATCGTTGCTTGATCATAGGCGCCGCCAGACAGCGACGGCGCATAGTCGGTCACCGGATCATCCAGCGATGCAATCGCGCCCTCGTCGACCAGTATGCCGAACAGCGCGGAGAGGTAGCTTTTGGCCATGGACCAGCTGATGCGGCGGTCATCCGGGCGGGTGCCCTGATAATAGGCCTCGTGCACGATGGCCCCGCCTTGCAGCACCAGGGCGGACGTCACCGTGCGGTCCGCGACCCAGTCATCATAGGCGGCGGGCATGATCAGGTCTGTGCCTTGCGGCAGGGGCGACACGGGGCCCGACCCGCGGGGCAGTTCCACGTGCAGGAACGCCGCATCCATGTTGGAAAAGTTGGCTACGATCCGCTCTTGATCGAAAAGTGTGTTTACGGCCATCAGGCGACCGATCTCTTCGCGTTTCCAAATCCCGACCACAACAGCCGCTATAATCAACAGGGCCAGCAGGCGAACCGCCCATTTCAACACTTTGCGCACGTGCTATCCCCTCATTGCGGACGATTGTCCTCAGACGTCGGTTGGCCCAGACCACGTGATCCAGCGGCCATGAAAATCGGCGCGCCCGAGGTGCAGAGTGATGTCACCCGGCCACAGCCGCAAGGTCAACGCGGCACCAACGGCTCCGGTTGTGTCGCCATCGGTCTCCATCTGCATCCAACCCAGGGGGCTATCGGGTGTCGCTCGTGCGCCTGCCGCCTCAATAAGGGCGGTGCCCCGCGCCTGCGCGGCGTCGGGGAAGTATTGCCACGCAACCGTGTGCTGGATCAGGTGCATCTGTCCGGCCGGTTGCGCATCAAGCCGCGTTTCAAGCCAGTCAATGGCGTCGCCTTGCGCCACGTGGCCAGACATCACGGTTGCGGCCGCGCGGGTGCGCGCCAGCCGGTCGGGTTGGTCGGGCCAAAGATAGGACGTGAGCCGTAACAGATCATCAGGATCGCGCGGATTCAACGGGTTAAGGTCCACACCTGACCTATCCACGACATTGGGTCGGACGTCGGGAAGCGCGTTCCCGGTCCACTGGGGCGTCAGTGTCACAACGGCGTCCGCGGGACCAAACCGGCCCGCCCCCGTTTCCAGCGCAAAGTGATCCCACATAAGGTTCAGCCCGCCGCTTGCCCCCAATTCCGACAGCATGATCGGTCTGTCGAAATAGGCGAGTGCTGTGTGCGCCATGGCAATCAGGGCCGCGCTGCGCCGCACCTCGTTGGTTTGCGGCGGCAGATCGGTCCACGCCAGCAAGCAGTCTTCATGCGTGCGCAATGCGCCCAGAATGGCGTCGCGCAACACGGCGTCTGTCACAGTGTTCGGCGGGTACGCCGCCTTTAACGTGGGGTCCTGATCCCGCAGGACCAGCGCATGCAGACCACCGGCGATACGCAGGGGCAATGAATGTCCCGCCGGCCCGATATCCCCCTGATAGGTCGCCATCTTTTGGCCCAGCCGGGTGTTTGGGTCCCATGTCTCGGCGAGAATGCTCAGGATCCGCCCCATCAACGGCGATCCCATACGCGTACAGGTGCCGGATTGATCCTGAAAGGCGCGAATGATGTCAGTCATGAAAACCGGTCCATCAGCTTTTGCAGAGGTGAGCGCGTATCTGCTTCCGGCTCAGGCTTGGGCGCTGTGGGCTTTGGCGTTTTGTCACCTGTACCCGAGCGGGGCGGGTTCACGCGCAGGGCAACGGCGTTCATGAACTTGGCCGGGTCGCCCGCGGCCAGGTGCGGCGCGCCGTCTCCGCAGCCCCGGACCACGTCGTCCAACCAGCCCTGATCCGCCTTGGGAAAATCCCGCAGAACATAGCCCGGCACCGCATCCTTGTGGCCGGGATGACCGACACCAAGGCGCACACGCCCATATTCCGCCCCGATATGCGCATGTATGGACCGCAGCCCGTTGTGCCCCGCATGCCCACCGCCCGCTTTCCACCGGACCTTGCCGGGGGCAAGGTCGATTTCGTCGTGAAAGACGATGACATCTTCGGGCGTTAGCTTGTGAAACCGCATCGCGGCCCCAACGCTGTCGCCGGATTTGTTCATGTACGTCTCCGGCTTGAGCAGTACGGCGCGCGTGCTGCCAAAGCGGCCTTCGGAGACGACGCCTTGATGCTTGGATTTCCAGGCCGGAAACCCGTGATCCGCCGCAATCTGGTCCAGGACCATGAACCCGATATTGTGCCGGTTGCGCGCATATTTCGGGCCCGGGTTTCCCAGTCCAACGATAAGTTTCATAGGCCCCTCCATATCGCGGCGCAGCATAGTGGCAGTGCAGACGCGGGTCCAGCAGGGGACCTCACCCTTGGATACACCGGTCCGCGCTGATGGGCCTGCGGACAGTGTTACGAGAAAGGGCAGAACACACCATGACATCGCCTAAGGTTTGCGTCGCCACCACGTTCGACACCGGCTTCTCAGACGTAGGCGCGTTCGCCGTGGCGTCGATTGAGCTTCATGCTGCGCGTTGGGGGTTCGATACCTATGTCGACGGTGCGGCTACCTACGAACGCCCGATGCCTTGGCACCGGGTCAAGTTAATCCCTGAGCTGTTCGCGCAAGGGTATGATTTCGTTCTATGGGTCGATTCTGATGCTGTGATCGTCGACGGGTTGGTCAACATTGTCGATAAAGTCGAACCGGGCAAAGACCTCTACCTGGTGGAACACGACATTGATTTTTCAGGTTCGAAAGTGCCCAACACCGGCGTAATGCTGCTGCGCAACTGTCCATGGACGGTGAGCTTTCTTGATGCGATTTGGCAAATGGAAGATCTGCTGGATCACGGATGGTGGGACAACGCCGCAGCCATACGGTATTTCGGTTACTTAAACCTGCTGGGCGAAGGGCCGTATGCGCCTGACCCGGAGGTCATGTCACACATAAAATTTCTCGAAGAATGCTGGAACTTTATCCCACAATTTTCGCCACTCGGTTCGGCCTACATCCACCATCTGCCAGCCAAATCGCGGACGGAACGGCGACAGCAAATGCCGCTGATGCTCATGCAAAACCTGGAAAACCACCTGAATGCGCACCCTGTGGTACCACTCAAGCGCAAGAGCCGATTGTCAAAATGGTGGCGGCGGCGGAAAGCGAAGGGGACCCGTGCGTTGCAACGCAATGCGCAGAAATGAAAAAAGGCCGCCCCATCTGAGGCGGCCTTGTCTCAAGCACATACGTGCGTTCTTTATTCAGTGGCTTCCACTGCGTCTTCTTCACCTTCTTCGCCCGCCTCTTCGTTGTCAGCCGAACGCAGACCCGACGGCGCCGAGATCGTCGCGATAACGAAATCACGGTCGATGGTCGGTTTCGCACCAGAGGGCAGGGTTACCGAAGAGATCGTGATGCTGTCGCCCACTTCCGCTTCGGAAACGTCGATGGTGATGCTTTCGGGGATATCGCCCGCGGTCACGACCAGTTCGACCTCAGGACGCACAAGGCTCAGCACGCCGCCCTTTTTCAGGCCGGGGGACACTTCTTCGCCGGTCACTTCGACACCGATGAACAGGTTGATCTTGGTTGTGCGGCGCAGACGCATAAAGTCCACATGCGTGGGCAGGTCCTTGACCACATCGCGCTGCACGTCGCGGCAGATCACGCGCACGTCGTCGTGGCCGTCCACTTTCATGTTGAACAGCGTGGACTTGAACCGCCCGGCCTTCAGCATCTTGAACAGCTTGTTGAACGGAATGTTGATCGGCAGCGGGTCCGTGTCGCCACCAAAAACAATCCCCGGAACCATACCGGCACGACGTGCCTGACGAGCGGCGCCCTTGCCTGTCCCCGTCCGTTCCAGAGCTTCGAGATCAGGAATCTCACCAGCCATGATATTTCTCCAAATGTAAGGGCAGGGTGCCTCCAAGGCTGTCACCCCGCGTGAAGGCGCCCACATAGACCGGATATGCACATTTGAAAAGGCCCTTTTGCACCCTGGGGACTGGACCATGCGCGCGCTGCGTGTCACCGCTGTGGCATGAGACTTCTGGATGATCTGCATGCCTCGCGACGGGCGCTGGCCGGGTTCGTGGTGATCGGCTTTGGCTGGGCCTGTTTTTCGGCGCAAATGCCGGTGATCAAGGATCAGGTCGGCGTGGGGGATGGACGCTGGGGTACGCTGGTGCTGGTCGGGTCCATCGGGGCCGTGATGGCAATGTGGTTGGCACCGCTGGTCTACCGGCTGCTGGGCGTCTGGGCGCTCTTGGCCGGGGTGATCATGATGATCGTGGGCTTTGTGCTGACCGGGGCATCACAGGGGCAGGTGATGGTCGGCATGGCGCTGTTTCTGGCCGCAGGCGGGTCCGGCGTGGCCGATGTACTCGCCAATGCCGAAGTCAGCGAGGCCGAGGCCGAGACCGGGCGCAGCCTGATGAACCTAAACCACGGGATGTTCTCCGTTGCCTATGCGGCGGCGGCCTTTGTCGTGGGCTGGGCGCGGGAGGCCGGGTTTGGGCCTGTACCGATTTTTGGCGGCATGGCGGTAGCCATCATGCTTTTGATGTTCTGGATGCGCCTGCCGGACCGCACCGTGCTCGAAGAGGAGGGCGTGACGGATGTCTCCGGCATGCCCTACGCGCTCGTCTGGGTGGGCGGTCTGGTCGTGCTGGCCGCATTCCTGAGCGAGGCCGCCTCCGAAGGGTGGTCAGCGCTCCATGTCGAACGCACTCTGGGTGGCAGTCCGGGGCAAGGCGCCAACGGTCCGGCCCTGCTGGCGCTCGGCATGGCCATCGGGCGGCTCGGCGCGCATGTGTTTGGCGCAAACTGGCCCCCGGTGCGGGTCATGATCCTTGCGTCCGTCCTTGCCGGCCTGGGCCTGACGCTGGCCGGCTTTGCCCCGTCCATTACGGTTGCTTACGTGGGCTTTCTGCTCGGCGGTCTCGGCTCTTCGGTGGTGGGGCCGCTTGCTCTTGGCCTCGTGGGGCAGGCCGTGCCAAAGCGCTACCGTCTGGCTGCGATCAGCCAGGCCGCCGCCCTGGGCTATGCCGCTTTCTTCCTCGGTCCGGTCATCATGGGTTTTGTCGCCGAATGGTACGGCCTGCGCGTGTCGTTCTACGTTGTGGGCGCCATAATGCTCACCGTCGCGGCACTCCTTGTACCGCTTTGGGCGCGCATGTTGGCGGGCCGCCACTCTGCTTCTTCTGGCTGAAAATACCACGGGGGGTCCGGGGGGCAGCGCCCCCCGGCCTGTCGGCGCGGCAACGCCGCGGCGAAACTGCTCCTCAATTCTGCCAACGGCCTCCAAAATCCTCTGGAACCAAAACATTGTGCCGACCCAGATCCGACACCTGCGTCTCACCACACAGCGCCATGGTCGTGTCCAGTTCCTTGTGGATCACCTCGAGCGCCGCGGTCACGCCCTTCTGCCCCATCGCACCAAGCCCGTAGACAAATGCACGCCCGATATACGTCCCCTTCGCTCCAAGGCTCAGCGCCTTGAGCACGTCCTGACCTGAGCGGATACCGCTGTCCAGATGCACCTCCACCTGATCGCCAACCGCATCCATGATCTCGGGCAACATACGGATTGAACTCAGCGCGCCATCAAGTTGCCGCCCGCCATGGTTCGACACCACAATCGCATCCGCCCCGACCTTGGCCGCCATCCGAGCATCCTCGGCGTCCAGAATGCCTTTCAGGATCACCGTGCCGCCCCACAGATCCATCAGCTTTTCGACTTTTTTCCAGTCAAGCGCCGGGTCGAATTGCTCTGCCGTCCATGCACCAAGCGAGGACGCATCCGAAATCCCCTCCACATGGCCCACGATGTTGCCAAATTCACGCCGCTTGGCCGACAGCATCTCGATGCCCCAGGCCCATTTGGTCATCAGGTTCGCAATGGTCTTTGGCGTCAGCTTGGGCGGGGCCGACAGGCCGTTCTTCAGATCCTTGTGCCGCTGCCCGAGGATCTGGAGATCCAGCGTTATCACCAACGCCGAACATCCGGCCGCCTTGGCTCGTTCGATCAGGCGGCGCACGTAATCCTCGTCCTTCATCGTATACAGCTGGAACCAGAACGGCGCAGACGTGTGTCCTGCCACGTCCTCGATCGAGTTGATTGACATGGTCGACAATGTGAACGGCACCCCGAACAGCTCTGCCGCCCGCGCCGCCTTCATTTCCCCATCGGCGTGCTGCATGCCCGTCAGCCCCACCGGAGCCAGCGCCACCGGCATCGCCACGTCCTGCCCCACCATCTGGCTTGCCGTGCTGCGCCCGGACATGTCGACAGCCACGCGCTGACGCAACCGGATGTCATCGAAATCCGAGGAATTGTCGCGAAAGGTCTGCTCCGTCCAGCTGCCGGATTCGCAATAATCGTAGAACATGCGTGGGACACGCCGTTCATAGATGCGTTTGAGATCGTCGATATTGGTGATCACGGCCATGTTTAACCCTCGTATTGGTAAGGTTTAGTTACCAATAAGCGCATTTCAGGGCAATGCACCAATTCATCACGACAAAAAAGTACGATTTGGTACTTTCATAGTGCAACTTCGGACTATATACGTTCTTATAGTACGAAATCGCACCTTATGGAGAAGACGCAATGTCCCTGTCCCGACGCAAAACACTCGCCCTTATCGGTGGCGGTACGATCCTCGCTGCCAGTGGCGCCGCAGCTCTCGCTGTCACGCGCGGCCCACAGACCGCGCTGCTGCCGTGGCAGACCGCCGGATCATATGTCGATCCTCGGATGCGCGCGCTCAGCTATGCGATCCTCGCGCCCAATCCGCACAACCGGCAGCCCTGGCGCGTTGATCTGCGCCGCGCAGGCGAAGTGACCCTTTTCGTCGATACCGACCGGCTGTTGCCGCATACCGACCCGTTCAACCGGCAGATCGTTATCGGTTTGGGCTGTTTTCTGGAACTGATGGTCATGGCCGCGGCGCAAGACGGCTATGGGGTTGAACTGGAGCTTTTCCCCGACGGCTCGGATGCCACCGCGCTGGACGAACGGCGTGTTGCCGTCGCCCGGTTCGTGCAAGGGGCGGCATCACCCGATCCGCTGTTTGCGCATGTGATGGCGCGCCGCTCGCTCAAGGAACCCTATGACATCACCCGCCCAGTCGACCCGGCAACACTGAACACGGTCCTCGCATCCGCACAGCGCACACAGGTCGCAGGCTCCGTCGATCCGGACGATATCGCGGCTTTCCGCATGATCTCCCACGACGCCTTGCGGATCGAGATCGAGACACACCGCACTTACAAGGAAAGTGTTGACCTCTTTCGCATCGGCAGCCGCGAAGTGGATGCAAACCCGGATGGGATCGACTTTACTGGCCCCATGTTCGAAGCCATGGCGCTTACGGGTATGTTCTCGCGCGATGCGGCGCTCGACCGCAATTCCATGGCCTATACCGAAGGGCTGAACGCGGTCTTTGAAAACACCGACACTGCGATGGGACATCTGTGGCAGGTGACGCCCGGCAACACGCGCGCCGATCAGATCGCCGCCGGGCGCGACTGGCTGCGCCTGAACCTAGCGACAACGGCCGCCGGCCTCGGGATGCAACCGCTCAGTCAGGGATTGCAGGAATATCCCGAGATGTCCGATATCTATGCTCAATTGCATGGCCGTCTGGCGCCCGCGGGCGGAACTGTGCAAATGTTTGCACGGATTGGCTATGGCCCGGAGGTGGGGCAAAGCCCGCGTTGGCCTCTGGATGCAAAGATTGTGAATGCCGAAACCTGACCCTGCCGTTTTCTTCGAGGTCTTCAACGAGATCGGGATCATCGAACAGCTCAGCCGCGCCATTCTCGAGGCGCGGCTGCCAGACGGGCTGATTGCGCCGCATTTTGCGGTGCTCAACCACCTCACCCGCGTGGGGGACGGGCGCACGCCCATTCTTATGGCGCGCGCTTTTCAGGTGCCCAAGACGTCCATGACCCATACGATCAAGGGGCTTGAGGCGCACGGCCTTGTCGAAACCCGCGCCAATCCAGAGGACGGGCGGTCAAAATGCGTGTGGCTGACCGATGCCGGGCGTCAGGTCCGCCAAGAGGTCATCGCCGGGCTCGCCCCTGACTTTGCAGAACTGGCGACAGGCTTTGACATGGACCGGCTGGCCTCCATCAAGCCGGTCCTGACGGATCTGCGCATCTATCTCGACCGCGCCCGCGACAGCTAACGCCGTTGCACCGCCGCGCCGCGCACGCTAAAGCCCGCCGCCATGAGCACCCGACCACACCGCAACTTCTATGGCCGTCTCAAGGGCAAACCCCTCAAAGACAGCCAAAAACGCTATATCGACGAAGATCTGGCGTCCCTGTCGCCGGGCCCGGTCAGCTGGGACGACAACCCCGATCGCACCGCCTTGGATTTGCCGGCTCTCTTCGGCAGCCGTGCCGTGTGGCTGGAGGTCGGGTTTGGCGGTGGTGAGCATATGGTGCACCAGGCCGTCGCAAACCCCGACGTCGGTATCATCGGGGCCGAACCCTATATCAATGGCGTGGCGATGCTCTTGGGCAAAATCCGGCGCGCCGGTGCCGACAACCTCGCCGTTCATCCCGGCGATGCGCGCGACCTGATGGACGTGCTGCCCGAGGCCAGCATTTCAAAGGCCTTCCTGCTCTATCCTGATCCCTGGCCCAAGGCGCGCCATCACCGCCGCCGATTTGTCACGCCTGAACATCTCGAACCGCTGGCGCGTGTCCTGAAACCCGGCGCTGAATTTCGCGTTGCAACAGACATCCCTGACTACGTCCGCCAAACCCTCGAAGAAGTGCCAAAGGCCGGGTTCGAATGGCGCGCCGAAGGCCCGAACGATTGGCGCACCCCATGGTCAGACTGGATTTCCACACGGTACGAGCAAAAGGCACTGCGCGAAGGTCGCACACCTCACTACCTGACCTTCCGCCGGAATGACGCCTAGGAACGGTCTGGTCCCGTCTCTGTTCCCCAAAAATCCCCCCCGGGAGGGCCGGGTGGCCAGAAGGCCGCACCTAACCCGTTCCGCGCACCCCAAGGCCAAGCTGCATCAACGTGCGCCGCACTGGCGCAATCTCATGCAATGCCCGCACGCCAAAGGCACGCGCATCCCGCATCCACGGGGCGGACGCCTGACTGGTGCGGTTCAGCATATCAATCCCTGCAACGCGCAGCGAGACATCCGCAAAACGCGCCTTGTGATATGCGTCGAGCATTGCCGCGCCGCCCAGATCACCCGTATGTTTGGCGGCCAGATCCAGTAGGGTCCGGATGTCGGCGAGGCTCATGTTCAAACCCTGTGCGCCGATCGGGGGCACCACATGGGCGGCCTCGGCCACGAGCGCGATGCGTTCGCCGCTGAACCGGTCCGCACGCTGGCTGATGATCGGCCAGATTGACCGGGGCGACACCAGCGTCAACGGACCCAGCACACCGCAGCTGCGCGTGGTCATCTCCGCCTCGAATGTCGCGATGTCCGCGTCGTAACGGTCTTGCGTCTTCGGACCATCGTCCATCCAAACGACCGCAGAGCACGGCCGGCCATCATGATCTGGCAACGGCACCAGCGTGAACGGCCCACCCGTCTGGTGCACCTCGGTCGAGATATTGTCATGCGGTTCGGGGTGGGTGACGGCAAAGGCCAGCGCCTTTTGCCCGTAACGCTTCGTGCGAACGCCGATACCAGCTGCCTGCCGCATCGGCGATGCGCGCCCGTCCGCGGCCACCACCAGTCTGGCGCGCACCCGTGTCCCATCGGACAGGCCCACACGCGCCTCTGAGGTCCGCGTCAGCAGTGACTGCGCTCCGACACCGGGCCGAAACTCCACGCTGTCCAGCGCATTCAGCCGCGCGACCAGCACTTGCCGCAACCGCCAGTTCTGGAAATTCCAGCCAAAGGGCAGGTCGGACACGTCGGATGCCCGAAACGCCTTGGCGGTGCGCGCGGTGCCGTCCGTTCCGCCCGCATCCACGATCTGCATCACCTCAAGTGCGGCACCATGCGGGGACAGGGTGTCCCAGACACCCGCCGCCTCCAGCAGATCGCGCGCCGGTTGCAACATTGCGGTTGTGCGCATGTCGGCGCCTTGCGCGTCGCGGTCGGTGATCGGCGGGGCGGGATCTACGCAAGTAACGGAATAGCCCGCCGTGCCAAAGGCCGCCGCCGCGGCAAGGCCAGCAATGCCGCCGCCGGAAATGAGAATGTCACAGGTGTCGGTCATGATCTTTTCCCTTCGCGTCATAACCTAGTCAGACTGCGCGCGCTGCCAAAGCGGCATCCTGTCCTACCCCAGGACACGCGCCAGAAACCCAGCAAGATCATCGGTGTGATGATGGATATGCGCCGCGGGCGTCGCCGATTCTGCTACATGCACCGTGCGCATGCCCATTGCGTGCGGGGCGGCAAGGTTGCGGGCATCATCTTCGAACATCGCCGCCACTGTCGGGTCAAGCTGGTCGCGGGCAAAGACCTGCGCAAAGGCGTCGTGGTCGGGCTTGGGGCGGTAACCGGCGTGCTCCACGCCATAGACCGCGTCAAACAGGCCGGACAGACCGCGCGCCGCAATCACCCGCTCTGCATAAGGCGCGCTGCCGTTTGTATAGACGATGCGCCGCCCCGGCAGCGCACTGATCAGATCGGCCAACGCAGGGTCCGGTTTCAGCGGATGCATGGAGATGTCGTGCACATCCACGAGGTACGGGTCAGGATCAATCCCGTGTTCCTGCATCAGCCCGGCCAGCGTGGTGCCATGAGTGCGCCAATAGTGATCTCGCAGCCGGTCGGCTTCGGCCTCTGGCACGCCCAGTGTCGCCATCACATAGGCCGTCATGCGCGCCTCGATCTGATCAAAAAGGCGCATATGCGGCGGATAAAGCGTGTGGTCCAGATCGAACACCCACGCCGTCACGTGGGCAAAATCCGAAGCAATGGGGCAGGCGGGATTGGTGTCTGTCATGATCCGCTGCATAGGCCCGAATGATCCACGGGGGCAACCCTCGGGGCTTGCGCGGGCGGACATCACGGGCCTAAGGTGTTCGGATTAAATGAAGAAAGACGCATCATGACCTCGCCTCGTACCGTCAACACGGATGCCTATTCCATGATCCTCGATGCGATCGACATCGGCACGTACCGTCCCGGCGACCGGCTGGTGGAAAGCGAGCTGGCCGAACGGTTCGGCGTGTCGCGCACGCCAGTGCGCGAAGCGTTGCAGCGGCTCGAGACCCAGTCGCTGCTGGCGCGTGACGGGCGCAGCCTCATCGTGGCCTCGCTTGACCACAACCAGATGTCAGAGCTTTACGTGGTGCGGCGCGAGCTGGAAGGGCTTGCAGCGAGCCTCGCTGCGCGCCACGCCACCCGTGAAGAGGTCCGTATTCTGCGCGACATGGTGCAGGAGGACGACGCGCTGGTGGATGATCCGCCCGCGCTCAGCCGCGCCAACCGACGCTTTCACAAGCAGGTGCATCTGGCCTCGCACAATCGCTATCTCGTGCAACAGCTGGACCTTGTCTACCGCACGATGGCGTTGATGGCGACGACGTCTCTCGCCGCGGTCGGGCGGGGTGAAATCGCGCAAGGCGAACACCACACCATTGTGTCCGCCATCGAGGCCAAGGATGAAGAGGCCGCGGGCAAGGCGCTGCGCGACCATATCTCGGTCGCGTTCATGACCCGTCTGAAACAGGATGCAGAGGCGCGCAAGGATGAGGCCTGAGGCAGCGTTGGGCCAGACCATTTGGCCGATGGACCTGCTGTCGCCGTGAAGCCTGTCGTCTTGTCCGCTCCGGCTCCGCGCAGCCTCGATCTGATCTTTTCAGAGGACCGGCGGGCGGTGCTTGAAGACACCTACCGGATTGTGGAGACGACGGACGACACACTCGCCGATTTGCCGTCTGACGTCCTGTCGCAGGCCCGTTACATCATCGGGCAACCGCCGCTCACCGAGCAGACACTGGCAGCGATGCCTGCGCTGCGTGCCGTTCTGAATGTGGAATCGAACCTGCTGGACAACATGCCCTATCCGCGCCTGTTTGAACGCGGCATTCATGTTCTGACGACTGGTGCAGTGTTCGCCTTGCCCGTGGCCGAGCTGGGGCTGGGGTTCGCGCTGGATCTGGCGCGGGGGATCACGGATGCGGATCTTGCTTTCCGGCAGGGGGCCGAGGCGTGGGGGGCGGACGGCAACGCGTCCGCGCGCCTGCTCAGCGGGGCAGAGGTCGGGTTGATCGGCTATGGCGATCTGGGCCGGGCGTTGCGCAAGGTGCTGACCGGGTTTCGGCCCAGGATCAGGGCGTTTGACCCATGGTTGCCGCCATCGGCCTTGCGCGAAGATGACGTTGAACCGGCATCGCTCGACACGGTTCTCGCGCAGTCGGACGTGGTCTTTGTGGTGGCGTCTGTAACGTCGGAAAACCGGCATTTCATTGATGCGGACGCGTTTGCACAGATGCGGCGTGGTGCGTCCTTTGTCCTGTTGTCGCGCGCGGAGGTGGTTGATTTCGACGCGATGCTGGCCGCCGTGGAGGCGGGCCATATCCGGGCCGCCACGGATGTGTTTCCCCACGAGCCGCTGGATCCCGACCATCCGGCGCGGCACATGCCCGGCCTGTTGCGCTCTGCCCACCGCGCGGGTGCGCTTGACAGTGCGTTCAAGCAGATGGGCGAGATGGTGTTGGAGGATATGGCGCTGATGGATCAGCGGCTCCCGCCAATGCGGTGCAAACGCGCAGAACGCGAAACGGTGCAGCGCATGCGCTCGAAACCTGTGACGCGCAACTGATCCGGTCCGGTCCTAGTCGAACGTCCCCGCAACCCGGCCCAACAGCATGAAGGCGCGCGCGGTACGCGTGTCACCCAAGGCCGTCAGCTCTGCATCAGACGCGCGTTCGGCAAAGCCCGAGATCGTCTTGTCAAACCGGCGCAGGAAGTGATGTGCCGCGTCGCGGAAAATCGGGTCCTGCTTCATGCGCCCGGCAGACAGCGCCAGAGACGACCGGTCCCGCACGCCGCCAAGCGCCGCCACGGGACGGCCCCGCGCACCGCCCGCAAACTGGCGCCAGATTTCGGGGCGCGCGCGGTCGGGGCGCAGATCGTCCATGTAAATGCCGTCCTGGCTGAGCAGGGTCAGGATGTCCTGGCTTGCCTGAATGAGCTGTGCGGTCTCGCGGTCGCGCATCGCCTTGCGCAGGGCGGCAAACCCCTCTTCGTCTTCGGCGGTTTCGGGAAAGTTGAGGGCGCGGATGAAATCCTGCGTGTCGATGGGCGGTGTGATTTCCTCGGCCGTGGTGCCAAGGGCAAGCGCGGGCTGATCATCCGCGCGCGCGGCTGGTTCTGCCGGGGCGGCGGCGCGCGCGCCGCCGTCGCCGTCGCGACGGGTCTGAAACGTGGCCAGCGCGGTTTCGGTCTTGCGCGCGGCGGCGGCAATCTCGTCCAGCTTGCGCGACACCGACGGCTCTGCGGCAATGTCGCGGCCCTGTTGCTGCGCGATATAGGCCTGGCGGATGGCGTCGATGGCGGTTTGCAACCGCTGGCTTTCCTCGCGCATGACGCGGCTGGATTTGGCGGCCGTGGCCGCGACCCAGATCATGGCGACCGGCATGAACACGGCCAGCATGGTGATGAGAAACCGCATGCCGTCCGTGTCGGTGCCCTCGTTCGATCCGGTCAGGAAAAACGCAACTGCGCCCACCAGCCAGAGCCCCGACAGGATCATGGCCACCACTTCGATGCTCGAAACACGCTCCTGTTTCGGCTTGTCATAGATGCCAAGCGGCGTCGGGCGTGCCTGCGGCCGCGGCTGTGGTTCGGGTCTGTCGGCCATGGCCTCAGCTATAGCTGATTTTCAGGACTTCGTAGGACTTTTCACCGCCCGGTGTGCGCACCTCGACGCTGTCGCCCTCTTCCTTGCCGATCAGGGCACGGGCAATCGGCGATTTTATGTTCAGAAGCCCTTTTTCGATGTTGGCCTCGTATTCGCCGACGATCTGGTACGTCTTTTCTTCGTCCGTGTCCTCGTCCACCAGCGTGACGGTCGCCCCGAACTTGATGGAGCCGGACAGTTTGGATGGGTCGATCACCTCGGCCAGCGAGATCACCCCTTCGAGTTCCTTGATCCGGCCTTCGATGAAGGACTGTTTTTCCTTGGCCGAATGATATTCGGCATTCTCGGACAGGTCGCCATGTTCGCGCGCCTCTGCGATCGCCTTGATGATCGCGGGGCGTTCTTCGGTCTTGAGCTGTTTCAATTCCGTTTCCAGCGCGTCTGCACCGGTGCGGGTCATCGGGATCTTGTCCATGGGCGTCGTCCAAACAGGGCAGGCGGCCCCGGATGGAACCGCCCTGATGTACTTTGCCGTTAACTGACCCAATGGCGGGCGGGATTGCAAGGAGATTTGGGCGGATTGGGGGGCGCTGCCCCCGCCCTGCGGGCTCCCCCGTGGTATTTTCGGCCAGAAGAAACTGCGGCTCAGTCGTATTGCACAACCTCGTATTCGATGTTGTCGGCGTCGTGGAAGTAGAAGCGGCGCCCGGGTTCATAGTCACCGTGATTGCCGGGTGTGAAGCCCAGGGCCACAACGGCGGCCTCCATGGCGTCGATGTCATCGGTCACCACGGCAAGGTGGTTGAGACCGCCAACGGTCGTGTAGGTGTTGTCAGCCGGCGGGTTTGGCGCGCCGGGCGTGTAGAGCGCCAGATAGGCGGCTTCGGTGCCCACGTGCACGGTGCGCCCGCCCGCCATCGCGGATCCGGCCCACCGGATGTGCCAGCCAAAAAGGTCGCACATCCATTTGGCGGTGGCTTCGGGGTTTGAGACGGTCAGATTGGTGTGTTCGAGAATAGCTGGCATCGGGGGGTCCTTTCCTCATGGGCTTTCCTTTTGCGTCACATGCAGGCATCGTCCGATCTCAAGTGTACTTGAGGTCAAGAGGTTTTTTTGCGTGGCGTTTGAAGGATTGAGCATTGGAGACATGGCCGCGCGGACAGGCCTCGCCGTGTCGGCGATCCGGTATTACGAGGATGAAGGGCTGATCGCGCCGTGGCGCAACGCTGGCGGGCGCAGGCGGTTTCAGCGCAGTGACCTGCGGCGGTTGAGTTTCATCATCGTGGCCCAGCAATTCGGGTTTACGCTGGCGCAAATCCGCGAAGAGTTGGACCGTTTGCCACGGCATAGGGCTCCGACCAAGCGCGACTGGGCGCGGATCAGCGCGACGTTTCGCGACCGGTTGGACCAGCGCATCACCGCCCTTGAACGGATGCGCGACACGCTGGATGGGTGCATCGGGTGTGGATGTCTGAGCCTTGAGGCGTGCAAGCTTTACAATCCGAAGGACAGGGCCGCAAAATTGGGCAGTGGACCGCGCTATCTGCTGGGAGACCTGCCGTCAGACAAGTAACGTCTCGTCGTTTCGTGAATAATTGCTGGATTTTTTCACGAAGGCGATGCACGAAGTTGCGGACGTATTATCTGTGCGCTAGCCAAGGCTGTCACGACAGCCGCGCAAATGACACAAGGGAGCAGCCAACCATGGCCGAGATTGAACGCGAAGCGATGGAATATGATGTTGTGATCGTGGGGGCGGGGCCTGCGGGCCTGAGCGCTGCGATCCGGCTCAAACAGCTTGATGCGGACCTGAACGTGGTGGTGCTGGAAAAAGGCTCCGAAGTGGGTGCGCATATTCTGTCGGGGGCCGTGCTGGACCCGGTTGGCCTGAACAAGCTGATCCCGGATTGGGGAGAGAAGGGCGCGCCGCTGAACGTGCCGGTGACCGAAGACAAGTTTTATATGCTGGGCGAAGCGGGCAAGCTGAAGATCCCGAATTTCCCGATGCCGCCGCTCATGAACAACCACGGCAACTACATCGTGTCGATGGGCAACGTGTGCCGCTGGATGGCGGAGCAGGCCGAAGAGATGGGTGTCGAGATTTTCCCCGGTATGGCGTGTTCCGAGCTGGTTTACGGCGAAAATGGCGAAGTAAAGGGCGTTGTTGCGGGCGTGTTCGGGCTTGAGGCGGACGGATCCATTGGTGAGAACACAGAGCCGGGCATGGAACTGCACGGCAAGTACGTGTTCCTGTCCGAGGGCGTGCGCGGATCGCTCTCGAAGGAAGTGATTGCCAAATACGACCTCGCCAAGGGCAAGGAGCCGCAGAAATACGGGCTTGGCATGAAGGAGATCTGGGAGATCGACCCGGCCAAGCACCGCGAAGGGTCCGTGACGCACACGATGGGCTGGCCTCTTGGTGGCAATGCCGGTGGCGGGTCGTTTATCTATCACCTTGAGAACAATCAGGTTTACGTCGGGTTCGTCGTCCACCTGAACTACAAGAACCCGCATCTGTTCCCGTATATGGAATTCCAGCGCTTCAAGCATCACCCGATGGTGGCGGAGCTGCTCGAGGGCGGCAAACGCGTGGCCTACGGTGCGCGCGCCATTTCCGAGGGTGGATATCAGTCGATGCCTAAAATGGTGGCACCCGGTGTGGCGCTGCTGGGCTGTTCGGTGGGTATGGTCAACGTCCCGCGGATCAAGGGCAACCACAACGCGATGCTGTCGGGCATGGCCGCGGCCGAGGCGGCACATGCCGCGATTGCGGCTGATCGTTCGGGCGATGAGTTGAGCGAATACGAAGGCGAGGTGCGCGGCGGCGCCATTGGCGCGGACCTCAAGAAGGTGCGCAACGTGAAACCGCTCTGGTCGAAATACGGCCTTACGGCATCGCTCGCCGTGGGCGGGTTCGACATGTGGTGCAACACGCTCGGGTTTTCGCTGCTGGGGACGTTGGGCCATGGCAAATCGGACGCGCAAGCCACCGAAGAGGCGTCAAAGCACACGGCCATCGACTACCCGAAACCGGATGGCAAGCTGAGCTTTGACCGGCTGACCAACGTATCCTTCAGCTTCACCAACCACGAGGAAAGCCAGCCTGCGCACCTGCGGCTGACGGATGACAGCATCCCCGTGGCACAGAACCTGCCCAAGTACGCGGGCCCAAGTGCGCGCTACTGCCCTGCAGGCGTGTACGAATTCGTCGAGGAAGAGGGCAAGGACACGCGTTTTGTCATCAACTTCCAGAACTGCGTGCATTGCAAGACCTGCGATATCAAGGATCCGGCGCAGAACATCACCTGGACCACGCCGCAGGGCGGGGACGGGCCAAACTATCCCAACATGTAAATCAGCTGGTGCACCCCTTCTTGGCGGAGGGGTGCATTTTCATGACCTTTTCGCGAGGTTGCGTTGCGCTGGCGGCGTAAGATGCTAGCCTTTGATGAAACGCATCTTTGAAAGAGGTCCTAGCACTGTGATCCGTTCCCTGTTGTCGACCACTGCGGCGATTGCCGTTGCCCTGTCTTTGTCCCTGCCCGCTGCGGCGCAGTCGTTTGCGGGGGATTACCTTGCCGGGCGGCAGGCTGCGATGAACAGCGATTTTACAGCGGCAGCACGCTATCTCACGCAGGCGCTTGCCGCTGACCCGGACAATGTGGATCTGATGGGCGATGCGGTGGCGGCGCAGCTGGCCCTGGGTCGTTTGGACCGGGGGCTGCCCATTGCGCTCGAGATGGAAGCGCAGGGGCATCGCAGCCAGGTGGCGCATCTGGTTGTCGTGGCGGACCTGTTGCAACGCGAAGACTATGCGACGTTCCTGGCCCGCGATGCGGAAAAGCAGGGCATTGGCCCGCTTGTGGACGGTCTGCTTGAGGCGTGGGCCCTGGTGGGGGCGGGCAACCGACCCGCGGCGATGGCGACCTTTGACGCGCTGTCCGAAGAACGCGGGCTTCAGGGATTTGCGCTCTATCACAAGGCGATGGCGCTGGCTGGGCTTGGTGATTTCGCCGCCGCAGAGGCGGTGTTTGCGGATCAGGGCACGGGACCATTGCAAGAGACGCGGCGCGGCGCGATGGCCCGGGCCGAAATGTTGTCGCAACTGGGACGGAACGAAGATGCGCTGGCCGCGATCCAGCAGGCATTTGGCGCGTCGCGTGATCCCGAATTGCAGCTGCTGGTGGATGCGCTGGAGGCGGGGGAAACCGTGCCTTTCACCCATATCACATCCGCACGGGACGGTGTGGCCGAGGTGTTTTATTCCGTGGCGGGTGCGCTGCGGTCCGAGGCGGGGGCGGACTATACCCTGCTGTATGGCCGGGTGGCGCGACATTTGCGCCCGGACCACGTGGATGCGCTGCTGCTCAATGCAGAGCTGCTTGATTCGTTGCAGCAATACGACCTGGCCAACGCCACGTACAAGGAAATGGCGACGGATCACCCCGCCTATCATGCGGCGGAGTTGGGCCGTGCATCGGCGCTGCGGCAATCGGGCAAACCGGATGCGGCCATCGAAGTGCTGGAACAACTGGCCAAACGGTATCCCGATCTCAGCATCGTGCATTCGTCGCTGGGTGATATCCTGCGGCAACAGGACCGTTTCGAAGACGCGGTGCCCGCTTATGACCGGGCGATTGCATTGACCGATGACACGGCGCGGGGGGCATGGTTCTTGCACTATGCGCGCGCCATTTGCCACGAGCGCAACAAGGACTGGCCCAAGGCCGAAGCCGATTTCCGCAAAGCGCTGGAGCTGAACCCCGGTCAGCCGCAAGTGCTGAACTACCTTGGCTATTCCATGGTCGAGATGCAGATCAACCTCGATGAAGCGCTTGAAATGATTGAACAAGCCGTCTCGGCCAGCCCGGACAGCGGTTACATCGTCGACAGCCTTGGTTGGGTCCTCTATCGGCTGGGCCGCTATGACGAGGCGGTTGGGCACATGGAGCGCGCGGTTGAGTTGATGCCGATTGATCCGGTCGTCAACGATCACCTGGGCGACGTCTACTGGGCCGTTGGCCGCGTGCGCGAGGCGGAGTTCCAGTGGATGCGGGCCCTGTCGTTCGTGGATGAGGAAAACCCCGGCGACGCGCAACCCGACCGGATCCGGCGCAAGCTGGAGGTTGGGCTGGACGTGGTTCTGGATGAAGAAGGGGCCGCGCCGCTTGAAGTGGCCAATGACGATTGAGGCCTTTGCCCCGGCCAAGATCAACCTGACCCTCCACGTCACCGGACAGCGTGCGGATGGCTATCATCTGCTGGATAGCTTGGTGGTGTTTGCCGATATCGGCGACCGCTTGTGGTGCGCGCCGGGCCCGGACATGCGTTTGACGGTCACTGGGCCCTTTGCCGATGGCGTGCCCCAAGACGCGCGCAACCTCGTGTGGCAGGCTGCGGAATTGGCGCAGTGGACAGGGCACATCCGATTGGAAAAGAACCTGCCACATGGGGCAGGTATCGGCGGTGGGTCATCGGACGCAGCCGCCCTTTTGCAGGCCCTAGGTGCGGCGGACAGTGGCCTCAGCCTCGGTGCAGATGTCCCGGTCTGCCGGGCGGGTTCAGCCGCGCGGATGGGCGGTGTGGGCGAGGAGGTCACGCCGATCACGGGCCTGCCGTCGCTTCATGCGGTGTTGGTCAATCCCGGTTTGCACGTGCCGACGCCGCGCGTCTTTGCCGCGCTCGACAGCAAACACAACGCCCCCATGACGGATATGCCGACGCCCATGACACCGGTGGCGTTTGACGGCTGGCTGCGCGCGCAGCGCAACGACCTTGAACCACCTGCGCAGGCGCAACAGCAAGTCATTGTTGACGTTCTCAACGCGTTGCGCATGCGGGACGGTGTTGGCGTTGCACGCATGTCCGGATCGGGGGCCACCTGTTTCGGACTATTTGACAGCCGTGACATGGCCGAACGCGGGGCGCGCGACATCGAAGGGGCGCACCCGGACTGGTGGGTCCGCGCCTGCGCGCTTAGTTGATCCGTTCCACCACGTAATCCGCGAGGTCCAGCAGCATGTCCTTGAGATCGTGGGCGGGCAAGGGATCAAGCGCCGCCTTCGCCTGCGCCGCCCACCGGATCGCTGCGTCCTTGGTGTAGGTCAGCGCATCATGCGTGTTCAGCAGCGCGAGTGCATGATCCAGATCGCCGTCGTCCTGCTTGCCGCGCTCGATGGTGCGGGACCAGAACGCACGTTCTTCCGCGTCGCTCAGGGCAACGGCCCGGATCACTGGCAATGTCAGCTTCCGTTCGCGGAAATCGTCGCCCACATTCTTGCCTGTGGCCGATGATTGCCCCTGATAATCAAGCAGATCGTCCACGATCTGGAACGCGATGCCCAACGCGTCACCGTAATCAAACAGGGCGCGGATATGCGCGTCATCCGCCCCGGCAATGACACCGCCCACTTCGGTCGCCGCGGAAAACAGGGCCGCCGTCTTGCCGCGGATCACCTGAAGGTAAACCGCTTCGTCCGTGGCAAGGTCCTGTGCCGCCGTCAATTGCAGCACTTCGCCCTCGGCGATTGTCGCGGACGCGTCCGACAGAATGCGCAACACGTCAAGCGACCCGGTCTCTGTCATCAACTGGAACGACCGCGAAAAGAGGTAATCGCCCACCAGCACGGATGACTTGTTGTCCCACAGCAGGTTGGCCGTTGGCCGTCCCCGGCGCTGCGCGCTTTCGTCAACCACATCATCATGCAAGAGCGTCGCGGTGTGGATGAACTCCACCGTCGCGGCAAGGTGCACATGGAACGGCCCGTCATAGCCACACATGCGCGCCGCCGCGAGTGTCAGCATGGGCCGCAGACGCTTGCCCCCGGCGCCCACGAGGTGCTGGGTGACTTCCGGAATGCGCGGCGCATGTTCCGATGCCATTTTGGCCCGGATCAGGCTGTTCACAGCCTCCATATCGTCGGCCAGATAGGCCGCAAGCCGGTCATGTGGTTTTGCGATTGCAGACGCGTCCATAACGATCCCCGTAAGCCCACTCGACAAGTAGGCTAAAATGCCCCTACATCCATGATATGAAGGAACTTTTGCGCAGCACTGACCCGACGATCATCGCCTTTGCCTCGGCCCTTCTTGAGGGCGAGGATATAGACTGCTTTCAGATGGACGTAAATATGAGCATCCTCGAAGGTGGCATCGGGATTTTCCCCCGCCGTCTTATGGTGCATCGGGACGATTATGACGCCGCGTTGCGGGTGATGGTCGACAATGAGATCGACCTTGGACGGTGAGCTGACCCGCGATGCGTTCCTGGGGGGGCGCGTCGAATTATGGCAGCCGAAACAAGGGTATCGGGCCGGTGTGGACCCGGTTTTGCTGGCGGCTTCGGTGCCGGCGGTCAGCGGGCAAAGCGTTCTGGATCTTGGATGCGGTGTCGGTGCTGCGGCCTTGTGCCTTGGGGCACGTGTTCCGGGGCTGACATTGCTCGGGGTCGAGCGGCAGGCGGCCTATGCCGCACTGGCGGTGCGCAACGGGCTTGATACGGTTGTGGCGGACCTCACAGACCTGCCGGACGCGGTCAAACAGCGCAGCTTTGACCATGTGCTGGCGAATCCCCCGTATTTCGACCGGTCTGGCGGCCACAGCGCGCGGGATGCGGGGCGGGAGGCCGCGTTGGGCATCGATACGCCGCTGGCCGCTTGGGTGGACGTGGCGGCGCGGCGGCTGCGTCCCAAAGGCTACCTGCATATGATCCACCGGGCCGAGCGTCTGCCGGATATTCTCACCGCCCTGGCGGGGCGTTTGGGCAGTGCCGAACTGTGGCCCATTGCCCCGCGGACCGGGCGGGCGGCGGAACTCGTGATATGCCGCGCCCGGAAAGAGGGGCGGGCGCCGTTTCGGCTGCATGCACCGATCATCATGCACGCAGGCGCGCGGCATGCGCGCGACGGCGAAGACTATGTCCCTGAGATCCAAGCGGTTTTGCGCGCGGGTGCCGCGCTTATCCCTTAACCATTCTTTAAGGTTGAATCGATTGAATCCCGCTCATGCTGCGCGTGCGGCGTGACTTGTGGCTCAAGTTGTGGTTCGCTGGACGTGCACTTTGTCAGCAAGGAGGACCATATGAGCATCACCGCCCATCTCGAAGAGTTGAAAAAGAAGCACGAAACCCTGAGCGAACAGGTCGACATGGCCCAACGCTCACCGGCGGTTGATCAGATCGAGATCGCCACCATGAAGAAGCAGAAACTCAGGCTCAAGGAAGAGATCACGCGCCTGTCCAGCTAGGCGCGTTTGCGCAAGCTTGCCCGAGCAGCCAGCAGTGCGCCTGCTGTGATCAAGGCAGCCGCGAGGCCCAAGGACCACGTGGCCTGAGCCACTCCGGCAAGCACCAGCACAATCGTAGACAACAGCGGCGCGGCATAGGATGCCGTGCCCAACAACTGGATATCGCCCTGTTTCACGCCGATGTCCCAGACGTAAAACGCCAGACCCACCGGGCCGAGCCCCAGCATAAACGCGCAGCCCCACGCCAATGGTGTCTGCGGCCAAACGGGCTGTTCCAGCAACAGATGCAGGGGAAGCGACAGCGCCGCGCTCGCAAGGCAGAACACGGCCACCGATGCCGTCGGTACGGCGCCAAAGATACGCGACAGTACGGAGTAGCTTGACCAGGTGAGCGCGCAGGCACCGGCGAGCATGTATCCCGGCAGCGCGTCCGCTGCGAAACCGGCGCTGCCGCCGGATACGATCAGCGCAGCCCCTGCGAACCCGACAAGCGCCCCCGCCACGTGCCCGCCGCGCAGGCGTTCCCCCGGCAACAGGCCGGAAAACAGAACAATGAGCAGCGGCCACAGATACGCAATCAAGCTGGCCTCTGCCGCCGGGGCAAGGCGCAGCGCGGAAAAGTAGAGCGCGTGGTAACCAAAAAGCCCAAGGGTTCCCAATACGTACACATGCCAGGGCACCGCGCGCAGAGACGCCAGATTGCCCGTCATCGATGTCCACACCAGACCAAGCGTGCCGCCAACCGCAAAACAGATCGCGTTGAGCAGAAAGGGCGGGGTGGGGGCCGCGCCCACAGTCAGGAGCGCCAACACGCCCCACAGCAAAATCGCGAGGAACCCAAGTGCGGTGGCACGCCCGGATGTCATGAAGGTGTCACCAGTGTCATGGCCTCGGTGATGTGTCGGGTCTTGTCGATTTCGGACACAATCCAATCCCGGAACGCCGCGATATGCGGGCGCGTTTCTGCGCCCTTGGCACAGAGGAACCGGAACCGCGCCCCGGTTTTCAGCGCGGTGGGGAAGGGCGCAACAAGGCGGCCGTCGGCCAGATCCTTGACCACAAGCGCCCGCCGCGCCAGCACGACACCCACCCCTGCCAAGGCGGCATCCACCGCGTGGTCCGCCTGACTGAACCGCGGCCCGTGCGTGGGCGCGTGATCAATGCCCATCACCTTGAACCAGGCGCCCCAGTCCATCGGTGGGTTCAGAAAACGAATGCTGTCGTCAAAAATCAACGGCGCGTCCCTGAGGCTCTGTGGTGTGGTGTACCGGGTCGCCATGTCGGGCGTCATCACCGGGCACACCCATTCCTCCGCGAGGGGCAGGACATAGTGGTCGTCTTCCAGTCCCCGGCCAAAACGGATCGCAACATCAATGCCGTCGCGTGCAAGGTCCATCATCTTGAGGCTGGCCGCAAAGCGTAGCTCTACATCCGGGTGCGTCTGCGCGAATTCATACAGCCGTGGTGCCAGCCACTTGGCCGTAAACGCCGGTCCTGCCGTCACCGTAAGCGTATGATTGTCCGTGACCTTTTCTGCCGCTCGCCACGCGCCCGCCAGGATCCTGAAGCCGTCGGCAACACCGGGTGCCAGCGCTTTGCCTGCATCTGTCAACTCGACGGCGCGGTTCAATCGCCGGAACACCTGCGTGCCCAGATGCTCTTCGAGCGACTTGATCTGAAAGCTGAGCGCTGCGGGTGTTACGTGCAGCTCCTCAGCCGCCTTGGCAAAGGACATATGCCGGGCAGCGGCATCGAAGGCACGTAACGCGGTGAGAGGGGGAAGACGGTCCTGCATCTTCACTTAAGTACAGCTTAACTGAACTCATGAAAAGTCTCGTTTGTCGAACAGCGTGGACATGGCCATATTCATCCCAAGACGAAACACACCACGCAGGAGACACGCTATGTTCGAGACATCCGCAAACCCCGCCATCCGCAACGCAATGGTCAAAGCCCACGCCGAACGTGGTGCTGCTCTGGCTGGCGCATGGGGCTGGCTTTTCGGGGCAAAACCTTCCCGCTGAAGCGCGCGCGCCTTCTTACGGGATGAAGAAAGGGCCGGGGCAAAGTGCACCGGCCCTTTTTGTTCAAATGTGCGTCTGGTTCAGACGAAGAATTGCGCACCGTTGGCCGAAATAGTCGACCCGTTGATGAACCCGGCGTCGTCAGATGCAAGGAACAGCACGCAGCGTGCGATCTCTTCCGGCTCACCCAGGCGGCCTGCAGGGATTTGCGGGATGATCTTTTCGTTCAGCACAGCCTCGGGAATCGCACGGACCATTTCGGTGCCGATATAGCCGGGGCAAATCGCGTTGGCGGTGATGCCTGCACGCGCACCTTCCTGCGCCAGCGATTTCACGATGCCCAGGTCGCCCGCTTTTGTCGCGGCATAGTTCACCTGACCGAACTGGCCCTTTTGACCGTTGATCGATGAGATCACGATCACCCGACCGAATTTGCGCTCTCGCATGCCGGGCCAAACCGGGTGCACGGTGTTAAACACGCCGGTCAGATTGGTGTCGATGACCTCCTGCCACTGCTCAGGCGTCATGCGGTGGAACGGTGCGTCGCGGGTGATGCCCGCGTTGGCCACAACCACGTCGATGGGGCCAAGATCCGCTTCGACCTGCGCGATACCGTCCTTGGAGCTGGCATAGTCGCCCACGTTCCATTTGTAGGTCTTGATGCCGGTTTCATCGGTGAACTTCGCGGCGGCTTCGTCATTGCCGGCATAGGTGGCGGCAACGGAATAGCCTGCGTCTTTGAGACCTTTGGAAATGGCCTCGCCGATACCGCGGGAACCGCCGGTGACAAGTGCTACACGGGACATTGGGGAAGACTCCTTTTGGGTTTTGCTCATAATGTTTCGCTCATATCGGCAGTTTGCGCAACATTGTTACGCAGTACCGTTGCGTTCGGGCGAAAAGGGGGAGAGGGGGTGGCGGTGCCGTGGGGCACCGCCGTGGCTTGTATCAGGGGCGCTCGAGGCACATGGCAACGCCCATGCCACCGCCGATGCACAGCGTGGCGAGGCCTTTTTTCGCGTTGCGACGCTTCATCTCGAAGAGCAGGGTGTTGAGCACACGCGCACCAGAGGCACCAATCGGGTGACCAATGGCGATGGCGCCGCCGTTCACGTTCACGATGGCCGGGTCCCAGCCCATGTCCTTGTTCACGGCGCAGGCTTGCGCGGCAAAGGCTTCGTTCGCTTCGACGAGGTCGAGATCATCCACGGACCAGCCTGCCTTTTCCAGCGCCTTGCGGGACGCATAGATCGGGCCGACGCCCATGATCGACGGGTCCAGACCGGCGGTGGCGTAGGACGCGATGCGTGCCAAAGGCTCAATCCCGCGCTTTTCCGCATTGTCGGCGGACATCAGCAAGGCACCGGCGGCGCCGTCATTCAGGCCGGAGGCGTTGGCGGCGGTTACCGAGCCTTCCTTGGTGAATGCGGGGCGCATCTTGGCCATCGCTTCAAGGTTGGCGCCGTGGCGGATGTATTCATCCGCGTCCACCACGATGTCGCCCTTGCGGGTCTTGACCGTGAAGGCCGTGATTTCGTCAGCGAATTTGCCGGCTTTCTGCGCGGCTTCCGCCTTGTTTTGCGAACCGACGGCAAATTCATCCTGCATGTCGCGGGTAATCTGCCACTGATCGGCAACATTCTCTGCCGTCTGGCCCATGTGATAGCCGTTGAAGGCATCCCACAGACCGTCGCGGATCATGGTGTCGATATACTTCAGATCGCCCATCTTGTGACCGGCGCGCAGAGCGGCGGCGTGGGGGCTGAGCGTCATGTTCTCTTGACCACCGGCGGCAACGATGTCTGCGTCACCCAGCTGGATGTGCTGCGCGCCCAGTGCAACCGCGCGCAGGCCGGACCCGCACACCTGGTTGATGGACCACGCCGCCGCCTCCTTGGGCAGACCTGCATTGATATGTGCCTGGCGGGCCGGGTTTTGGCCCTGAGCGGCGGTCAGCACCTGGCCCAGAATGGTTTCGGACACTTCGGACTTGTCGATGCCCGCGCGGTCTGCAACCGCTTCGAGCACGGTCGCGCCCAGATCGTGGGCCGGTGTGTTGGCGAATGAGCCTCCGAAGCTGCCAACGGCAGTTCGGGCAGCGGAAGCGATGACAACATTTGTCATTTGGTCAGATCCTCTAGTCAGTTGCGCGTGAGGATCATCCGAGACGGCACATGGCGGTGCGGGCCCCAGATTCCCCGCGTCGCCGCCGACTTAAGGGATTCGCGCCGCTGTCTCAAAGAGACACGGTGTCTCAGGCCTATGCGCGGGCCTTTTGCGCGGTTTGCCGCTCACTGAAAATCCAGTTGGGACGCACCGTGGGGGCGTCGAAGTAGTACCCTTGCAGGCAGTCAACGCCCATCTCCGTCATCAGCGCCACATCCTCGCCGCGTTCGAGCCCCTCGCCGACAACCAGCATGTCGAAATGATGTCCGATGCCCAGCATTGCGGCCGTCAACGCGCGAATGTCCGGATCGTCCGCGATCCCGTGGCAAAACTGCATATCGATCTTGAGGATGTCGAAATAGAAATCCTTGAGATAGCGCAGCGCCGTGTAACCCGCGCCGAAGTCGTCCAGCGCAAAGCCAATGCCCTGGTGGCTGAGCCGATCCATGAAATCGATCACCAGTTCCGGCTGATCCATCGCGGAGCTTTCCGTGATCTCAAGGATCAGGCGTTCCCCCAGCGTGCTGTCGCGCTTCATCCAGCGGTTCAGCGTGTTCATCCAGTTGCTGTACCCGATGGACCGCGCCGACATGTTGATCGACAGACGTACGGAGGGGTTTTCGGCCAGCGTGCGCAAGCCCATGTTGAGCGCCAGAGCATCAATTTCCCGACCCAACTCGGCCTTTTCCACGACAGGCATGAAGTCCTTGGCGGGAATCACCCGGCCAGTTTCATCCATCACCCGGATCAGCCCTTCGTGAAAGCCAACGGTGCGGTTGTGCGCGATCATCACCGGTTGAAAGGCCAACAATGTCTGATTGTGCCGCACCGCTTCGGCCACCATTTCAAGTGTGCTGCGGTCGCGCGCAGACACGGCCGCACTCAACGGATTGTCTGCTACCGGCGCGACGTCTGCAAATTTCGATCTGCGCATGTTGTCCACTGTCCTTGCGGCATTTGTGTTGGCACCATTGGCGCCAACCCGTAAAGATGTGTTTAATATTGGCATTTTGTTCTAATTTTACGAAACGGCTGCAAAGGAGATGCGCGTGACGCAACGCTGTGGCTGGGCGGGGCCGGACCAGATCTACCTCGACTACCATGATCAGGAATGGGGCGTGCCGGAATACGATGCACGCGCGCTGTGGGAAAAGCTGATCCTTGACGGGTTTCAGGCGGGTCTGAGCTGGATTACGATCCTGAAAAAGCGGGACAATTTTCGCCATGCCTTTGCAGGGTTCGATCCGGAAATCATTGCTCGTTGGGGCGAGGAAGACATCGCGCGGCTGCTGGCCGACCCGGGCATCATTCGTCATCGGGGCAAGATCGCCGCCACCATCAAGAACGCGCGCGCCTATCTCGACATTCAGGAGCGGCAGGGGTTTGATACATTTTTATGGGACTATGTTGACGGCACGCCACTCATCAATCACTGGCGCACCGATGCCGACGTGCCGCCATTCACGCCGCTGTCCGAACAGATCTCCAAGGACCTCAAACGGGCGGGTTTCACTTTTTGCGGCCCGACCATCGTCTATGCATTCATGGAAGCCTGCGGTCTTGTGAACGACCATCTGGTGGGATGCCCGCGCCACGCCGCGTGTGTTGCGATGGCGAGGCGTTGACACGGTCGTTTTCCCGCGTATAAGCGCGACTTCATTGGTGTTGGTGGTCCCCGCGAGGGGGTTCCTGTCGTCCCGGCCAAATCCGGGGAGAGGACAACGCCCTTCAACCTGCGCGACGGGCAATTTTTCCAAAAATTGCGCCCCGCTCAAACGAACCGAAGGAGATCAGCCGTGACAAAACGCACGTCTGCCAAGTACAAAATCGATCGCCGCATGGGCGAAAACATCTGGGGTCGCCCCAAATCCCCCGTCAACCGTCGTGAATACGGCCCCGGCCAGCACGGTCAGCGCCGCAAGGGCAAGCTGTCCGACTTCGGTATCCAGCTGCGCGCCAAGCAAAAGCTGAAAGGCTATTATGGCGACCTGACCGAAAAGCAGTTTCGCCGCATCTATGCCGAAGCGGAGCGTGTGAAGGGTGACACCGGTGAAAACCTGATCGGCCTGCTGGAGCGGCGCCTGGACGCCGTCGTCTACCGTGCCAAGTTCGTGGCGACCGTGTTTGCCGCACGTCAGTTCGTGAACCACGGCCACGTCAAGGTGAACGGTCGCAAGGTCAACATCCCCTCCTACCGTGTGAAGGAAGGCGACGTGATCGAGGTCCGCGACCGGTCCAAGCAACTGGCCGTTCTGCTCGAAGCAACTCAGCTGCCCGAGCGCGATGTGCCGGATTACATCGAAGCGGATCACTCGAAAATGACCGCCACGTTCGTGCGCACACCCGGTCTGGGCGATGTGCCTTACCCGGTGATGATGGAACCGAACCTGGTCGTCGAATTCTACGCCAAAAACTAAGGGCATTTGCCCCGACAATCTGGAAAGGCCGCTCTTATCGGGGCGGCCTTTTTGCTATGTGTTGGTAATCGTCAGCCCTTCATGCGCGATCTCGACGTTTTCTACGGCAAATTCATTGCGCATGGCGTCGAAATCGGCGGCGGTCACTTTGACCGGAAACGCATTATGAAGGGTCCACGCCATCGTGATGGCATCGTTTCCGTCCCGTAAGGTGATGGTGACCGATTTGCGGGTGATGGTGTTCAGCTTGATCTCATTGAACCAGTCGAACAGCGCGCTGTGTTGCGCGACAAGGCCCTTTTTCAACGTGACATTGGCGGTTTTTTGCAAGCCCGGCATCTTGATTTTCGAAAATACGGGACTGTTCCCCGCGCGATACTCCAGGACCTCGGTCTCAATATCGAGGCCGCTGGCTTCCTGAAACACCATCGACGTGTCCTCGACTGTCAGCACAAAGTGGAATTGCGGCATGGGCCAAACCGACCCTGGTTGCGGTTGTCCGTCGTCTTGCATGGCACACCCCCCTGATGGATTGCATCAGCCTAGCACGGATGCCGCGCGTTTTGTCACTGGCGCCTGCGGGCGACGGGGCCTAAAACCGCGGGGCAATGCACGAGGTTACGATGACAACGCCGACACCACAGCCCGGGATTATGGAGATTGCGCTTTACCAAGGCGGGCAATCCCATCTGGCAGGCGTGCGCGACGTGCTGAAACTCAGCTCGAATGAGAACCCCGCCGGGCCGCCGCCCGCCGCGATTGCGGCCTTGCAGGACGCTGCAACCCGGATGCATCTCTATCCGTCGACAGATCATGCGCCCTTGCGCGCCGCAATCGGCGAGGTCTGGGGCGTGGACCCGGATCGCGTGATCTGTGGCGTGGGGTCGGATGAGGTCTTGCAGTTTGTCACACAAGCCTTTGCGGGACCGGGGGATGAGATCATCCATACCGAGCATGGGTTTTCGATGTATCCGATCCTGACCCATATGTGTGGTGCAACGCCGGTGCGTGTGCCCGAACGGGAGCGGATGGTGGATGTGGATGCAATCCTTGATGCGGTGACCGAACGGACGCGGGTCGTGTTCCTGACGAACCCGGGCAATCCGACGGGCACCCGCATTCCCGATGCAGATATCGTGCGGCTCGCTGACGGCCTGCCGACATCGGTGATCCTCGTGATTGACGGGGCTTATACCGAATATTCTGACGGCTCGGATGGTGGGCTTTCCCTTGCGGAGACGCGGGACAACGTTCTGATGACGCGCACTTTTTCCAAGATCTACGGTCTGGGCGGGTTGCGCGTTGGCTGGGGATACGGGGCGCGGGCGATGATCGATGTGATGACGCGCATCCGACAACCGTTCAACCTGTCCCTGCCTGCGCTTGCCGCCGCCGAAGCGGCGGTGCGCGACGTGGCGTGGCGGGACCGTTGCGCGACCGTGAACGCGGAACAACGCGCGCGCCTGACCGGCGCGCTGCGGCAATTGGGGCTGGCCTGCGACGAAAGCCATGCCAATTTCGTACTGGCCCGCGCGGCATCCGTGGACGAGGCGGATGCGGCCGAGGCGGCGCTCAATGCCGACGGCATCATCGTGCGCCGTGTTGTCGGATACGGGTTTCCGACAGGCATCCGCATCACCGTTGGCGATGCCGCGCAGACCGGCCGTGTGATCGCCGCCTTGACGCGCTGGCGCGAGGAGGCCGTGGCATGATCTACAAGCGCGTTGCCCTGATCGGGCTGGGCCTGATTGCGTCGTCGATGTTCTGGGCGATGCGGCGGGGGAATCTCGCCGGTGAGGTGACCGGCTATGCCCGCAGTGCCGAGACGCGCGACACCGCGCGCCGGATCGGTCTGTGCGACCGGGTGTGCGACAGCATCGCCGAAGCGGTCGACGGGGCGGACCTTGTGGTGCTGGCGGTGCCTGTGGGTGTCATGGGGGCCGTCGCTGCGGAGGTCGCGCAGCATCTGGCCCCCGGTGCGACGGTCACGGATGTGGGGTCTGTCAAGCGAGAGGTGATCGACGCGGTCGGTCCGCATTTGCCCGAAGGCGTGCATTTTGTGCCGGGCCACCCGGTCGCCGGAACCGAACATTCGGGACCCGAAAGCGGGTTTGCGACGCTTTTTGACAACCGGTGGTGCCTGTTGACGCCCGTACCGGGCAGCGACGCGGACGCCGTGGCGCGGCTGCGCGCGGTCTGGGAACGCATCGGGTCCAATGTCGAAGAGATGGACCCCGATCACCATGACCTCGTGCTGGCCGTGACAAGCCATGCGCCGCACCTGATTGCGTATACGATGGTGGGGGTCGCCGATGACCTGCGGCGCGTCACGGACAGCGAAGTCATCAAGTATTCAGCGGCAGGATTTCGGGATTTCACCCGGATTGCGGCCAGCGATCCGACTATGTGGCGTGACGTGTTTCTGAACAACAAGGAAGCGACGCTGGAAATCCTCGGGCGGTTCACCGAAGAGCTGTTTGCGTTGCAGCGCGCGATCCGGACGGGCGATGGCGACCACCTGCACGACTATTTTACCCGGACGCGCGCAATCCGGCGGGGCATTATCGAGGCGGGGCAGGACACGGACGCGCCGAATTTTGGCCGCGGGAGCGGGACGTGAAAGCGGTTCTGCTGGGACTGGCTGTCTATGCGGGCGCGGCCTTTGCCGGGCCGGAGAGTTCCATCCGCCCCGTGGCACGCGCCGGCACGGATGCGCCCCTGTCCGTTGATATCGTGGACAACAGATCCCGCGCGCGGGTGTTGGGCGCGGTGCAGCGTCCGGTGTCGCGCCCCGGAACCAATGCGCGAAACGTGGTGGGCACGCCGGTGCCCGCGCTGGAGCAGGTTGTTGCGGCATCCGTCCTGCCGCGCAGCCGGTCGCTGCGCCCGGCCCTGCGGCCCGGATCCATCGTGCAAAAGGCATTGGCCCGTCGCGAGGCGCGGCGCAAGGGACAGGTCTGTGGTGATCCCGACCTTCAGGGTGATGAGGTGGGCTATGTCCCCGGTCGCATCGGTGGCTGCGGTATTGAGCAGGCGGTGCGGCTGCGATCCGTGTCCGGCGTCAGGCTGAGCCAGTCGGCGCTGATGGATTGCAACACGGCGCGGGCGTTGAAGCAATGGACCGAGACGGGGGCCAAGCCCGCGTTGCGCAACACGGGCGGCGGATTGGCGGGATACCGTGTGGCGGCGCATTACGCCTGCCGCACCCGCAACAATCAACCGGGCGCCCGGATTTCGGAACATGGGCGGGGGCGGGCCATCGACATATCCGGCTTTGCCCTGCAGGACGGGACGCAGCTTACGGTGCTGAACGACTGGAATTCGCGTCACGCCCGTGCGCTGCGGTCGATGCACAAGGCGGCATGCGGTCCGTTTGGCACGGTCCTTGGGCCGGGGTCGGATCGGTTTCACCGGGACCATTTCCATTTTGACACGGCACGGTATCGCAGCGGGCCGTATTGCCGGTGAGGACGGACTGGGGCTCTGCCCCAGACCCCGTGGTATTTCCGGCCAGAAGAAACTAGCGCAGGATCAAGCGCGGGGCTGGAGCGATGGGGATGAACCCCAGCATGACCGTGCCATCGCGCAAGGTCAGGTCCACATCGAGGGTCGACGCGTTGCCGGAGGCGCGTGCCACAGCGCCGAGGATGCTTTCGGCCTGGCCGCGCAGGCCGGAGGGAAGGGCACCGGCCGCTTCGGCGATGTCGAGCATTGTTTGCCAGTTTTCAGCCTGCAGCGAGACGGTGCCGGTCGCCGCCCCGGCGGCGTCAATGGTCAGGTCTGCTGCGAGGTTGAGGCTGAGCGTGCCCCAGCGGGCTTCGGCCAGGTCTAGGCGTATAGCACGGGGTTGGGGCCTGCGGTCGTTGAGCGCGCGGCGGTCCCAGGGGCGGTCAAAGGTGACCATGGCCCGCAGCTGGAGACTGTCAAACGCGGTCGGGACCCCGTCGGGCAGCCGCAAGCCACGCCGGGTCGCGGGACCGGGGGAGAAGCGGTTGGCCTGCGCTCTGAAGTCATAGGTCGGGCCGTTTGTGCGGGTCATCGTCAGCGTGAGGTCGTCGGCCTGTGCCTGAATGCCTGCGGAATCCGACACTTCCCATGGCCCTGCGGTCCAGCCGAGTGCGTCCAGCTCAAACGCCGTGCCGGGTTTGAGCTCCATCGCCATCACGCCGCGTTCCATGTCCAGCTGTGACCGGCCCAGCGGAGAGGCCAGCAGGATGGGGCCATCGTCGAGGGTCACGGTGACATCGCCGGGCCACCATGCCGGGGCCGAGATGGCCAGCGCATCCGTGCGCACGGCAAGCCCGGTCTCCGGATCCGCCAGCGCCAGATCGTGGAGCGTGGCCTGTAGAGCCACCGGAAAGCCGCCGCCTGTCACATCGGTCACCTCGGCCTGCCAGCCCTCGGCGGTGCGCGCGTCGAGCCAGGCGGCGATGCCGCGGTGCAGACCCGCAGATGCCGCCCACCACCAGCCACACCACGCCAATGCCAGCAGTGCAAAAATCCAGATCAGCCTGCGCATGAGGGCCCTTTCCCTTTGTCTGGATTTCAGGTCTACCGCAGGGCGCAAAGGAAGGACCAGTGGCAATGGTGCAGAGCAGCGAGATGTGGGTTTTCGGCTACGGCAGCCTGCTGTGGAACCCAGGGTTCGAAGTGTCCGAAACGGTGGGCGCGACGCTGGGCGGTTATCACCGGTCGTTCTGCATGCGCTCAATCCATCACCGTGGGTCCGAGGCCGAGCCGGGGCTGGTCCTTGCACTGGATGCTGAGGAAGACGCGGCATGCACCGGTGTGGCGCTGCGCGCAGCACCGGGGACGGAGGCGGCTACGCTTGCCTATCTGCGGGAACGCGAATTGATTTCATCGGCCTATCTGGAGCGGGTATTGCCCGTCACGCTGGTGGACGGGCGGGTGGTCGAGGCGTTGGCCTATGTGATCGACCCCGAGCACGTGCAATATTGTGGCGGGCTGCCGCTTGAGGAACAGGCCCAGATCATTGCCCATGCGGTTGGCGGTCGGGGGCCCAACTCCGAATACCTGTACAACACGGCGCAACATCTGCGCGACATTGGTATCCCCGATGCGGACCTCGATTGGTTGTGTCGCCGCGTTGCAGCGCTGACGGCATAAATCCTTGGCGCTTCTGCCGAAAACCCGGTAGATTGCGGCCAAGAGCAGACACATACAGAGGTTTGGGGCGTGGCCGAAGCGCAGACGACACCCGAGGCACAACCGCATTTTTCGCAGCCGTTCAATCAGATCGCTCTGATGCTGATCGTGCTTGGCCTGTCGGGGTTTGGCGCGGTGGTTGCATTGCCGCGTGTTCTGCCGGTGTTTCAGGCGAACCCGTATCTGAACGGGTTCATCATGTTCGTGTTTGTGATCGGCGTGCTGGCCTGTTTCTTCATGGTGTACCAGCTTGTGATTTCGGTGCGCTGGATCGAACAGTTCGCCTCTGGCGGGCCGGGCGCGCAGGCCAAGGCGCCGCAATTGCTGGCGTCGCTTGCGTCGTTGCTGCGCTCACGCGGTGCACGCATGCAGCTTTCGGCGTCCTCCACACGGTCCATTCTGGATTCTGTTGCCACGCGGATCGACGAGGTCCGAGAGATCACGCGTTACATCGTCAACATGCTGATTTTCTTGGGTCTTTTAGGTACATTTTACGGCCTTGCGACCACTGTTCCGGCGGTGGTCGACACGATCCGCAGCCTTGCGCCGCAGGATGGTGAGGGCGGGGTCGAGGTGTTCAATCGCCTGATGACCGGGCTTGAAGCGCAGCTGGGCGGCATGGGCGTGGCATTTGCCTCGTCCCTTCTGGGGTTGGCGGGGTCGTTGATTGTCGGGTTGCTGGAGCTTTTTGCAGGGCACGGGCAAAACCGGTTCTACCGCGAGCTTGAGGAATGGCTGAGTTCGATCACGCGCGTGGGTCTCAGCGCAGAGGGCGAAGGCAGCAATGACAGCAACGCGATGGCCGGTGTCATCGACCATCTGGCCGAACAGATGGAAAGCCTGCAAACCATGTTCACGCAATCGGACGTCAGCCGGTCGATCGTGGACGAAAAGCTGGGCACGCTTGCGGACGCGATCGACCGCATGACGCGTCAGATGCAGGGCTCCGGTGCGGATGCAAGCGCGCTGTTGCGCGTGGCCGAAGGACAGGAACGGTTGATTGCGCTGATGGAAGCGCAGGGCACAGGCGACGGGATCGACCCGGAAAGCCGGATGCGCCTGCGGTCGATTGACGTCCAGATGCTGCGTATCCTCGAAGAGATCAGCGCCGGGCGTCAGGAAAGCATGGCCGCCCTGCGCACCGACATTTCGGCACTGGCGCAGGCGTTGAGCCAACCGCGTGGCCAGGGGCGCAAACCACGCGGCCCGGTCGGGGACGGCTAGGCCATGGCACTGTCGCGACGCACCGGACAACGCTTCCAGAATTCGATCTGGCCGGGCTTTGTCGATGCGATGACGGGCCTGCTGCTGGTTCTGATGTTTGTGCTGACCATCTTCATGGTGGTGCAATTCGTGTTGCGCGAAACGATTTCCGGACAAGAGGATGAGCTGAACCAACTGGCGGGCGAAGTGGCTGCCCTGGCGCAGGCGCTTGGCCTTGAGGAAACGCGGGCCAATCAGCTTGATGCGCGGTTGGGTGCGCTCAACAGCTCGCTCAATGATGCCCAGTCGCAGGTGGCGGAACAGGCGCAGACCATCGCGGCGCTCACCGCGGACCGCGATGCGCAAGTGGCCGCGCTGGAGACGGCGCGTACGCAGATCACGCGGTTCGAGGCGCAGGTTGCGGCGCTGATCGCGGAGCGGGACGGCGCGCTGGACCAGGTGGCGGGGCTGGAGGGGGAGCAGGCGCGGCTTTTGTCCGAACAGGAGGCGCTGAACCTTGCCCTTGCGCAGGCCCGTGATGAAATCGACGCCGGCACTGAAGCGGCCCGACTGGCCGCTGCACGCACGGAGGCGTTGCAGGCGCTGATCGCGGACCTGCGCACACGAAATGCAGACAGCGCAGCCGAAGCGACAGCGTTGCAGGCGGATCTGACTGCGGCGCAGGAGGCTCTGAGCGCAGAGGAAGCGGCGCGCCTGGCCGAAGCGGCTGCGGCGGAGGCGCTGCGCGCCCGGCTGGAAAACGCAGACGCTGAGTTGACCGCGATGACCCTCGCGCTCGAAGCGCAGCGGCAGGAGGCGGAGGACACGCTGACCCTGTTGGCCGCAGCGCGCGCCGCGAACGAAGATCTGGATGCGCAATTGGCCGCGGCGTTGCTCGCGACAGACACGGCGCAGGGCTCTGCCACCGAAGCGGCGGCGCGGATCACAGCGCTTGAGGCGGATGTGCGCACAGCGCTGGCCGCATTGGAGGCCGCGCAATCGGACAACGCGCAGCTTGAGACCACCCGTGCCACTCTCGAGACGCAATTGGCCGCAGCGCTCTTGTCGTCGGAGGAGGGGGCTGCAGCGGCCTTTGACCTGCAGGATCAACTGGCGCGCGCGCTCTCGGCTCTGGACGATCGCACGGCCGAGGCGGCAACGCTTACCGCACGGCTGGCCGCGGTTGAGGAAACGCTCGACGGTCGCACTGCGACCACGGCTGAATTGCAAACCGCGCTCAATGCCGCTGAGGCTGATCTGGCGGCACAGCGGGACCGGATCACGGGCCTCGAAGCGCAGCGGGACAGCGCCGAGGCCGCGCGTGCGGCATCCGCGGAAGAGGTCGCAGCGGTCTCGGCCCGTCTGACCGCGATAGAGGCGCAATTGGCCGCCTCCGAACTGGAGTTGACGGATGTGCGCGACCGGTTGGCCGCGGCTGTGGCCGCGCGCACAACTGCGGATGCACGCGTCACCGCGCAGGCCGCAGATCTGGAAACGCTGCGGATTGAGCTGGCGACAGCGATTGCCGCCCGCGACGCCGCCCTTGCGGATGCAGATGCGGCGGGCAATTCAAATGCCGGTGTTCGGGAGCAGTTGGCCGCAGCGCTTGCGGCCAAACTTGCGGCGGAGACGGAGCTGGCCACGCTGTCGACAGATACGGCAGAGGTGCGCGCACAGCTCACCGCAGCGTTGGCTGCACGTGCGCAGAGCGACGCGGACCTTGATGCGGCCCGTTCCGCTGCGGAAGAGCGCGCCGCGCTGCTGGCGGCGGCGCGTGATGCGCTCAGCGCCGAGGAGGCGGCAACGCTTGAAGCACAGCGCCAGACGGAGCTGTTGAACCAGCAGGTCGCAGCACTGCGCGAACAGTTGGGGCAGTTGCAATCACTGCTGGATGATGCGGTGGCGCGAGACGCTGCGCAGGATGTGCAGCTCGCCACCTTGGGGCAAGACCTGAACACGGCACTGGCGCGCGCCGCACTCGAAGAACGGCGCCGTCGCGCATTGGAAGAGGCCGAACGCAAGCGGCTCGAGGCGCAGGCGCAGGATCTCGAACGGTATCGTTCGGAATTCTTTGGACAATTGCGGGATGTCCTGGGCGCGCAGGAGGGCGTGCGGATCGTCGGCGACCGCTTTGTCTTTTCCTCCGAAGTGCTGTTCCCGCCGGGTCAGGCCGAATTGTCTGACGCGGGGCGGGCTGAGATCGCCAAGATCGCAGGTATCCTGCGTGAGATTGCCGGCGATATTCCCGAAGACATCGACTGGGTTCTGCAAGTGGACGGTCACACGGACAACATCCCGCTGTCGGGCCTCGGCGAATTTGCCGACAACTGGGAGCTGAGCCAGGCGCGGGCTTTGTCCGTGGTGCTTTACATGATCAACTTCCTCGGTCTGCCGCCCAATCGTTTGTCCGCCAACGGCTTTGGCCAGTATCAACCGATCGACACGGCGGACACCGCGGCGGCGCGCGCGCAAAACCGGCGGATCGAGTTGAAGTTTACCGAAAAGTAAGGGGATCAGCGGATGATCACGCTGCCCGTTCTTGTGCTGATCACCTGACCTTTGCGCACCAGCTTTACCGTGCCTTCATAGGTGCCTTCAGGCCATCCGTCGGTGGTCAGGCGCTTGCCCACGGCACGAAACAGCTCGGCCTGCGTGCGGTCCAGGCTGACAGCGTTGTCGATGATCGTACCCGACGGTCCTTCGATGGTGAGCCGCATCCTGTCGGCGGGTTGCCCCCCCAGCACATAGCCGAACACCACGAGCGCCGGCGCATCGGGGGGCAGTGTGCCGCGTGCGGCATCGCCCGACTGAATGGCGTCGAATGATGGGACGCTGTCGGCAAAACCCACCTCCATCACTGCGCCCGGCACATAGGCCAGCGGCGCATCCCAAAGCGTATGGGCAGACGGCGCGCCGCAGGTGATCTGACCGTCGGGGTCAAATGGATCGACCACCGCGCCATCCTTGCGCACTGTGACATGGACATGCGGAAAGGCGGTTTGGCCAGACAATCCGATCTGTCCAAGCACATCACCTGGCCGCACCTCGGCCCCTGTCCTCCGCGTGATCGAGCCACGCTTGAGGTGGCAGTATTGCGTCGTCCATCCGTCGCCATGATCCACAGAAACGCCATTGCCACAGGACCTGCCATTCAATGCGGCGGCATCTGCGGACGTGTAAACCTTGTCGGCCATTCCGTCGCGCGTGCCGGTGACCACACCGGCGGCCGCGGCCACGACATCCACGCCGTCCAGCATATCCTGCAAGGTTGCGACCCGGAAATCCGTGCCGCTGTGCCCGTCATTGGCGAGCGGTCCGCATTGAAAATCGGACCCGTCCGGGCCGGGGTCATGGTCGACGTAGTGCTGAATGAAACAGTCGTCGCCCAATGTGCAGTCCACGGGTGTCTGCAAAACGATTTCCGCCGCCGCAAGGGATCCTGCGGCGGCGGAAAACATCAATGCTGCGACATGTGCCGCCCGCATTATTCCGCGGTCAGAAGCGGCGGCTTGTCGCCCGAAATGCGCGGTTTGTCCGGCCCTTCGAGTTTCAGGTCCAGCTTGCCGTTCTTCACGCCAACCTTGACCACGCCACCTTTCATCAACTTGCCAAAGAGCAGTTCTTCGGCGAGCGGTTTCTTGATGTGCTCCTGTATCACGCGACCGAGGGGGCGTGCGCCCATCTTGTCGTCATAGCCCTTGTCAGCGAGCCATTCAGCGGCGGGTTTGGTCAACTCGATCGTCACGTTCCGATCCATGAGCTGCGCCTCAAGTTGCAGCACGAACTTCTCGACCACGGACAGGATTGTATCCTTGCCCAGCGGACCAAAGGAGATCACCGCATCCAAACGGTTGCGGAATTCCGGCGTGAACGTGCGTTCGATGGCAGCCGTATCCTCGCCCTCGCGCCGATCGCGACCAAAGCCGATGGCGGCCTTGGCCATATCGGCAGCACCCGCGTTCGACGTCATGATCAGGATCACATTGCGGAAGTCCACCGAACGTCCGTTGTGATCGGTCAGTTTGCCGTGGTCCATCACCTGCAACAGGATGTTGAACACATCCGGGTGCGCCTTTTCGATCTCGTCGAGCAGGAGCACGCAGTGCGGATGCTGGTCCACGCCATCGGTGAGCATGCCACCCTGATCAAACCCAACATAGCCGGGAGGCGCGCCGATCAGGCGCGACACTGCGTGTTTCTCCATGTACTCCGACATGTCGAAACGCAGCATCTCCACACCCAGCGTATCTGCCAGTTGCTTGGCCACTTCGGTCTTGCCGACACCCGTGGGCCCGGCAAACAGATAGTTGCCGATGGGCTTTTCGGGTTCGCGCAGACCGGCGCGGGCCAGTTTGATCGCCGAGGCAAGCGCCTCGATTGCTGGGTCCTGACCGAACACCACGCGCTTGAGGGACACTTCGAGGTCCTTGAGCGTCTCGGCGTCGTCCTTGCTGACGTTCTTCGGAGGAATGCGGGCGATCTTGGCCACGACATTCTCGATCTCCTTGGTGCCGATGGTCTTGCGCCGTTTGGCTGCCGCCACAAGGTGCTGCGCCGCGCCCGCCTCATCAATGACGTCGATAGCTGAGTCAGGCAGCTTGCGGTCGTTGATATACCGGCTGGCCAGTTCGACAGAGGTCTTGATCGCGTCAGAGGTGTATTTCACCCCGTGGTGATCCTCGAAATACGGTTTTAGCCCGCGCAGGATCTTTGTCGCGTCCTCTACCGACGGCTCGTTCACGTCGATCTTCTGGAACCGACGGCTGAGCGCGCGGTCCTTTTCGAAGTGCTGGCGGAACTCTTTGTAGGTGGTGGAGCCCATGGTCCGCAGCTTGCCGCCCTGCAAGGCAGGTTTCAGCAGGTTGGAGGCATCCATCGCCCCGCCTGAGGTCGCACCGGCACCGATGACCGTGTGGATTTCATCGATGAACAGCACCGCGTCATCGTGATCCTCAAGCTCGGTCACGACGGCCTTCAGCCGTTCTTCAAAATCGCCGCGGTAACGGGTCCCGGCCAACAACGCACCCATGTCGAGCGAATAGATGGTGGTGCCGGAGAGCACCTCGGGCGTTTCGCCCGCCACGATCTTGCGCGCGAGCCCTTCGGCAATCGCTGTTTTACCGACGCCGGGGTCACCCACCAGCAGCGGGTTGTTCTTGCGACGGCGGCACAGCACCTGAATGCAGCGCTCCACCTCGGAGTCGCGCCCGATCAACGGATCAATATCGCCCTCGCGGGATTTTTCGTTGAGGTCCACGCAGTACTTGGCCAGCGCGCTTTCCTTCTTCTCGCCATCGGTGACGCCTTGGGCCTCTTCCTCGGCCTCGGGCGCGCCGGAGACGGGGCGCGCCTCGCCAAAGGCGGGATCCTTGGCCACGCCATGGGCGATGAAGTTCACGGCATCGTACCGCGTCATGTCCTGCTCCTGCAGGAAGTAGGCGGCATTAGACTCGCGCTCGGCAAAGATCGCGACCAATACATTCGCACCAGTCACTTCCGTGCGGCCCGAAGACTGCACATGAATGGCGGCGCGCTGGATCACGCGTTGGAACGCAGCCGTGGGCACCGCTTCGGAGCCGTCGATATCTGTTACCAAGTTAGACAAGTCGTCATCCACGAACTCTTCCAGAGTGCCGCGGAGTTCGTCCATATCCACCGAACACGCCTGCATCACGCGGCGGGCGTCGGGTTCATCCAGAAGAGCGAGCAACAGATGCTCGAGCGTTGCAAATTCGTGCCGGCGTTCGTTGGCCAGCGCAAGCGCCTGATGGATCGCTTTTTCCAGGGTCGTCGAGAATGAAGGCACAGGCGTGCTCCTTATCGCTCGGGGTCGGGGGGGCAACGAGGTATATCGAGGCCCCGAACCAACCATGGCCTCATAGCTTTAAGTTTGGTTGAAGATTGCCAAGCTTCAAGGATTTTCTTGATCTTGACACTCACAAAGATGCGCACAGAACTGTGCATTGCGGTGATTTCGGGCACGCAAAGGCCCGTCACACCCTCAAAAATTGTCCTTGCGCGTCCGAATTTCGGTGAACACATCGACCGGATCGGCCCCTTCCATGCCCAAATGGGCCTGAATGGCGGGATCATCGGCGCGCAGGAACGGGTTGGTGGCCAATTCAACAGCCAGCGTGGAGGGAACGGTCGGCTCGCCCACAGCGGTGGCGGCATCGACCAGTTGGACCCGCGATATAAGGTCGGGATTTTCAGGATCAATGGTCAGGGCGAATTTCCCGTTGGCGGCGGTGTATTCGTGGCCCGAAAAGATCACGGTATCCGGGGGCAGGGCGGCCAGCTTTTGCAGGCTGGCATACATTTGCGGCTTGGTCCCTTCGAACACGCGACCACAGCCAAGCGCCATCAGGCTGTCGGCGGTAAAGGCGGCCTGTGCCTCGGGGAAATGCAGGGCAATGTGCCCGTTGGTGTGGCCCGACACGTCAATCACGCGGCCGTCGACGGACCCGATCTCGACCCGGTCGCCTTCCTGCACCGTCAAGTCGAGCGGGGGCAGGCGTGCAACATCCGCTGCCGCCCCGATCACCCGCGCCGGAAAGCGTGACAGGATCTGCGCCAGCCCCTGCACGTGATCATCGTGATGATGGGTCAAAAAGATGTCCGACAGGATCCATCCCGTTTCATCCAGAAAATCCATGATCGGCCCCGCTTCGGGTACGTCGATCAGGCCGGTCGCACCGGTGGCGGTGTCATGGGCCAGAAAGGCGTAATTGTCGGCAAGACAGGGGATGGTCGCAATCTGGAGAGCCATGGCAAATCGCCTTTCATCTACGTAAGTATAGGCACGAGAGTGGTGCGCGCGCACCGAAAGGGCAAGACCGATGCATCTGGATGTGCAGGATCTGAGGAACTTTTATTACCGCAGCCCGCTGGGTCGGGCGGCGCAGATGTCGTTGCGTCGCCGCCTTTCGCAGCTTTGGCCGGAGGCCAAGGGGCAGACGGTGGCGGGGTTCGGCTTCGCGATCCCGTTGCTGCGGCCCTATCTGGCGGATGCGCGCCGGGTCATTGCGCTGATGCCGGGTCCGCAAGGGGTTATGCCTTGGCCTGCAAACGGGCCGAACGTTTCGGTGCTGACAGAGGAAACGTTGTGGCCGATCGAGACGGGGCATGTGGACAAGCTGATCATGCTGCACGGGCTCGAGACATCCGAACGGGCCTATGACCTGCTGGAAGAGGCGTGGCGCGTGCTGGGACCCGGCGGCAAAGCATTGTTCATCGTGCCGAACCGTGCCGGGCTGTGGTCGCGGCGCGACCGGACGCCGTTCGGGTTTGGCCGCCCCTATTCGGCGGGGCAGCTGGAGACGCAGCTGCGCAAGCACCAGTTCCTGCCGGAACGTCACCTTGGCGCACTGTACCAGTTTCCGTCGGCGCAGCGGGTGTGGATGAAGTCCGGGCCCATGTTCGAACGCATAGGCCATGCGATGCCGGGCATGTTCGCAGGCGGCGCGTTCATGGTGGAAGCGTCCAAGCTGGTCTATCCGCCCAAGGGCAAGGTGGCGCGCAGCAAGGTCAAAAAGCAGGCGATCCCCCAAGGGGTGCCAACGCCGATCGCGGGCCGAGTGTAACCGCAGAGCCGGACCATCGTTGGGCCGCGGGATGGCGATCTGACGGTCGTACAGCGCGATTTATGGGTGTCGTGGTAGCCGTACGATCATGCTGCGCGCAGCTTGCGATGTATCGCCGTGCCGGGGGGCGGCCCGGCGATGGTGCGGCGGCTTTCAGCCTTGATTCCGCACAGGTATGCACAAGCACGGCCGCTCTGCGCTACTCCGCAAAATGGCAGGCCACGCGGCTGCCGCCCACGTCGCGCAAGGCCGGGCGCTCGGCCCGGCACCGGTCCTGCGCCAGCGGGCAGCGCGGGTTGAACGCGCAGCCGGGCGGCGGGTTGATCGGGTCGGGGATTTCGCCCTGCGGCGGAGCCACCTCGCGCCCGAACCCGTCGAGCTTGGGGGCCGCCGCCAGCAGCATCTGCGTATAAGGGTGCCTGGGCGTTTCAAACAGCGTGTCTGGGTCCGCCTCTTCGACCAGCCGCCCGAGGTACAGCACCCCGATACGGTCCGCCATATGCTGCACGACCGTGAGGTCGTGACTGATGAACAGGTAGGTCAGGCCGAACTCATCCTTCAGATCGCTCATCAGGTTCAACACCTGCGCCTGCACCGACACATCCAACGCGCTCGTTGGTTCGTCGCACACGATCAGTTTCGGCTCGGACGCCAACGCCCGCGCAATGCAGATCCGCTGCCGCTGCCCACCGGAGAACTCATGGGGAAACTTGCCCGCGTCCCGCGCGCTCAACCCCACCTGCTCCAGCAGCCGTTCCGCCAGCCCCTTGGTGTCACCACCACGGGCCGCCACCGGTTCGGCGATGATGTCGCGCACCCGCCACCGCGGGTTCAAAGAGGCGTAGGGATCCTGAAAGATCATCTGGATGTCTGAGCGGATGCTTTCGATCTTGGCGGCGTCCGTTTCCGAAGCGAGATCGATACCGCGGATTTCAACATTTCCGTCCGATGGCGACAAAAGCCCGACGAGCATTTTGCCAATCGTCGATTTGCCGGACCCGCTTTCGCCCACAAGCGCATAGACCGTGCGCTCTTCGATCTCGAACGACACATCCGACACAGCCGTCAGCAGCGCCTTTGGCTTGCGTTCGATCAGCCGGTTCAGCCAGGGTTTCGACACGTCAAAGATGCGCGTGAGATTGCGGATAGAGACGATGGCCATCACGCGACCTCTTCACGCTGGATCGGGTGAAAGCACGCCGCACGGCCTGCGCCATCCTCGATCCGGGGGCCGGGGTCGGCCCGGCAGTCATCTTGCGCCAGCGGGCAGCGCGGATGGAAGGCACAGCCCGTGGGCAGACTGTCGAGGCGCGGCATCGCGCCGGGGATCTGATGCAGCCGGTCCTTGCCGCGCGACGCCAGCGGGGTCGAGCCCATGAGCCCGTCCGTGTAAGGGTGCACAGGGGCGGCCAGCACCTCGCGCACAGGGCCCAATTCGGCCAGTTGACCTGCATACATGACCGCCACGCGGTCTGCGGCCTCTGCGATCACGCCCATGTCATGCGTGATCAGCATCACGGCGGTGCCCCGGTCCCGGCAGAGCCGCTTGAGCAGGGCAATGATCTGCGCCTGCACACTCACGTCCAGCGCGGTGGTCGGCTCGTCCGCGATGATCAGGCTGGGTTCGGCACACAGTGCCAGCGCGATCACCACGCGCTGCCGCATCCCGCCGGAAAACTCGTGCGGATAGCTGTCGACCCGTTGCGCGGCACCGGGAATGCCCACTTCCTCCAGCGCGGCGATTGCGCGCTTGCGCGCCTCTGCCTGACTGATGTCGAGATGGGCCAGCATCGTTTCGGCCAACTGGTCCCCGATTTTCAAAAGCGGGTTGAGCGAGGTCAGCGGGTCCTGAAACACCATCCCGATTTCCTTGCCGCGCAGTTTGCGCAGATCGTCCCGCCGCAAATTGTCGATCCGCTGACCGTTCAGCAGTATTTCACCGGAGGCGATGTGGGCCGGCGGGTTCAAAAGGCCGATGACGGCATTGCCCGCCATGGACTTGCCCGCCCCGCTTTCCCCCACGACGCCGAGGATTTCACCAGCCGCGATATCGTAGGACACGCCATTTACGGGCCGTAGGATGCCGTGCCGCGTGGGGATATCGACCGTGAGGTTGCGGATGGACAGGATGGGTGTTGTCATCTGTGCCGTGCCGGGAAATGAGGTGTCATTGAAGTGCCTTCAGCGCAGTTTCGGGTTCAGCGCATCGCGCAGCCAGTCGCCCAGCAAATTCACACTGAGCGCAAGCGCCAGCAACGTCGCCGCCGGGAACAGCAGGATCCACCACTCGCCCGAGAACATGAAGTCCTGACCAATGCGGATGAGTGTCCCGAGCGACGGTTTGGTCGCGGGTGCGCCCACCCCGAGAAAGGACAGCGTCGCCTCTGCGATGATGGCCAGCGCCAGCGAAATGGTGGCAATCACCAGCACCGGTGACAATACATTTGGCAGGATATGACGCACCATGATCGCCGGGCCGGACCGACCGATCAGCCGGGCGGCGGCCACGTATTCCTTGTTCTTTTCGACCAGCGTCGCACCGCGCACCACGCGGGCGAACTGGACCCAGTCACTCAGCCCGATGGCAATGATCAATACCCAAATCGCCATCTGGTCCCGGTATTCCACGGGCGTGATCCCCTTGGCGATGCCAAAGATCAGCATGGCCACGAGGATGCTGGGAAAGGTCAGCTGCACATCCGCGACACGCATGATGATCGTTTCGGTCCACCCGCCGACATAGCCTGCCAGCAGCCCCAGCGAGATGCCCAGCACCATGGCAAACAGAACCGCCGACGCGCCGACAAACAGCGATATGCGCATGCCGTACAGGATGGTGGAAAACACGTCCCGCCCCTGATCATCGGTGCCAAGCCAGAACGTATCGCCGGTAAAGGCGTTGGGCGTCATGGGGCGCGAAAACCCGTTCATCAGGTTCAGCGAGGCCGGGTCAAACGGATCAAACGGAGCGACAAGCGGGGCCAGCACGGCCCCGAGGATCAGGACCAGCGTCACCGTGAAACTGATGATCGCAACCGGTGAGCGTTTGAACTGATAGATGAAATCCGATTGCAGCGCGACGCTGAGCCGGGATGGGTCCTTGACCGTCACGGGTGCGTCGGGGGGCAGGGAGGTATCCGTCATCTAGTGGCCTCCCGTCCGGTCCGCGCGCAGGCGCGGGTCGATCGCGAAATAGAGCATGTCGACAATGAGGTTGATGCCCACGAACATCACGGAAATCAGCATCAGGTATGCGGCCATCACCGGGATATCCACAAACTGGATCGCGTTGATGAACAGCAAGCCAACACCGGGCCACTGAAACACCGTCTCGGTGATGATCGCAAAGGCGATAATGCTGCCCAGCTGCAGGCCCGTCACCGTGATGACCGGCACCAGCGTATTCTTGAGCGCGTGCCGGAAGTTCACGGCGCGCTCGCGCAACCCGCGGGCGCGGGCAAAGCGGATGTAATCCTGTCGCAGCACTTCGAGCATTTCGGAGCGGACGAGGCGCATGATCAGCGTCATCTGATAGAGCCCGAGGGTGATCGCGGGCAGGATCAGCGCTTGCAAGCCGCTGGAGGTGAGGAACCCGGTGGTCCAGCCGCCAATCTGCACGGTCTCGCCCCGGCCAAAGCTGGGCAGCCACCCGAGTTCGACGGAAAACAGGTAAATCAACAGGATACCAATAAGGAAGGTCGGCAATGATACCCCGATCAGGGACACCGTCATGATGGTGTTGGCGGCAAAGCCGTTGCGGCGGATGGCGGTGAACACGCCCAGAGCGATGCCAAAGGCGATGGCCAGAAATCCGCTGACGGCGGCCAGTTCCAGCGTTGCCGGCGCACGTTCCAGCAGGATTTCGGCAACGGGCCGCCCTTGCCGGAAACTGACGCCGAAATTGCCCTGCACAGCACCTTCGAGAAAGCGGTAGTACTGAACGACAAAGGGCTGATCGAGACCCAGCTGTGCACGCAGCCGTTCCACATCCTCGATCGTACGCTCCTGACCGAGCATGTTGTCGATGGGGTCGCCCACGAACCTGAACATGGAAAACGCCACGAGGCCCACGATCAGCAGGACGATGGCGCTTTGGAAAACGCGTTGGATTGTATAGGCGAGCATGTGCCGAAAAGATAACGGGGGCACGACAGGGTCAAGCGGAAAGCGTGCGGGGACCAAAGTCGCGGGCTACGATGCACCGTTTCCGCACGGGTCCGCACATTATTTGACGGCACAGTGCAAGCCGGTAGGCACGTTCCATGCCGGTCGGTTTGAAGCGAGTGTATTCCGGTTGCGACAGACCTATGCGGTCAGAGCACGCCGATTTCCGCCAGGGCGCGGTTGAGCTCTACCGGCAATGGCTCTTCACGCTCGCGGCCCTTGGGCAGATCGGGTGGGCTGTCTTCCGGCTTGAGGTAGCGCCAGCCCTGGAAGGGTCGTTTCAACGCGCCCTGCACGCGCACCAATTCGGGGTCGGACACGATGGCACAGCGGCGGATGCCGTCTGCGCCGATCACTTCGTCCAGACGAATGATCTTTTGACGGCAGGTCACGACGCCTTTGACCACCCAGTAGATCGACCCGCCATTGAGGATTTCCGCCTCACGCTTGGGCCACATGCGGGTCACGTGCCGGGGATACCCGTCCGCCGTCTGCGCGCGTTTCGTCGATTGCCACGCGACCAGATCATCAAACGTGTCGCTGCCGACGCTGAGTTTGATCAGATTGACGGTTTTATCCACAGACTCACCTTTCGCCTCATGGCCCACACCAAATATTGTAGCGCTCGTTGCGTCGGCTGCAACCTGTTGTGGTTGCGGCGTTGCTATATGTGGTGGCGAAGTCCGCGCAACCATCTATGGGTTGTGGTTTTTTCTGGTGCTTGGGGGGCGGTTGCCCTAGGTTGTTCGCCTGCACAGCTGCCGAGAGAATCGGCGGCTCTTTTGGGGATGCTCTGATGACACGCTTTGCCGCGCCGATTGCCGAACAGATCTGGGACATGAAGTACCGTTTCAAGGAAGCCGATGGCACCCCCATCGACGCCACGGTCGAGGACAGCTGGCGGCGGATCGCGCGGGATTTGGCACAGGTCGAAGAGAACCCGGCGCAGTGGGAAGAGACGTTTTACGCAGCGCTCGAGGATTTCAAATTCCTGCCCGCAGGTCGCATCACGGCCGGTGCGGGCACGGCGCGGTCCGTGACGCTTTTCAACTGTTTTGTCATGGGCACCGTGCCCGACAACATGGGCGGCATTTTCGAGATGCTGAAGGAAGCGGCCCTGACCATGCAGCAGGGTGGCGGCATCGGCTATGACTTTTCCACGATCCGGCCCAAGGGTGCCGCGGTGAGCGGTGTGGCGGCGGATGCGTCGGGCCCGCTGTCGTTCATGGATGTGTGGGACGCGATGTGCCGCACGATCATGTCCGCAGGCTCGCGCCGGGGCGCGATGATGGCCACGATGCGCTGCGACCACCCCGATATCGAGGATTTCATCACCGCCAAATCCGATGCGGCACGGTTGCGGATGTTCAATGTGTCGGTGCTGATCACGGATGCGTTCATGGATGCGGTCAAGGCGGACGGGCCATGGGATCTCGTCTTTGGGGGCAAGGTCTACAAGACGGTGCAGGCGCAGGACCTGTGGAACGCGATCATGAAGTCGACCTATGATTACGCCGAGCCGGGCGTGATCTTTATCGACCGGATCAACGCGGCCAACAACCTGTCCTATTGCGAGACGATTGCGGCGACGAACCCGTGCGGGGAACAGCCCCTGCCGCCCTATGGGGCGTGTTTGCTGGGATCGATCAACCTCGCGCGGCTGGTGACGGAGCCGTTTGAGGCAGGGGCGGCACTGGATGAGGCGGCGCTGTCCGAGCTGGTGGGCACGGCGGTGCGCATGATGGACAACGTCGTTGATGCGTCGAAATTCCCGCTCGAGGCGCAGGCGCGCGAGGCCCAGGCCAAGCGGCGCATCGGGTTGGGTGTCACGGGGCTGGCCGATGCGCTGTTGATGCTGGGTCTGCGCTATGGATCCGACGCGGCGGCGCGTCAGACGTCGCGCTGGTTGAAGGCGATCGCTCGCGCCGCGTATCTGGCGTCGGTGCACTTGGCACGCGAAAAGGGCGCCTTTCCGCTCTTTGATGCGGAAGCCTTTCTGCAGTCAGGCACGATGCAGGCAATGGATGACGACGTGCGCGCGGCCATTGCCGAACACGGGATCCGCAACGCCTTGCTCACATCGATCGCGCCCACGGGCACCATCTCGCTTTATGCGGGCAATGTGTCGTCGGGGATCGAGCCGGTTTTTGCCTACGCGTACACGCGCAAGGTGCTGCAAAAGGATGGCTCGCGCACCGAGGAGGAAGTGGTCGACTATGCCGTGCAGATGTGGCGTGACAAGTTCGGCGATGCCGACCTGCCCGACTATTTCGTGAATGCACAGACCCTGCACCCGTCCGAACACGTCAAGATGCAGGCCGCGGCACAGGAATGGGTGGACAGCTCGATCTCCAAAACGATCAACTGCCCCGAAGACATCAGCTTTGAAGACTTCAAGGACGTCTATATGCAGGCCTGGGACACAGGGTGCAAAGGGTGCACCACGTACCGGCCGAATGATGTCACGGGCAGCGTGCTCAGCGTGTCGGACGACAAAAAAGAGGCCGGCCCGCAGGATGTGGTCGCCCTGAACGGGGCCGAGCCGCAGCAACCGCATGGCGATGTCATCTACATGGCTGAACCGCTGGACCGGCCCAACGCGCTCGAGGGCAACACGTACAAGGTCAAATGGCCCGACAGCGAGCATGCACTTTATATCACGATCAATGATCTGGTGATCGGCGGGCACCGGCGCCCGTTCGAGGTGTTCATCAACTCGAAGAACATGGAGCATTTTGCCTGGACGGTTGCGCTGACCCGGATGATTTCGGCTGTGTTCCGGCGCGGGGGCGACGTGAGTTTTGTTGTCGAAGAGCTCAAGGCGGTGTTCGACCCGCGCGGCGGCGCGTGGATGGGCGGGAAATACATCCCCTCGATCCTTGCCGCCATTGGTGGCGTCATCGAACAGCACATGGTGGCCACAGGCTTTATTGAAGGGGAAGGCATGGGGCTGAAGACGGATCCCAAGGCAGAGGTCGTGGGCCTTGACGCGCCGCGGGGCAAAGCCTGTTCAAGCTGTGGCAGCTATGAGATGCGCATGGTCGAAGGGTGCATGACGTGCGCGGCCTGTGGTTTCTCTAAGTGTGGGTGAAATGGCGTATGGGCTGTGGATGCTCCCATAGTTTGTCCTTGAGGTCCAAGGCACGGCGTTCCAATCCGTGGTGCGCGCAACAGGCATTGCCGAAGGGTGAAGCCGCGCGCGTGGAGATATGGAGTTTGGCAAGTGTTGATATCGACCCGGTAGGCACGCGCATTTTTTAGCATGCTCAATGGGGAACAGCAGTGTTCCGCTCGGTCAGTTCGCCCATCTGCCGCCAAGCCTGGAACAGATTGCAACGGCTCGGTCCGTCAAGGATGAGGCCGCCCCGATCGCCGCCTGAAGACCCAGTCCGGTGAACTCGCTATTCGTTGTGTCAAAAAATCTTGCGGTCTTTTCGCATCAGTCCCCTTTCATGAAACGGCGACTGTCGGTCGCGAGAATGTGGTTCTTGGGCGGTATGCTGTTCGGTGCCTTGAGGGCTTGGGTGTCGTGCACCTTGGCGCTTGCCGTGGTGCGGCGTTGTGCTGGCGCAGTACAATTGGGTTCAGTTCTTGGGTGAGACTACTTCGCGCAATGCCCGCTTCGTTGCGCCAGAACAGCATGTTTTTCTCGGTGAGGCCCGCGTCGGTAGCCAGTGCCCCGTCGGGATGATCTGTCGTTCCAATCGCCGCGGCATCGGTGTCGACGTAGAAAATATGACTGCCTTTGAAGAGCTTGCCGTTATGTATTGCCCCTTCGCTGAGACTGGCCCAGAACGCCATGATGCGGTCGGCTTTGCTTATGGGATCGCTTCCCGCGGTTTTGCCGAGATGACCGGAGATTTGACCACCCTGAGTGTTCGCCAACGCACCTCCGCTTCCGCTCCGGGCGCGCACTGTGCCCGTCCGGCTTGAGCGTCCCAGAAATCCCTCGGAAGATTATGTTTGATCCAAAATCTCCGGCAGGGGCCCCGGCAGCGCACAGACCACGCTGCGCGGGCAGGTGGCATTTGAAACTCACTTCAGAGCAAAACCGTCGCTCAGTGCCCCGCCGCGTCATAGTCCCAGACAACGCGGTCCGCAGATGTCGGGTAGCATTGGCACGTCAGCACGTAGCCCGCGTCCACCTCATAATCCTCAAGCGCGTGGTTGGAGACCATTTCGACCTCGCCCTCCAGCACCTTGGCCTTGCACGTGGAACAGACCCCCGCCTTGCAGGCAAATGGCGCATCCAAACTGTTGGCCAATGCGGCATCCAGCAGGCTCGTTTGCGGGGGGATCAGAACGGATCGTGCTTCACCTGCGATGGTAACCCGTCCGGCGACGCCAGCCTCCATCTCGGCGTTGTCGGCCACCCTTTCGGGCAAGCGCCCGGGTTGCGCGCTGGCAAACAGCTCAAAGCGAATTTGATCCTTTGACAGACCATGCACGCCAAGCGCTTCAGAAATGGCCAGCATCATTGGCTCGGGCCCGCAAATGAACGCCATGGTGACGGTTTCGATATCAATCCAATGGGCGAACAAGGCGGCGCATTTGTCACCATCCACCCGACCGTGGAACAGGTCGATCTCCTGACTGTCATCTTCCAGAATGTGAATGATCGTCAGGCGGCCAAGATAGCGGTTTTTCAGGTCCTCCAGTTCCTCGCGGAACATGATCGTGTTCGGGGCGCGGTTGGCGTAGACCAGGGTAAAGCGGGCATCGCTTTGATCGGCCAGAACGGTGCGGAGGATCGAAAGCACCGGTGTAATGCCGGAGCCGCCCGCAAACGCCAGGTAGTGCGGTGTATCTTCGGTTGTTTCAGCGTAAAACTGTCCCATCGGTGGCATGGCTTCGACCACATCACCGATCCGCAGGTCGGTATTGGCCCATGTGGAAAAGGCGCCGCCCGCGACCCGTTTGATGCCGACCTGCAAAACGCCATCCTGCGGGGCGGCGCAGATCGAATACGAGCGGCGCAACTCTTGCCCGTCAAAATCGCGCCGGAATGTCAGATACTGGCCCGGCGTGAACGCAAAATCGCCACCGCCCGCCGGCTCAAGGGTCACGACGACCGCATCGCGGATGGTTTTGTGAATGTTGGTCACTGACAATGGATAGAATTGCGCCATCACCGTCTCCGCATCAGATGCATTTGAAGTAGTCGAAGGGTTCAAGGCAGGACAGGCAACGCCATTGCGCCTTGCAGGGCGTTGATCCGAACTGGCTCACTTTCTCGACTGTTTTTGAGCCGCAATGCGGGCATCTTTCGGGTCCGCCTGCCGCCTGCGGCGGGGCAATGCCGTAGGATTCGAGCCGCGCGCGACCCTTTTCCGACAGCCAATCCGTCGTCCAGGCAGGTGCAATCTGCGTCTCGATTTCGAGCTGCGTTATGCCTTTTCTGGCCATCGCCGTTTCGATGTCCAATGCGATGATGGCCATGGCCGGGCACCCGGAATAGGTTGGCGTTACGGTAATTTTCACGCCGTCGGCCCGCACATGAACGCCCCGCACCACGCCAAGATCCACGACCGAGATCACGGGGATTTCGGGATCCGGCACGTCTTCCAGCCAGGCCCAGACCTGCGCTTCGGTGAGAGGTTCGGCAGCCTGCATATGCTACCAGACCGCGTCCGGATAGGACCGTTGCAGGACCTGCATCGTCGCCAGCATATGCCCGAGATGTTCGGTGTGGCGCAGGCCCGTGCGTCCGCCCTTGTGGGCAAAGGTGCCGTCCGGTTTTTTCAAACAGGCGCTGGCCAGGGTCGCATTTACCGTCTCGTCCCATGGGCCGCGCATGGTCGACGGCAACGGCGCAACGAGATCGGTTGCCATCACCTCATCGACGGCATCATCGACAAACACCTCACCCGTATAGGGCCACAGATACTCAAGTGCTGCTTGCATCCGCGCATTGCTTTGCTCGGTTCCGTCGCCAAGGGCCACAACCGTCTCGGCCGAACGGTCGAGGTGGTAGCGTGCCTCTTTCACCGACTTCGCCGCAATATCCGCGACCCGCTGATTGGACGACTCCTGCAGCGCCGTCAGCCACGGCACCTGAAACGCGTCAAAGAAGAACTGACGCAGCAAGGTGCGGCCAAAGTCCTCGTTTGGCACCTCAAGCATCAACAGGTTTCGGAAATCATAGGCGTCGCGCAAAAAGGCCAGATCATTGGCCGTGCGGTTCTTGCCCTCCACCTCCGCGGCATAGCCCAACCACAGCTGGGTCTGCCCGATCAGGTCCAGCGCAGTGTTGGCCAGCGCAATGTCTTCCTCCAGCGCGGGCGCCACGCCGCACCATTCGGACGTGCGGTGACCCAGCACCAATGCGTTGTCGCCCTGCCGCAAGAGGAACTCGAACAGCGGGTCCATCACATTTTGCCCACGTCGTCGGGAATGTCGTAAAAGGTTGGGTGGCGGTACACCTTGTCCTTGGCGGGGTCGTACATCGGACCCTTTTCCGATGGGCTGGATGCTGTGATCTGCGCCGCTTCCACCACCCAGATGCTGACGCCTTCATTGCGGCGCGTGTAGACGTCGCGCGCATTCTTGATCGCGTGTTCGGCATCTGCGGCGTGGACGGAGCCCACGTGGCGGTGGCTCATGCCGTGCGCACCGCGAATGAAGACTTCCCAAAGGGGCCATTCCTTGCTCATGATGCCTACTCCGCCGCCAGTTTGCGGGCCCGCTTCTTCTCGGCATGGGCCATCATTGCGTCGCGCACCCATGCGCCATCGTCCCACGCCTTTTGACGCGCATTGAGGCGATCCGTGTTGCACGGGCCGTTGCCGGCGATCACCTCGAAAAACTCGGTCCAGTCCGGTTCGGCAAAGTCGTAATGGCCGGTCTCTTCGTTCCACTTGACGGTTTCATCCGGGATGGTGAGGCCAAGATAGTCTGCCTGCGGCACCGTTTCGTCGACGAATTTCTGACGCAGCTCATCATTGGTGTTCATCTTGATCTTCCAGCGCATCGACTGACCGGAATGAACGCTGTCCTTGTCGGACGGCCCGAACATCATCAGCGCGGGGAACCAGAACCGGTTCAGCGCGTCCTGTGCCATGCGCTTTTGATCGTCCGACCCGTTGACCATCGCCATCATGATGTGAAAGCCCTGCCGCTGGTGAAAACTTTCTTCCTTGCAGACGCGGACCATTGCGCGGGCATACGGCCCATAGGAGGTCCGCTGAAGCGGCACCTGGTTCATGATGGCCGCGCCATCAACCAGCCAGCCGACCGCGCCCATATCCGCCCATGTCAGCGTCGGATAGTTGAAGATGGACGAGTATTTCATCGTCCCGTCCAGCAATTGTTCCGTCAGCTGATCGCGGCTCACGCCCAGTGTCTCGGCGGCGCAATAGAGGTAGAGGCCGTGGCCCGCCTCATCCTGCACCTTGGCCAGCAGATTTGCTTTGCGCTCTAACGTGGGGGCGCGCGTGATCCAGTTGCCTTCGGGCAGCTGACCGACAATCTCGGAATGCGCGTGTTGACCGATCTGACGGATCAGCGTCTTGCGATAGCCCTCGGGCATCCAGTCTTTCGGCTCAATCTTTTCGCCGGCATCAATGCGTGCCTGAAACGCGGCGAGCGCTTCGGGGTCGTCTTTGGTTGCTTCGGATTTGATCATCTGAGCATACATCGTCATCTCTCCCTAAACGCGTTCAATAATCAGCGCGACACCTTGGCCGACGCCGACGCACATGGTGCACAGGCCATAGCGTCCACCGGTTCGTTTCAAGTGATAGGCCGCTGTCATCACGAGCCGCGCGCCGGACATGCCAAGCGGGTGGCCCAGTGCGATGGCACCCCCGTTCGGATTCACATGGGGCGCATCATCGGGCAGGTCCAGCGCGCGCAGAACGGCAAGGCCCTGCGCCGCAAACGCCTCATTCAGCTCAATGACGTCCATCTGATCCAGCGTAAGCCCCGTGCGCTCCAGCACTTTGTGCACGGCAGGGACGGGACCAATGCCCATGACGCGCGGAGCCACACCGGCAGCCGCCATGCCAACGACGCGGGCCAGGGGTGCACTGGCATTTGCCGCATTTTCATCACCCAACAGCAGGGCGGCGGCGCCATCATTCACACCTGATGCGTTGCCCGCGGTGACCGTCTTGTCCGGGCCATTCACCCCGCGCAGTTTCGACAGTTTTGCAGCATCTGTTCCGGGGCGGGGGTGTTCGTCCTGATCGAACTGTACCGGATCGCCTTTGCGTTGCGGGATCGACACCGACATCAATTCATCGGCAAAGTGGCCCGCTTCGGCGGCGGCGGCATAGCGCGCCTGCGATGCAGCGGCAAAGGCGTCCTGATCCTGCCGCGAGATGCCGTAATCCTCGGCCACGTTGTCGGCGGTCTCGGGCATTGAGTCCACGCCAAAGGCGGCCTTTATCTTCGGGTTCACAAAGCGCCAGCCGATTGTCGTGTCATAGACCGCATTGCCGCGTGAAAACGCGGCCTCGGCCTTTGGCATCACGAACGGTGCGCGGCTCATGCTTTCAACGCCGCCCGCTATGGCCAGCCGGTAGTCGCCCGCTTTGATACCGCGGGCCGCCATGCCGATCGCATCCATACCGGACGCGCAGAGACGATTGATCGTGGTCCCGGGCACCTGTTCCGACAGGCCAGCCAGAAGGGCGGCCATGCGCGCCACGTTGCGATTGTCCTCACCCGCCTGATTGGCGTCGCCAAGGATCACGTCGTCCACCGCGCCAAAGTCGATGCCGGGGTTGCGGCGCACCAGTTCCGCAATGGGCAGCGCCGCCAGATCATCTGTGCGCACGGACGAAAGCGCGCCGCCATAGCGACCGATTGGCGTTCTCACCGCATCAAGGATGAATGCTGACATCAGGGTTTCTTTCAGTGACTGACATCTGTCTAACGCGTTACGTAATTTCCAATCAAGTCACAAAATGTAACGCAATGGGGGCAAATGCCTGATCCGGGTCAAAATGCGTCCTTGGGATCAGGATTTTGGGGACGCCGGCGGGGTTTGATCAAAAAAGGCGCGCATATCCCTATGGCAGCGGGCCATCACGCCGTCGGGCTGCAATCCGATATGCGCCCACGTGCCGGTGCGCAAAGCCATCTTGCGCCAATGGTGCAGCAGGATCAGGCGCACGGATGTGGTATCGGGTGACGGCCGTTGCAGAAAGTCGCGCGCGAGGTCCGACAGGTCCTGTGCCCGCTCGCGCATGTGCTGCGGGACCAGACAGTTCTGGAACCAGTCCGGCATGTCCTGCGGGGCTGGGGTCAGCGCCGCGTTGTCGGGCACCGTTCCGGCGACCGGAACAAGGATAAGGTTCCGGTCGAGCATCACATGAGCGCTGTCAAAGGGCACGGGGTCGGGGCCCAGCAGCGCCATGTGCCACCCCTCGGGGTATTTCACGTCGTGCCGGTAAACGTCGGTGCGGGCGGCGACGGTCTCGGCCAGACCGCGTTGTGACAGGGCGTAAATGACCTCGCGGCCCACCTTGTTGGACACGACCCAACCGTCCTTCTTGAGCCGGTGGAGGGCGACGCGCATCGCTTCGGCCTTGATCCCCAAGGGTTCCAGCAGGCTCCAAAGCGCGCGACCAGACACAGTGTCGTCTTCCAGATCGCCAAGAACGGTGGCGATCAGGGACCAGGTCTTGATGGTCTCAAGTTCCAGCAAGCGGGTGGTGATGGATATGTCGGGCGCAACTAGCATCGCGCCCGATACTAACGCCGCTGGTTCTGGCAACAAGTCACCGCGCGCCGTACGCGCACATTGTCAGCAGGTCGTATTCGGCGACCTTTTCATCGACGTGATCCGTCAGCGTCACGTGCCAGCGTACCTCGCCATAGTCATCATTGCGCGGCGTCTTGTGCTTGACGCTCAGCCGCACCTTGATGCGGGCACCCGGCTCGACCGGTTTCATGAACCGCAAGTTATCAAGGCCGGTATTGGCCAGCACGGGACCTTCGTCAGGCTGCACGAACAGGCCCGCCGCAAAGCTGAGCAAGAGGTAGCCGTGGGCAACGCGGCCGGGAAAGAACGGGTTCCGCCGGGCCGCCTCGTCGTCCATGTGGGCATAGAACGTATCCCCCGTGAACTCGGCAAAGTGCGTGATGTCCGCGCTCGTGATCGTACGCTCGGGCGTGACAAACGTCTCGCCAATCGCGAGATCATGGAACGTGCGGGTGAACGGATGATCCTCATGCGAAATCTCGGTCGCGCCGGGCACCCAACGGCCACTGATCGCGGTCAGGATGTCAGGGCTGCCCTGAATGGCCGTCCGCTGCATATAGTGCATGACGCCGCGCACGCCGCCCATCTCTTCGCCGCCGCCCGCGCGACCCGGCCCCCCATGCACCATATGGGGCAGGGGAGAGCCGTGGCCGGTGCTTTCGTTCATAGAGTCCCGGTTGTTGAAATAAAGCCGCCCGTGGAACGCGCCCGCGCCCATCGCAACCTGCCGCGCCACGTCGCCATCATGCGTGATCACGGACGCCACAAGACTGCCTTGCCCCCGGTTTGTCAGTGCAATCGCGTGGTCCAGATCGTCATAGGGCATGATCGTCGACACGGGGCCAAACGCCTCGACCTCGTGCACGATGCGCGCCGCGTCCGGGTTGGCGCAATGATAGAGCATCGGCGGCAGGAACGCGCCAGCCTCACTCGCCCCGTTCAGCGCGATGTTGTCCGGATCGCCAAAGACGCGTTCGGCCTCGGTCCCGATCAGGGTCGCCTTTTCCAGCACGTCGGCCTTTTGGCTGGCCGAGATCAGCGCGCCCATACGGTTCGCGGCGTCCCGCGGGTCGCCGATCGTGGTCTGCGCCAGTTTGCCCTGCAATGCGTCGATGATTGCTGGGACATGATCCCTGGGCGCAAAGATGCGGCGGATCGCGGTGCATTTTTGCCCCGCCTTAGTCGTCATCTCGCGCGTGACTTCCTTGACGAAGAGGTCAAATTCAGGCGTGCCCGGGACCGCATCGGGCCCGAGGATCGAGGCGTTCAGGCTGTCCTGTTCCGCAATGAAGCGGATCGAATTTTGCAGCAGATGCGGTGCCGACCGCAGTTTCAGCGCGGTGTTAGCAGACCCTGTGAAACTGACCACATCCTGCGCGGTCAGCCGATCCAGCATATCCCCAAGGCCACCCGACACCAGTTGCAGCGCCCCCGGAGGCAACAGCCCGGAATCGATCATGATCCGCACCGCCAGCTCGGCGACGTAACAGCTTGCCGTTGCAGGCTTCACAATCGCGGGCACACCGGCCAGCAGAGTTGGGGCCAGTTTTTCCAGCATGCCCCAGACCGGGAAGTTGAACGCGTTGATATGAACCGCGACGCCCTGCATTGGGGTGCAGATGTGCTGCCCCAGAAAGGTCCCGTTCCGCGACAGCTGTTCCACATCGCCGTCCAGATAGACATGGCCGTCCGGCATTTCGCGCCGCCCCTTGGAGGCAAAGACGAACATCGTGCCAATCCCGCCATCAATGTCGATCAGGTGGTCCTTTTGCGTGGCACCGGTGGCAAAGGAAATGTCGTAAAGACGGTCCTTGTGCTGGCCCAGATGTTGCGCCAGCGCCTTGAGCATCTTTGCGCGCTGGTGAAACGTCATCGCGCGCAGATTGGGGCCACCGATGGTGCGGGCGTGATCGAGCATCGCCTGCACATCAAGGTCACGATTGCCCGCCCGCGCGATAACGTCGCCGGTGACGGCCGAGCAGATGTCACGCGCGGTGTTGTCCGATGTGATCCACTGACCGGCGGCAAAGCTCTTGATGTCCAGAATAGTCATGAAACCCGATGTACCAACCCAATTGATGTGCGGAATTGCAAGGTTGCGGCCACGTGTCCGCGACCACGAAAAGCGGATTTGGAAAGCCGGTCTTCGGCGTTGCTTCCTTTTGTCTTTCAATGGACGTGGCCCGATTGAGGGGCGGGCCGGTCCTCTCGCCGACACCGTACGAGTGTTCCGGCAGCAGTCAAGAAGCCGCGCGCGGGCGCGCTTGATCCGATGTGGCCACTTGCACCTGCATTGTCCCATTCGCCCCTCCCGGGTGCCTTGTCGTCGGAAAGAGCCATCCGGGTGTCGGATCGGACGGTCCCGCTGGGCACCGCAACGTCGCATTGGGTGTGTGCATTTCGCAGGTGGTGTGGCGCATAAGCACTAGTTTTGCGTGCAAAAAGACATTACCCACGACGGGCCGGGGGGCGCTTATTTTGGGACAAGTCTATGCTTCGTGCGATCCTCGCCGCCTCCTTTGCCATGACATGCCTTGCCAGCACCGCGGATGCGGTGGAGCGCAAACGTCTTGGGTTCGGTATCCTGTTTACCAATGATTTCGTGGACGGAACCGAAGATCGGTGGCGCACCGGGTCGGTGACGTCGTCGCGCGTTTGGGGGCCGGAATGGACCGGCGCGGCCCCGTCGGGATTTGGCGATCTGCTTGAGCTGCGCATTCATGGTGAGGTGATTTCACCGGCCAATTTGCAATCCCCGACGGCAGGCGATCGCCGCTATGCCGGGGCGCTGTCGCTGGGCCTGCATACCCACATGACACGGGGTGCGACCGAGCTTGCCCTAGGGGCGGACGTGGTCTTTGTCGGGCCGCAAACCCAGCTGGATGAGTTTCAGAGCGGGCTGCACGATCTCTTCAGTATTTCCGAGCCGTCAGATGCCGTACTTGGCAATCAGATCGAAAATGAAATCCGCCCGACACTGGTGTTCGAAGCGGGCCGGTCTTTTCAGGTGGGCAGCAATTCCGCGCTGCGTCCGTTCATCGAAGCCCGTGCCGGGATCGAGACGTTGGCGCGGGTCGGGGTCGACTGGACCTTTGGCGGCCTGGGTCAGGGCGCATTGATGGTGCGCGAACCCGTGGCCGGGCAACGCTATGAAGTGGTGGGGTCGGAGTGGACGGGCACCAGCTTTGTGCTGGGCGCGGACATCGCCTATGTCGACAGCAGCGTGTTCCTGCCGGATGACGGAACCGGCCCCGCGTTGGAAGAGACCCGCCACAGGCTCCGCGCGGGCGTTGCATGGCAACGGCCCTCTGGCTTCAATGCCTTTGTCGGGCTCAGCTATCTGGGCGAAGAGTTCGAGGGACAGGACGAAGGCCAGTTCGTCGGCGCGCTGCGCGTCGGTTTTGGCTTCTGAACGCAGCCCTGCCCAAGTGATGCATTCGTGCATCACCTGAACGCCACAACGCAACGTCCTGAAAACTGACACGAATCCGGTCTTTTTGCGTCGGCGGCTTTTTGCTAGCGTCGCATTAATAAAAAAATAAAGGCAGGCATACAGGCAATGAAAACGGGCTTTCGTGGCACGTTCGTCATCTCCTGGTCGCAAACACAAGTGGACGGTCTTGAGGCCGCGCCGGTGCAGTCGCTGACTGTGGGCGCAGCCTGGGTATGGCGTGGTGACGCGCTGCGCGTGGATGGACCGCAGAATGTGTTGCGTCTCGACGGGGCGGACGGATCTGAGGCGATGCGGCGCAAGGCGGCGCGCATGGTGGAACGTTTGGTGGGCGCGGCGCTGGACCACAAACCGCTCAGCGCGGTGGCCGAGCGCGACGACAACGGCGTTCTCGACAGCAGTTTTGTGGTCACGGACGGGGCCAAAAGCTATACCGTGACACTGATCGAGGTGGGGCGCGGATCGCAACCGCTGCTCATGTTCCTTGATGACATCCCGCCACGTGATCACGAATTGTGGGTGGTGCATCACACGCTCAACACCCATCCCGCCGATCAGACGGGCGACAACGCGGGCGGTGTGATCTGTTTCACGCCGGGCACGTGGATCGACACGCCGGAGGGTCCGCGCCTTGTCGAAGACCTGGTCGAAGGGGACCGGGTGCAGACCAAGGATGGCGGCGCACAAGACATCCAGTGGGTCGGCAAACGTCGCATGACTGGTGCACGGCTGTTCGCGATGCCGCGTTTGCGGCCGGTGAGGCTTCAGGCGGGGGCGCTTGGCTCTGACCGGCCCGATCAGGATTTGCTGGTCTCACCCGAGCACCGGATGCTGATCAAGGGAGACGTGGCGCGGGCGCTGTTCAACACGCCGGAAATCCTTGTCGCGGCCAAGGATCTTGTGAATGGATCGACCGTGACGGTGGATCTGAAGGTACGCGAAGTGACCTACATCCACCTGTTGTTGCCCCAGCACCATGTGATCTGGGCCAACGGTGTGGAAACCGAAAGCTTCCATCCCGCCAACACCGCGCTCAGCACGTTGGACGATGCGGACCGGGCACGGCTGTTGGGTCAGTTCCCGGACCTCGAATACGATCCGCACCGCTATGGTGCGTATGCCCGGCGCAACCTCAGTTCGAGCGAAGCGGCGATCCTGCGGCACGCGGCCTGACGGATCAGAACCCCGGCGTGCCCGCATCCTCCGGATGCCGCGCCAGGTGTTTGGCCTTGATCGCCTCGGAGGTGTCGCGCGATCCGTCATGGCTCCACCCCGGTGGGGCCACCGCATACATCAGCCTGTCGCGCCAGCTCAGACCCGGTTGCGCCACATCGCGCAGGATGGAGGTCCATTCGTGAAACGCGACCCGGATCGGGTTGAACGTGCCGAGGTTCTGCACGAGGCCATAGTCCGGCTTTTCCCGCTCCAATTCCGGCACGAAGGTGCCGAACATCCGGTCCCAGATGATGAACACGCCCGCGTAGTTGGCATCGAGGTAGCGCGCATTGCGCCCATGGTGCACACGGTGGTGGCTGGGTGTGTTCATCACCGCCTCGATCCAGCGGGGCATACGGCCGATGGCCTCTGTGTGTATCCAGAACTGGTAGATCAGGTTCAGCCCGCCCACGAACAGGACCATCGCCGGATGAAAGCCCAGCAGGATCAACGGCGCGCGCACCACCATCATGAAGGTGAACGTGCCCGTCCAGGTCTGCCGCAACGCGGTCGTGAGGTTGTAGTGCTGCGACGAGTGGTGGTTCACGTGGCTGGCCCAGACCCAGCGGATACGGTGCCCGAACCGGTGCACCCAGTAATAGCGCAGATCGTCGAGCACAAAACACAGCAGAACAACCCAAAGGCTTGTACCAAGATCCAGCGGCGTGATCTCCCACAGCACCATGAAAAAGCCCCACGCCACAAAGCCGAGCAGAATGCCAGAGGCCACATTGCCCGCCCCCATGATCAGCGAGGTGACGGCATCGCGCGTCTCATACCGCCCGCCGCGCCCCTTGATGACGATCCAGGCCAGCTCGACCGCGATGGCTGCGATGAACAGCGGCACGGCAAGCTGCACGACGTCAGGGTATTCAATCTGCATGGATTTTCTCCAAATACGCGCGCCACAGCGCCTTTTCCGTCTCGCCAAGCCGCACAGAGATGCGCGGTGCGCCGGGATCATCAAAAAGGATATCAAGGCCGCGCGGTGTGTCGCGCACAGCCCGCGCAGGCAGGCGCCGTGCGGCGGTATCCGCGCCCATGCTCCAGATCAGCCCATGGCTTTGATCGCTGCGCAAGAGGCCACGGTTGCCCGCGGCGTTCACGAGCACCTGAAACGACGCATCATCCTCAAACGTGTCGTCGGGAAAGTGGCGCCGCCATTCGCCCTTGAGTTCACGGATCGCAAGCGGTGCGCGGCCTGTGCGTCCAAGCAGGTGCAGCGCAAGTGCGACACCGGCGATGCCGCCAACCACCAGAATGATCAGAATATGCAATGGCACCGCGGCACCCTCCCGCCGCGCAGTTCAGCGGAGCGAGTGGTGCCGCGTCAAGCGTGGCGTGGCGTCAGCGGCTCAGCTGCCTTCTGCGCCAATCAGCGCGGTGATCACGGCCTTGGCGCTGTCCGAAGACCAGTCCGCATCGCCGCGCAGCCGCGCAATCTCGCGCCCCTCAGGGTCGATGAGCACCGTGATCGGCAGGCCGAACACACCCATTTGCGCGGCCAGCTTCTGTTTCGGGTCCTGATGCCGGGGCAGGTTGTCGACGCCGATCTCGTCAAAGAATTTGACGATGGCGGCGGGGTTGTTGCGGCCTGTGGCGATGGTCACGACCTCAAAGCTGTCGCCGCCCAGTTCGGTCTGCAACTCGGCCAGCATCGGCATTTCATGCCGGCACGGCGCGCACCATGTGGCCCAGAAATTCACGAGGATATGTTTGCCTTCATAATCGGCCAGCGACCCTTGGCCCGCACCATCGGCCAGAACATAAGGCGCGCCGCTGACCGCTTCGGGTGTGGAATGGAACACCAGCTTCTTCATGTCGCCCTCGCGCGCTGCGATGGCGGCGTCCACATCCGCAAGGGCAGGAATTGCGCCCAAGCTCAGGGCCATGTAGAGGGCGGCAGCAATTGTTTTCTTCATCAACTCTTCCTTACGGGGCCTGCGCATGACCGACAAATCCGCAAACACCATGTGGGGGGGCCGTTTTGCAGCAGGGCCAGATGCGATCATGGAGGCAATTAATGCCTCGATCGGCTTTGACCAGCGCATGGCGTCCCAGGATATCGCGGGCTCGCGCGCCCATGCCGCCATGTTGGGCGCCACGGGCATTCTGGACGATAAGGACGTTGAGGCGATCCGGGAAGGGCTGCTCACAGTCTTGTCAGAGATCGAAGGCGGCACATTCGCATTTTCGACCGCGTTGGAAGACATCCACATGAATGTGGAGGCGCGGCTGAAGGAGGTGATCGGCGAACCGGCGGGGCGTTTGCACACCGGGCGCAGCCGCAACGATCAGGTCGCCACAGACTTCAAGCTTTGGGTGCGGGATCAGCTGGACGCGGCGGAGGGCGCATTGGTGTCGCTGATGACCGCGCTGCTGGATCAGGCAGAGGCGGGGGCGGATTGGGTCATGCCCGGCTTTACCCACCTGCAAACCGCGCAGCCGGTGACCTGGGGCCATCACATGATGGCCTATGTCGAGATGTTTGGCCGCGATCTGAGCCGTGTGCGGGATGCGCGCGCCCGGATGAACGAATGCCCGCTGGGTGCGGCGGCACTTGCGGGCACGTCCTTTCCGATTGATCGGCAGATGACGGCGGAGGCGCTCGGGTTCGACCGGCCTGCCGCCAACAGCCTCGATGCGGTGAGTGATCGGGACTTTGCGCTCGAATTCCTGGGGGTGGCGAGCATTTGTGCCATGCACCTCAGCCGTTTTGCCGAGGAACTCGTGATCTGGTCGTCGGCGCAGTTTCGCTTTGTCACGCTGTCGGACCGGTTTTCCACCGGCTCCAGCATCATGCCGCAAAAGAAGAACCCCGATGCCGCCGAGCTGATCCGCGCCAAGGTGGGCCGCATCTTTGGGGCAAACACTGCGTTGATGATGGTGATGAAGGGCCTGCCACTGGCCTATTCCAAGGACATGCAGGAAGACAAGGAACAGGTGTTTGACGCCGCCGACAACTGGATGCTGGCGCTGGCGGCGATGGACGGGATGGTGCGTGACATGAGCGCGAACCGGGACGCTCTGGCCGCTGCTGCGGGGTCGGGATTTTCGACGGCGACGGACCTTGCCGACTGGTTGGTGCGGGTGCTGGGCCTGCCGTTCCGGGATGCGCATCACATCACCGGCGCGCTGGTGGCGGTTGCGGAATCCGAGGGCAAGGACCTGCCTGATCTCACGCTGGAGCAGATGAAATCCGCCCATGACGGCATCACCGCAGACGTATTCGACGTTTTGGGCGTGGAAAATTCCGTCAATTCGCGTACATCTTACGGAGGCACCGCGCCCGCACAGGTGCGCGCGCAGGTCGCCCGTTGGAAAGAGGTGTTGTCATGATGATCCGAGCGTTTGCCGTTCTCTCCCTTCTCGCCCTCGCTGCGTGTGGCGCAGATGGCGAACCGGTGCAGCCCGATGCCAGCATCGGCATTGGCGTCAACTCGGGCGGCATCCATGCCGGTGGCACAGTCGGTGTCAGCCGCGGCCCGCTCCGCGTCGGCGTCAGCTTTTTCTGACCCATGAGCCCGCTGCGCGCCGTGTACCTGGCCCTCGCCGTGTGGGGGGCCATCCACCCGATGTTCTATTTCATTCAGTGGTTCAACGAAAACGGCTGGGACATCATGGCGATGGTCGATGCGTGGCACGTGAACGATGCCACAAGCGGCCTGGTCTGGGATCTGACCGTGGCCGCCGTCGCGCTGACCGTGTTCATCGTGGCCGAAGTAGCGACGCGCCGCAACTGGCTGGCCCTGATTGCGATCCCCGCGACCTTCTGCATCGGGGTAAGCTGTGGCCTGCCCCTGTACCTGTTCCTGCGGTCGCGCCCGATCACCTGAATTTTCGGTAAAATCGGAAACAGTTGCGCCCAATTGTTGCCAAAATCGCAACCTATCCTGTGCCCAACGTGAAGACACGCAAGGTGACAGGCAATGACCGATACGAGCATGAACGCGCCCCAAGGCGCATTGTTGGATGGGCCCGAGGCAGCCACGTCCACGCAGTCCCCCATCATCGTCCAGGTGGCCAAGACACATGGCGTCAGCCCGCTGCGCCAGTTGCGCGAAAGCTGGTCGATGCGGGGCGGCGCGCAGAAACTGGGCTCGAACGAGTATTACAGTCTGGGGCTCTTCGATCCGGCGATGCCGCCCGCGGCCAAGCGCGCCTTTGTCGGACAGAAGGGGATCAACGCGCTGAATACACGGCTGAACCCGCCTGCGGCCGTGCCCACGCGCGCCTTTGTCGGCAACAAGCTGCTCTATACGCAACTGTTGGCGCAGCTGGGCATCGCAACCGCACAGACACAGGCGTTGGTCAGCACGCACCGTAGTGCTGGCACCCTGCGCACCCTGCGCGATGCCGATGCGCTCGCCCGCTTCCTTGAGACAGAGGCGCGGTATCCGCTGTTCGGCAAACCGCATCACGGGTCTCTGTCCGAAGGATCGGTGCGTTTGACGGGCTGCGCGGACGGCATGGTGCATCTGGCCAATGGCGATGCGCAGTCGGTGCATGCCTTTGCCGCCGAAATCATGGCCCGCTATCCCGGCGGGTTCATCCTGCAAACGGCACTGGATCCGCATGGCGACATGGCCCGGATTGCCGGACCGGCGATTGGCTGTGTGCGGGTGGTGACGGTGAACGATGGCTCTGGCCCCACAGCCGCTTATGCCGTCTGGAAGCTGCCCGCGCCGCGGGCCATGTCTGACAATTTCTGGCAGGCGGGCAGCCTGCTCGCCGCGCTCGACCTCGACACGGGCGCTGTCACGCGGTGTGTGATGGGCACGGGCCTCGCTCAACGGGAAACGCCGGAGCATCCCGTTTCCGGTGCCCGGATTGTGGGCACCGCATTGCCGCATTGGGAGGCCACGGTGCAAATCGCGCGCGACGCCCATGCGGTGTTCCCGGAATTCGGCGTGTGCGGGTTCGATATCGCCGTCACGCAGAATGGCCCCAACATACTGGAATGCAACGACAACCCGTCCCACAACCTCTTCCAGATCGCGTCCGGAACGGGCGTGTTGTCGCCCGCTCTGACCCCGCTCTGGGACGCGGTGGGAGACCGTCAGGCCAAACAGCTGCAACGCCTCAAGGGCAAGTGACCGATTGATCCCGCGCCCGCGCACCGCTATGCGCGGGCCATGGATCACTTTCTTTACCGAAACGGCGTTTTGCACGCCGAGGATGTCCCGCTGCCCGAGATTGCGGCTGCGGTGGGTACGCCGTTCTATGTCTATTCGACCGCGACGTTGTTGCGTCATTTCACGCTTTTTGACGAGGCGCTGAGCTGGACGGACCACCTTGTGTGCTATGCGATGAAGGCTGCCAGCAATCAGGCGATCCTCAAGACGCTGGCGCAGGCTGGCGCGGGCATGGATGTCGTGTCGGGCGGCGAATATGCACGCGCCAAGGCCGCCGGTGTGCCGGGGGATCGCATCGTGTTTTCCGGCGTCGGCAAGACGGCGGATGAAATCCGCATGGCCCTGACCGGTGGCATTCGCCAGTTCAACGTCGAATCCGAGCCAGAGATGGAGGTGCTGAACCGCGTCGCAGGCGAGGTGGGTGTCATCGCCCCCATCACCATCCGCGTGAACCCGGACGTGGACGCCAAGACCCACGCCAAGATCGCCACCGGCAAGTCCGAGAACAAGTTTGGCATTCCCATAGCCCGCGCGCATGAGGTCTATGCGATGGCGGGTGCCATGGAGCATCTGGATGTCATCGGCATCGACGTCCATATCGGTTCGCAACTGACGGATCTGGCGCCGTTTGAGCTGGCCTATCAGAAGGTGGCGGAGCTGACCGAAGCGCTGCGGGCCGAAGGGCACAACATCCGCCGCCTCGATCTGGGCGGCGGGCTTGGCATTCCTTACGCGCGCGGCAACGAGGCACCGCCACTGCCAACGGATTATGGCGCGTTGGTACAGCGCACGGTCGGCCACCTTGGCTGCGAGATCGAGATTGAGCCAGGCCGCCTGATCGCGGGCAATGCGGGCCTGATGGTGAGCGAGGTCATCTATGTCAAATCCGGGGAGGGGCGCGATTTCCTGATCCTCGATGGGGCGATGAACGACCTGATCCGCCCGGCCATGTACGAGGCATATCACGACATCATCCCGGTCAACGAACCCGCGCCCGGCACCGAACAGGCCCCCTATGACATCGTGGGCCCCGTCTGCGAATCAGGGGATACCTTTGCCAAGCAGCGCATGATGCCACCGCTCGCGGCCAAGGACCTCGTGGCGTTCCGATCGGCGGGCGCTTATGGCGCGGTTATGAGCAGTGAATACAACACCCGCCCGCTCATTCCCGAGGTTCTGGTGAAAGGTGATCAATACGCAGTGATCCGCCCACGCCCGACCTTTGACGAAATCATAAATCGAGATACCATTCCCGAATGGCTCTAGGCGCTATGGTGCGCCCGCCGTTTGAGGATGACCATGGCCGATCAGACCCCGACCGACCTTCGTGACCGTCTCAAGGGCGCGCGCTTTGCGCTCAACTTCACCTGGCTGGGACTGCTCAGTGAGCGGCTGACACGGGCGCTTTGGCCGCTGATTGCAGTGGTGCTGGCGGTTCTCGGTGTGCTGATGCTGGGCGTGCAGGACCTTGTCGGGGTCGAGGTCGTCTGGGCCTTTTTCGTGGTGAGCGGTCTCGCGACGCTGGCGGCGCTTGGCTATGGATTGCGGGTGTTCCGCCTGCCGAGCCGGGCGGAGGCACTGCAACGGCTCGATGAAACGCTGCCCGGTCGGCCATTGCAGGCGCTGGTGGATACGCCTGCGACAGGGGATGGAGACGCCGCGTCCATGGCCGTCTGGCGCGCGCATAAGGCGCGGATGCTGGACCGTGCCGCCGCCGCGAAACCCGTGGGCGGCGATCTGCGGGTGTCGCGCCGTGATCCCTATGCGCTGCGGTATCTGGCGGCGCTGGTCTTTGCTGTTGCGCTGATCTTTGGCTCGCTCTGGCGGGTGGGATCAGTGGCGGACTTGGCACCGGGCGCGGGCGACGGGCTGGCCGGTGGGCCGGTGTGGGAAGGCTGGGCCGAAAGCCCCCGCTACACGGGCCGCCCGACCATTTACCTCAACGACATCCCCGAGGGGACACTGTCCGTGCCAGTGGGCAGCCTGATCACCCTGCGCATCTACGGCGAGGTGGGCGCGCTGACCGTGGCCGAGACCGTTTCGGGCCGCACCGGCGAGGTGCCGCCTGCCTCTGCCACGGAACAGGACTTTACCGCGATCCAGTCGGGTCAGGTCACGATCAACGGACCCGGCGGACGCACGTGGGATGTGGCCGTCCTGCCCGACGCCGCGCCCCAAGTGACCATTCTGGCGGCGCCAGAGGCTTCGGCACTGGGCGAAATGACACTGCCGTTCCAAGCGACCGATGATTACGGTGTTGAGGCGGGCGAGGCGCGGTTTGCGTTGGATCTGAGCGCCGTGGACCGACGCCATGGTCTGAGCATCGCGCCCGATCCGCGCCCTGAACTGACCGCCATCCTGCCGATGCCCGTTGCGGGCAGCCGGACGGAATTCGACGAAGACCTGATTGACGATTTTTCGGAACACCCGTGGGCAAACCTGCCCGTGGCGATGACACTGAGCGTGCTGGATGCGGCCGAGCAGCAAGGGATCAGCGAACCGCAGACCTTTACGCTGCCGGGGCGGCGGTTCTTCGATCCGCTTGCGGCGGCCATCATCGAACAGCGGCGCGATCTTCTGTGGGCACGGGCCAACGCACCCCGGGTGGCGCAGTTGCTGCGCACCGTGGCGTACAAACCCGACGATATCTTCCGCAAGGAAGTGGACGAATTGCGCCTGCGCCGCGTGATCACAAAGCTTGAAACGCTGGCCCGCTATGGCCTGACCGATGAACAGCAGGAAGAGATCGCCCGCGACATGTGGGATCTGGCTCTTGGCATCGAAGAAGGTGATCTGGCCTCGGCGCTCGAACGTCTGCGCCGGGCGCGCGAACGTCTGGAACAGGCGATGCGTGAAGGGGCCAGTCAGGCCGAGATCGAAGAGCTGATGCGCGAATTGCGCCGCGCCACGGATGACTACATGCGCCAGCTGTCGCGGCAGGCAGAGCTCAACGACGAGGCCAATCAGGAACGCAATCAAGGCCCGAGCAATGCCGAAACCATGCAGATGAACCAGGACGATCTGCAACGGATGATGGACCGTATTCAGGAACTGATGGAAGAAGGCCGCATGGCCGAGGCCGAACAGGCGCTGCGCGAGTTGCAGGAAATGCTCGAAAACATGCGCGTGACGCAAGGCGAAGGCGGCGAAGGCCAGCAAAGCCCGGGCGAACAGGCGATGGAGGGCCTCGCCGAGACCCTGCGCGAGCAGCAAGGCCTGAGTGATGAGGCGTTCCGTGATTTGCAGGAACAGTTTAATCCGAACGCCCAGGCCGGTGAGAACCAGGGCAACCAGGGCCGCAACGGCGGTCAGGGGCAGGGCCAGGAGCACAGCCAGCAAGGCGGTCAGCAGGGTCAGGGCGAACAGAACGACGGCCAGCAGGGCGGCGAAGGTCAGGAACAGGCCGAAGGCGAAGGGGGCGGTGACGGATCGCTCGCCGATCGTCAGCAGGCCCTGCGCGACGAGTTGCGCCGCCAGCAAGGCAACCTGCCCGGTGCAGGTACGCCCGAGGGTGACGCTGCGCGCGATGCGCTCGACCGCGCAGGCCGCGCGATGGATGGTGCCGAAGAAGCGCTGCGCAATCAGGACTATGCCGACGCGATCGACAATCAGAGCCGGGCGATGGAAGCCCTGCGCGAGGGGATGCGCGCCATCGGCGAGCAGATGCAGCAGGACGCGCAGAACGGCGAACAGGGGCAGGGGCTGAGCGAGAGTGACCGCCGCGCCGAGGCGCAGGATCCGCTGGGCCGCGAACCGGGTTCAAACGGCAGCATCGGAACCGAGGAAAGCCTGCTTCAGGGAGAGGACGTGTACCGCCGTGCGCGCGATCTGCTGGACGAAATCCGCCGACGCGCTGGCGAAGGCGAACGTCCCAATGAAGAGCTGGACTACCTCAAGCGGCTTCTGGACCGCTTCTGACGCGACTGCGGAAGGCGGTTATTCGCCCTGTGACGCCGCGGTCGCGTCCAGCCATTGCAGAATGCCGGTCACGCGCCCATCCAGCCACGTCCGGGCGCTGTCGACCTGCGCGACATAGGCGCTGAGATACGGGTCCACCTGCGGGACGGATTGCGCAATTTGCGGCGCAAAGACGTAAATGGCGCCGAGGATCAGGGCCAGAACGATCATCAACATAAAACCGCGCCCGAAACCGCCACGACGTTTGACCGGGTTGGCCTCGTCGGGGCTTGGGTCCGCTGCGCGGGTTTCGCGATCACCCGAGGAGCGCAAGGTGGAATTGATTTCTTCGATGTCGGGCAGCAGCTCGCGCCGTGAGCCAACGGCGGCGGCCGTGGCGGCGGCGTTGACGGCCTCGGCGCTCTGCGGCTCTTCACCGCGCAACCGTGCCATGCGTTCGCGGGCCTCCCGGGCGCGGCGGTCGCTTTCGCTTTCGGCGTCGTCGAGGCCAAGGTCGGGCTGCGTCTCGAGCGTCTCACCCGCGCGTGCCTGCGCTTCGCGCTGCGCTTCTTCGCGCAGGATGTCGGCCACGCCGGGATCGAGACTGCGTTGCGGTGGGCTGGCCTGCGGTTCCGGCTCCGGCTCCGGTTCGGGTTCCGGCTCTGGTTCCAGATCAGGTGCCGGGGGCGGCGGCGGGGCCGCCGCGCTGCGTTCTTCGTCCTCGCCCGGTGCATCATCCGGCTCGGCCAGATCATCGGGCAAATCTGCGGGCGGTTCCTCGGCGGGGGGGTGATCGGGGTGGTGCTGATACCACGTCTGACCGCAATTGGAGCATTGCACATCACGCCCCTCGGCGGGGATGACATCATCCACCACTTCGTATTGCGCGTCGCAATTTGGACAGATCAACCGCATCGCTGGCCCCAACCTTTGTTTTGAGACGCAGCATATGGTGCAACCGGCGCGCAGAAAAGCGCGAACTGGATTGCGCCCATGCAAGGCATTCAGATTGAAACGCGCCTGATGCTGGGGCACAACAGGGGCAATATCGAGGGGACGGGCGTGATCGAGCTGGAAAATGTGGCCTACAGCTACGGCGGGGGCGAGCTTTTGTCGGACATTTCCGTCAAGCTGGCACCGGGATCGTTCCATTTTCTGACGGGTCCGTCAGGGGCGGGAAAGACCACGCTGCTCAAGCTGTGTTACGGCGCGCTGTTGCCGATGGCGGGGCATGTGCGGTTGTTTGATGCGGATGTGCGGGGGCTGGACCGGGATGCGGTGGCGCTGATCCGGCGCCGCATCGGGGTGGTGCATCAGGATGTGCAGTTTCTGGATCATCTGCCCGTGGCCGACAATGTCGCGCTGCCGCTGACCGTGTCGGGCCGCCATGCCGAGGCTGCTGGCAGTGATCTGGGCGAATTGCTGGGCTGGGTCGGGTTGCAGGCGCGGGCGGCGGCGACGCCGCCGGAGCTGTCGGGCGGTGAACGTCAGCGCGCCGCACTGGCGCGCGCGGTCATTATGTCGCCCGAAGTTGTGCTTGCGGACGAGCCGACGGGCAACGTGGATTGGGACATGTCGCAGCGCCTGCTGACGCTGCTGGTGGAGCTGAACCGCATGGGCAAGACCGTGCTCATCGCGACCCATGACCTGAGCTTGATCCGCGCCGCCAAGGCGCAGGTACAGGCGCGCGTGCTGCGCATTGCGAACCGCCGCGTGCAATTGGCGGGAGCGGATTTGTGAGGCTGGATCTGGCACAGCTGCGCGCGCTTTTGGCGGGTGACAGGCAAGCGGACCGCGTGGTGCCGCCATCGGGGTTCACGGCGCAACTGACACTCTTTGCCGCCGGAGCCATGGCCTTTCTGGCCGTGTTCGCGCTGGCCCTGTCGCTGGCCGCGGGCCGGCTCGCGGATCGGTGGGGGGCAGAGTTGGCACAGACGGCAACCCTGCGCATCGTGGCCCCGGTGGACCAACGCGCGGAACAGACGGCTGCGGCCCTGGCCGTGCTTGAAACCACGCCGGGCGTGACCGCATCGCGCGCGCTGAGCGATGCCGAGCAGGCGGCACTTCTGGCCCCGTGGTTCGGGGCGGACCTGCCGCTCGATACGTTGCCCGTGCCGCGTTTGATCGAGATGACAACCGACAGCGGTTTTGATCCGCGCGGGCTGAGCCTGCGCCTCGCGGCCGAAGTACCGGGCGCGGTGTTGGACGATCACGGTCGCTGGCGCGGGCCGCTGGTGTCGGCGGCCAGCCGGTTGCGCGGTCTGGGGTGGATCGTGGCCCTGCTGATCACCGCGGCGGTGGCGGCCATGGTGACGCTGGCCGCGAATGCGGCCCTCGCGGCAAATGCACAAGTGATCGCGGTGCTGCGGCTCGTGGGGGCCACCGACAGCTATATCGCCAATGCATTCATCCGCCGGTTCACCCTGCGGGCCCTGTCGGGGGCCTGCGTCGGGGTGGTCGCGGGTCTGATCGCGGTATGGCTGATGCCGTCGGGCAGTGCCGATGCGCCCGGCCTGCTGACCGGGATCGGGTTTCAGGGGGCGGGATGGCTTGTTCCGCTACTCATTCCACTTGTGGCGGGCGGGGTCGCCCTGATCGCGACGCAAACCGCCGCCCGCCGCGCCCTGGGAGGGCTCACGTGATGCTGCAAACGGTCCGCTCCGCAGCCTTTGTGCTGCATATCTATATCATGATGCTGATCATCGGGCTGCTCTTTGCACCCTACGCCATCATCAGCCGCCATGGCGCGCGTTCGGCCTGCAAGACCTACAGCCGCTATGTCTTCTGGTCGATGCGCTGGTGGGTGGGCATTCGTGCCGAAGTGCGAGGTGACGTGCCCACGGGCGAGGTGCTGATCGCGGCCAAGCATCAATCGTTCCTCGACATCATGATGATCTTTACCGCGCTGCCATCGGCCAAGTTCATCATGAAACGCTCGATCCTGTGGACCCCGATCATCGGTCTCTATGCCAAGCGGCTGGAATGTGTGCCGGTGGAGCGGGGCAAGCGGGGGGCTGCCATCGCCAAGATGGTGCGCGATGTCGAAGCAGGGCGTGCCAATCCCGGCCAACTGATCATCTATTCCCAAGGCACACGCGTCGCACCCGGCGTGCGCGCGCCCTACAAGGTCGGCACCGCCGTGCTCTATGAACAGCTGCAGCAACCCTGCGTGCCCGTGGCGACCAATGTGGGCGTCCTGTGGCCACGCACCGGCATGCGACGGACACCGGGTCTGGCGGTGGTTGAATTTCTGCCACCGATGGAACGCGGGCTTGACCGGGACACATTCATGGCGCGGCTCGAAGAAACAGTGGAGGCGCGGTCGGACGCGCTGATGCGGGAGATAGGGTTTGATCCGGATGGAGTACATTGACGACATCACGACGCTTGAGGCGCTTTATGGCACACCGGGGCAGCCGTCACTGCGCAAGGTGGCGGATCATCTGACGCCGCTTTACCGCAAATGGGTTATGGCATCACGCTTTGCGGTGCTGACCACCGTGGGGCCAGACGGCACGGATGGCAGCCCGCGTGGCGACGATGGCCCGGTGGTGACGGAGCTTGATCCGCGCACCCTCGCGATGCCCGACTGGCGCGGCAACAACCGGCTCGACAGTCTGCGCAACATCGTGGCCGACGGGCGGGTGTCGCTGATGTTCATGGTGCCGGGGTCCAACACCGTGGTGCGCATCAACGGACAGGCCCGGTTGACGACGGATGCGGAGCTGCGCGCGCGGTTTGAGCGGAACGGGCGGCAGCCTGCTACGGTGATCGTGATCCGGATTGCCGAGGTCTATACCCAATGTGCCCGCGCCGTGATGCGGGCCGGTCTGTGGTCGCGCGATGATGCGGAAGGATTGCCCACACCCGGTGAAATCCTGGCCGAAGCGTCACAGGGCGAAGAAGGCGGCGCAGATTATGACGCGGCATGGCCCGCACGCGCCGCCAAAACGATGTGGTAGGTGCGCCAGACCGACCGTCCGGCGCACCGGGCATGCATCAGGGCAGCAGCACAGCGTCAATGGCGTGGATCACGCCGTTGCTGGCAAAGATGTCCGGCTGGATCACGTTGGCATTGTTGACCTTCACGCCGGTGCCGACCTTGCCGACCTGTCCGTTCACATCAAGCGTACCGCCTTGAACGGTCGTGACTTGCTGGCGCGTGCCCAGCACATCGCCCGCCGTGATCTGACCGGGCACGACGTGATAGGTCAGGATATTGACCAGTTGGTCGCGGTTTTCGGGCAACAGGAGGCTGTCGACGGTGCCTGCGGGCAGGGCGGCAAAGGCGTCGTTTGTCGGGGCGAACACGGTGAACGGGCCGGGGCCTTTGAGCGTGTCGACCAAACCTGCGGCCTGCACGGCGGCCACGAGAGTGGAAAAGTTCGGGTTGCCCGCAGCGATGTCGACGATGTCGTCACCGGCAGGCTGCGCGCATGCGCCCAGCGTGATGAGAGCGGCGCCACCGCCAATGAGTTTCAGGGTGCTGCGACGATTCATGATGTGATCCTTTGAAATGCGTACAAATGCGGTTTCAGCAAACCCGCATGCCAGACACATGAAAAGAGCCCGCACGCGGTTGCGTACGGGCCAACGCCAGCTTGGGCAGAAAAGTTCCGGCGGACCTGCTGCAAGCGGGCGATTTCCCGCCCGCCGGCTGTGTCTGCAGCGCCTTCGGGGACGCAGGATCACATGTGGATGGCGCCCATCCCACAGGCGAGGGCGGCCTCACGCACCGCTTCGGAATAGGTCGGGTGGGCATGGCATGTCATCGCCAGATCCTCGGCGGAGGCACCGAATTCCATCGCGACGCACACCTCGTGGATCAGATCGCCTGCTCCGGGACCGATGATATGTGCGCCAAGGATGCGGTCCGTTTCCGCGTCCGCGAGGATTTTGACAAAGCCGTCGGCGGCAAAGTTCGCCTTGGCCCGACCGTTGCCCATAAAGCTGAACTTGCCTGCCTTGTAGGCACGGCCCGCGGCCTTCAGCGTCTCTTCGGTTTCGCCGACATTGGCCACTTCGGGGTGGGTGTAGATCACGCCGGGAATGACGCCATAGTTCACGTGGCCATGTTTGCCCGCAACCACGTCCGCGGCGGCCACGCCTTCGTCTTCGGCCTTGTGGGCCAGCATCGGCCCGTCGATGACGTCGCCGATGGCATAGATGCCGGGCACGTTGGTTTGCCAATGCGCATCGACCTTGATCTGGCCCCGGTCGGACATCGCAACGCCAAGCGCGTCAAGCCCAAGACCGTCGGTATAGGGCTTGCGGCCCGTCGCCACCAGAACCACGTCCGCATCGGCCACGTGTTCGCTGTCGTCACTGCGCATCTTGAAATGGACCTTCGCCTTGGTCTTGGTCGCTTCGACCTTTTGCACGGCGGCCCCGAGCGTGAATTTCAGCCCCTGTTTGGTCAGGATTTTCTGGAACTGGCGCTGTACCTCGGCGTCCATGCCGGGGGTGATGGCGTCGAGGAATTCGATCACCTCGACCTCGGCACCGAGGCGGGCGTAGACGGACCCAAGCTCCAGCCCGATGACGCCCGCGCCGATCACAACCATTTTCTTGGGCACCTTGTTCAGCTCCAGCGCGCCGGTGGAGGTCACGACCACCTTTTCGTCCACATCCACACCGGGCAGGGACGCCGGTTCGGAGCCGGAGGCGATGATGATATTTTTGGCCTCGTGGACGTCATCGCCCACCTGGACCTGTCCTGCCTTGGGGATGGATCCCCACCCCTTGAGCCAGTCCACCTTGTTCTTTTTGAACAGGAATTCGATGCCGGAGGTGTTTTGACCGATGGTGTCGGTCTTGTAGGCCTGCATCTGTTTCCAGTCGACGGACGGTGTCTTGCCCTTGAGGCCCATGGTGGCAAAGTTGTGCTCTGCCTCGTGCAGCATGTGGGAGGCGTGCAGCAGCGCCTTGGACGGGATGCAGCCAATGTTGAGGCAGGTGCCGCCCAGCGTGTCGCGCCCCTCGACCACGGCCACCTTGAGGCCGTTTTGAGCCGCGCGGATGGCGCAGACATAGCCGCCGGGGCCGGAGCCGATCACGATAAGGTCGTAAGATGCCATGGGTCAGGTCCTTTTGTTGAAGCGTGGAACCGGGGCGCTGCCCCGGACCCCGTGGTATTTTTAGCCAGAAGAAACGAGTGCTGCGATCAGCATGAGTGTCGTGGCGCCAAAGCCCGCCATCCAGATATAGCTGCGCCAGGGCACCCATCCAAACGCATAAGCCGGCACGTAAAGGATGCGCGCGGCGAGATAGACATAGGCACAAGAGGCGGTGAACGTCGTTGAGCGGTCGCTGAGCGTGATGACGATGCAGGCAATGGAAAAGAGGATCAGCCCTTCGAAGTGGTTGTTGAGCGCGCGGAACAGGCGTGCGGTCCTGGGGCTGAGCTGCGCCTCGAGCCCGCCTTTGTCGCGGGTGCCGAGGGTGCGGCCCTGACCCAGTTCGAGATTGGCGGGCACCGACATCAGCACGAATTGCACGACTTGCAGCAATGCGGCGAGGGTGAGGGCGGTCAGTTCGGGTGTCATGTGCGGCCCAACTCTCTTGTGCGGATGAGGAATATAAGGATACCGCAGGCGAGCAGCAATGTGACGGGGTGTCGGAGAACGCCGGACAGCGATGCGCCCTGGCCTTCGAACGGGTCCGCGCCGAGGAAATAGTGCAGGCGGTAGGCCAGCACGTAGATGATAAAGAGCCACAGGGCAGCTGTCGCCCGCAGCCACAAGGCCAGCGCAATGGCGACGGGCAAGGCGAGGGCGGGCGAGATGCGGAAGAGGCCCGGCAGGCCATCATTCAACTCTTCGACCATGCGCGGCAGATTGAACGCCACGAAGTCGTAAAGCGCGAAGACCGCCGTACCGGTCGCGGCGGCGGTCGCGAGCCAGTAGAGGGCGCGTGCGGTTGTCATGCGGCCCTCACGGCGTCGGCGATCAACCCGGCGCGCTTGTCATAGCTGCCGATGCGGGCGGAGGGGTGTGGTGCCGTGATGTGATCCACGTCGAAATGCCGCAGCACCTGTGCGCTGTCATTGCCCAAGGCGACGGGCCTGCGTCCCATCAATTCGTGCCGCCCGATGGCGTCAAAGCTGGCGCGGGAATGGGCGGCGGGGATGGTCGAGGACCGCTTGGGCGTCAACAGGTGAAAGATCGGCGTGATGTAGATGTCCGCACGGGTCAGGCCCAGCAGCGCCAGCACGCGGCCCATCACCTTGTTGTACGGGATGTCCGGCAGGTAGCCGGTCCGTTCCAGCTGCGCGCGGTGCGCGTGGGCGGATGGGGCATCGAGCCAGTCCTTGGAGATCAGGAGCGGGCCGTCAAGATTGCCTGACGTAAGCTGGATCGGGGAGACATATGGACCGTCGAAACCCGCCTGCGTCAGCGTTTGGTAACCGGGCAGGTGAAACGTCCGGCGCGCGGTGATTGCACGTTGATATGCGGCTTGGCGGTTCATGCCACGGGCCGCCCGCAATCGCCCGGCTTGACCCGGGTGGCTGCAGCGTGGGTGTGTTCGGGGCACAGCTTCATTGGACACTGTGTGTCACCATACGTGTCCACAGGGTGAGAACCGCAAGGCCAACACCAAACGCGATCAGACGCGCGGTATTGATCGCGAATGTGTCGGCATAGGCGGATGTAACAAGCGCACCTGGGGAAAAGTGCCCCAACGCCATCACGGCCAATACGATCGCAACCGTCAAGGCCCCACCGATATAGGCATTGGGGCGCAGCCTCCATGTGGCTGTTGCCCAAAACGCAGCTGCGGCGAGCATGGCGGTGGACAGGCCGAAATAGGCCGTGGGCTGGACGATACCGTCCAGAACACCCGCGGATCCTGCCAGGCCGCTCAGGATGTTCCCGGCCATCGAGATGGCAATCATCATGGCAAAGCCACAGATGATCCAGATGCCCGCCCCGCGCGCCATGCTGTTACAGGTCCATCAACAACCGGCGCGGATCCTCCAGCGCCTCTTTCACACGGACGAGGAACGTCACAGCACCTTTGCCATCGACGATCCGGTGATCATAGCTGAGCGCCAGATACATCATCGGGCGGATCACGATTTCACCGTTCACGACCATCGGCCGGTCCTGGATCTTGTGCATGCCCAGAATGCCCGACTGTGGTGGGTTGAGGATCGGCGAGGACATGAGCGAGCCGTAGACGCCGCCGTTGGAGATAGTGAACGTCCCGCCCTGCATCTCGGCCATGGAGAGCTTGCCGTCGCGTGCGCGGGCGCCTTTTTCGGCAATCGCCGCTTCGATCCCGGCAAAGCTCATTGCGTCCGCGTCGCGGATCACGGGCACCACGAGGCCTGTGGGTGTGCCCGCCGCGATGCCCATATGGACGAAATTCTTGTAGACGATGTCGGTGCCGTCAATCTCGGCATTCACCTCTGGAACCTCTTTCAGGGCATGGCAGCAGGCTTTGGTGAAGAACGACATAAAGCCCAGCTTGATGCCGTGTTTCTTCAGGAACAGATCTTTGTACTCGTTGCGCAGGGCCATCACGGCGCTCATGTCGACCTCATTGTAGGTCGTGAGCATCGCGGCGGTGTTCTGGCTGTCCTTCAGGCGTTTGGCGATGGTCTGGCGCAATCGGGTCATCTTCACCCGTTCCTCGCGTGCGGCATCATCTGCCGGGACGGGGGCACGCGGGGTGGGCGCGCTCGCCGCAGGCGGCGGGGCCACAGCCGCGGCAGAGGCAACAGCGCGGGCCACATCATCCTTCATGATCCGGCCATCGCGGCCCGTTCCAGTGACGGCATCGGCCGACAAGCCAGCCTCCGCCATCGCCTTCTCCGCGGACGGTGCGTTGGCCACATCCGTCCGCGCGCCGCCTGCCGGTGCGGGGGCGGCGGCGGGCGCCGCATCAGCAGCGGGGGCTGCGGCAGGCGCAGCGCCAGAGGCCGAGATCACGGCCAGCTTGGCCGATGCATCCACGGTTGTGCCCTCGGGCGCGGTGATTTCGGCCAGCACACCGGCCGCGGGTGCTGGCACTTCGACGCTCACCTTGTCCGTCTCCAACTCACACAGCATCTCGTCCTGTGCCACGGCATCGCCCACGGCCTTGAACCATGTGCTGACCGTCGCTTCGCTCACGCTTTCGCCCAATGTGGGGACCATGACGTCGACACTATCGCTTGCCGGTGCGGTCTCGGCGGCGGGCGCCGGTGCCTCTGCGCTCTTGGCAGGTGCAGCCGCGGCGTCGCCTTCTGCAATCGTCGCCAGCAGAGCATCCACCCCAACTGTTTCCCCTTCGGCGGCAACGATGTCGCCAAGGGTTCCGGCCACGGGCGAAGGCACCTCGACCGTGACTTTGTCTGTTTCCAGCTCACACAGCATCTCATCCATGGCCACTGCATCGCCCGGTTTCTTGAACCATGTGGCGACGGTGGCTTCGGTGACGCTTTCGCCCAAGGTGGGCACGCGGACTTCGGTGGTCATGACTTTATCCTTCGATGGTCAGCGCTTCGTTCACGAGGGCTGCTTGTTGGGCTTTGTGTTGGCTCGCCAGACCCGTGGCGGGTGAGGCGGATGTGGCGCGGCCCACGTAAACGGGGCGCGAATGCTTGGCCTTGATGCGGCTCAGGACCCATTCGATGTTCGGTTCGATAAAGGTCCAGCCACCCTGGTTCTTGGGCTCTTCCTGGCACCAGACCATTTCGGCCCCCTTGAACCGCTCCAGCTCTTTGACAAGCGAGATGGCGGGGAAGGGATAGAATTGCTCTATCCGCAGCAAATATACATCGTCGATCCCGCGCGCGTCGCGTTCCTCGAGCAGGTCATAGTAGACCTTGCCCGAACACATCACGACGCGCTTGATCTTGTCATCAGCCTTCAGCTTGGTGTCCGAATTGCCCAGTTGCGCGTCATCCCACAGCACACGGTGGAAGGAGGAGCCATTGGTGAACTCTTCGGCCTTGGACACCGCCAGCTTGTGCCGCAGCAGGGATTTCGGGGTCATCAGGATCAGCGGCTTGCGGAAGTCGCGGTGGATCTGACGGCGCAGGATGTGGAAGTAGTTCGCAGGCGTCGTACAGTTCGCCACGATCCAGTTGTCCTGCCCGCACATCTGCAGGAACCGCTCGAGCCGGGCGGAAGAGTGCTCCGGTCCCTGACCCTCGAACCCGTGGGGCAACAGCACGACAAGGCCCGACATACGCAACCATTTCGATTCACCGGAACTGATGAACTGATCGAACATGATCTGCGCCCCGTTGGCAAAATCGCCAAACTGCGCCTCCCACAGGGTCAGCGCGTTCGGCTCGGCAAGGCTGTAGCCATACTCAAACCCGAGCACCGCATATTCCGACAGCATCGAATCGATCACCTCGTACTGCGCCTGACCCTTGCGGACGGCGTTCAGCGGGTAATAGCGTTCCTCGGTCTCCTGGTTCACCAGCCCCGAATGTCGCTGCGAGAACGTCCCGCGCGTCGAATCCTGACCGGCCAGGCGCACCGGATACCCTTCGGTCAGCAGTGACCCGAACGCCAGCGCCTCGCCCGTGGCCCAGTCAAAACCTTCACCGCTTTCAAACATCGCGCGGCGCGCATCTAGAAGCCGCCCGACCGTTTTGTGCAGGGGGAAACCCTCCGGCACGGAGGTGAGCGCCGTTCCCACTTGCGCCAGGGTTTCTTCGGGAATCGCGGTCTTGCCGCGCTCGTATTCCTCACCGTTCTTGTCGAGATGCGACCACTTCCCGTCCAGCCAATCGGCCTTGTTCGGCTTGTAATCCTTGCCCGCTTCGAACTCGTCATTCATGCGCGCCTGAAAGGCCGCCTTCATGTCCTCGATCTCGCCCTCGGGGATCAGCCCGTCGCGCACCAGCCGCTCGGTATAGAGGGTGAGGGTCGTCTTGTGGCTCTTGATCTTCTTGTACATCACCGGGTTGGTGAACATCGGTTCGTCACCCTCGTTGTGGCCGAACCGGCGGTAACAGATGATGTCGATCACCACGTCCTTGTGGAATTTCTGACGGAATTCCGTGGCCACTTTGGCGGCGTGCACCACGGCCTCGGGGTCATCGCCGTTCACGTGGAAAATCGGGGCCTCGACCACCAGCGCGTTGTCGGTGGGATAGGGGGAGGACCGGCTGAAATGCGGGGCGGTCGTAAACCCGATCTGGTTGTTGACGACGATGTGCATCGTGCCGCCGGTCTTGTGCCCCTTGAGGCCCGACAGCGCGAAACACTCCGCCACGACACCTTGCCCGGCAAAGGCCGCGTCGCCGTGCAGCAGGATTGGCATGACGCTGGTGCGGTCTTCGTCGTTCACCTGATCCTGCTTGGCCCGGACCTTGCCCAGTACGACGGGGTTCACCGCCTCAAGGTGGCTCGGGTTCGCGGTCAGCGACAGGTGCACTTCGTTGCCATCAAATTCGCGGTCGGACGACGCACCAAGGTGGTACTTCACATCGCCCGATCCGTCCACGTCCTCGGGCTTGAAGCTGCCGCCCTGGAATTCGTTGAAAATCGCCTTGTAGGGTTTGGCCATCACGTTGGCGAGGACCGACAGACGGCCCCGGTGGGGCATTCCAATCACGATGTCACGCACGCCAAGCGCACCGCCGCGTTTGATGATCTGCTCCATCGCGGGGATCAGGCTTTCGCCGCCATCGAGGCCGAAGCGTTTGGTGCCCATGTATTTGACGTGCAGGAATTTTTCGAAACCCTCGGCCTCGACCATCTTGTTCAGGATCGCCTTGCGCCCCTCGCGGGTAAAAGCGACCTCCTTGCCGAACCCTTCGATCCGCTCCTTGAGCCAACCCGCCTCTTCGGGGTTCGAGATGTGCATGTATTGCAGCGCAAAGGTGCCGCAATAGGTGCGCTTCACGATCTCCAAGATCTCGCGCATGGACGCAACCTGCAGGCCCAACACGTTGTCGATAAAGATCGGCCGATCCATGTCCGCTTCGGTAAAGCCGTAGGATTTGGGATCCAGTTCCGGGTGCGGCGTCTGATCGCGCATGCCCAGTGGGTCGAGATCGGCCACAAGGTGCCCGCGGATGCGGTAGGCGCGGATGATCATCAGCGCGCGAATACTGTCGAGAACGGCGCGCTTGATCTGGTCATCGCTGACGCTGACGCCTGCTTCGGCGGCCTTCGCCTTGATCTTGTCGCCCGCAGCTTTGGCTTCGGGCTCTGGTGCCCACTCGCCGGTGAGCGCTGCGGTCAGGTCATCGCCCGGCTGCGGCGGCCAATCGGCGCGCGCCCAGGACGGTCCCTCGGCCTCGCGCTTGACGGAGACCTCATCATCGCCCATCGCCTTGAAAAACGCCTGCCAGCTTTCGTCCACCGCCGCAGGGTCGTTGGCATAGCGGGCATACATCTGTTCAAGGTATTCCGCATTGTGCCCCTGCATGAAAGAGGAGGCGTGGAACTGGTCGTTGGGGGATTGGTCGGTCATTGGGAGGCTCCCATACAAAAAATGTGGGCTCGTTTACGGCCTTGGAGCCGTTGCGCAAGCCGCGGGCTTACTGGCTCGACCCGAGCTTGGTCGGCGTCGCATAGGTCTGCCGCGAATGCGATCAGAGCTTGCTGCGATAAACTGTCTGGATCGTATGTCACGACTTGAGGGTCATCTTTTAGCGAAAACAGAATGACTTTCAGGCCGGGCGGGATTTCAGCGAATTCTTCCGCGTGTGTGGTCGCGAATGCCTCACCTGAGAGCAAAAGCAGACTGATGCAAGCTGCGGCCCGGCGGCACTGCCGGGCATCTCCTGACCGACTCGTTTTGCCGAAGGCAAACCCTAGGTTTGGCGAGCGGGGCATACTGCCCACCCCGCGGCGCGGGCATGCCCTCAGTTTTGATGCCAGACCGTTCAGCATGCCTTAGCCCTTAATCGCCTCCATCACGGCCTCGCCCAGCGTTGCGGGGCTGTCGGCCACCACGATGCCCGCGGACCGCATGGCTTCGATCTTGTCCTCGGCACCGCCCTTGCCGCCCGCGACAATCGCGCCCGCGTGGCCCATACGGCGGCCCGGAGGGGCGGTGCGACCTGCGATGAAGCCTGCGGTGGGCTTCCAGCGGCCCGCCTTCTTTTCGTCGGCGAGGAACTGGGCCGCGTCTTCTTCCGCAGAACCGCCAATTTCGCCGATCATGATGATGCTTTCGGTTTCCGGATCGGCCAGAAACATCTCCAGCACGTCGATATGTTCGGTCCCCTTGATCGGGTCGCCTCCGATGCCCACGGCGGATGATTGGCCAAGGCCCATATCGGTGGTCTGTTTCACGGCCTCATATGTAAGCGTCCCCGAACGCGATACGACACCCACGCTCCCGCGTTTGTGAATGTGGCCGGGCATGATGCCGATCTTGCAGGCGTCCGGCGTGATGACACCGGGGCAGTTGGGGCCGATCAGACGGGACGACGAGCTTTCCAGCGCGCGCTGCACCTTCATCATGTCGAGCACCGGAATACCTTCGGTGATGCAGACGATCAGGGGCATTTCGGCATCAATCGCCTCCAAAATCGAATCCGCGGCAAAGGGCGGCGGGACATAGATCACGGACGCGTTTGCCTCCGTCCGCTCCATCGCCTCATGGACCGAGTTGAACACGGGCAGGTCCAGATGCGTCTGGCCCCCTTTGCCCGGGGTCACACCGCCCACCATTTTGGTGCCGTAGGCAATCGCCTGTTCGGTGTGGAACGTCCCTTGGGAACCTGTCAGGCCCTGACAGATCACTTTGGTATTTTCATCGATGAGTACGGCCATAACAGGTCCTTTTCACGTCTCGGAATTTGAAGGGGTCGCGCCCGTCTGGGCGGCATAGGGGACGGGGGTCAGAACGATCTGACCGGTGAAGAATTTGAAATATGTCGACAGCGGGTAGGACACCTCGCGCCAGCCCCGCTTGAGCTTTTGCACCGTCAGCGCCCAACCCTTGGGCCGTTTGCGGTGCGACAGGCTTGGTTCCGCGCCCGCGGGTTCATTGCCTTGCTGCACGAGCGCCGGGCTCACCTGATAGGTCACGACGCTGCGCGCCGCCGGCGAGGCGTTGCGGTTAAACAGGTAATTGTCGATCGACACCGCAAAGGGCCGGTGCGCCAGCATCCGGCGCGCACCCTCGCGGTTGAGGATATAGCCAGCGGAACCCACATGACGGCCAAAGAGGCGGCGCAGTTCGCGGCCCAGATGACGTGGACCGTCCTTTGCCAACAACACCTTGGTGCTGCGCCCGTTCCACCGTTCGATCTTGACCAGATGGGCGTCGTCCGGCCACCACGACATATCGCGCAACCACGCGGCAATGTCGGGCGAGATGAACACGTCATCCTCGAGGATCACGCAAAACGCCGCATCCGACGACATGAACCGCTCCCACGCCATCTCGTGGCTGATCGTGCAGGCCATGTTGCCGGGTTGGAACGTACCCCAAGGCCCTTCGGCCTTGCAGTGTTGCAGCATCACCGCGGGCTCGTGTTCCTTCATGTCGAAGGCAGGGGGGAACGCAGCCTCGATCCCCGCCTTGGCCAATTCGGCCTGCATATGCGCGCGCCGTTCCGTGGCGCGGGCCAGGTTGATGACCTCGACATAGACACTCATGACGGCAACCCCTGACCGGCAGGCAAACGGTCCACGCGGATAAAGGTTTCGGCACCGTCCGCGCGGGTGCCGATATGGACAACCGCCACGCGCTGGCGCAGCAGTTCTCGCGCCTCGATGTAAGATGTCCCGGGCGTGGCCGCAAACGGGTCGGGCAGGGGCAGCGGTGTGCCAAAGACCGGCGGCGTCGCCATCTTGGCTTGGACCGCTTGCACGGCATCGGCGGCGTGATCACCGGCAAAGGAGACTTCGCAGCGCCGTTCGGAAAAGGCGGGCGCCGATGGTGCCGGTTCCAGCGATGTGTCCCAGAATTCCAACGCGAAGGGCAGGGGCGTGCCCGCAGCCTTTTCCATATTGGCCCGTGCGTCTTCCGCCGTCTGCCCGGCCTTGAAGCAATAGGCCGTGAACGCCGCAATCGCCGGATGCTCGGCCGCAAGGGCCGGGGCCGTCGCCGACATCACGGCCCCAGAAAAGGCCAGTTTATGCCACGCCGCACGGGACATCAGCCGCGAAACACGCCCGGTTGGGTCCGTGTCATTGCGCCGCTGCCGCCGGAAATCAGCGCCACCGCGCCAGTGTTGCCGATGACAAAGGCGTTTTCGCCGGGCAGTTGTGTCACCGGCACGCCGGACGCGCGCACATCGTTGAGGAACACCGGCAGCACCTGGGCAAAGCCTGCATTGCGCGGCGTGACCGTGCATTGACCAAAGCCGCTGCCCCGCGTGTCCTGCGACAGGGTCGCGGTCACAAAGCTGCTGGTGAATTCCGTGCGGTTGTTGCGCGCGCGGCGCTCCTTGAAGCCCAGCCGCTTGAGAACACTTGCCGCCGCATCCGGCGATGCCGCCGTTTTCAGACACGCCTCGACAAAGATGATGGTGGCCGCCTCGCCGGGCGCGCGCGCGGCGAGCAGGCGGTTGGCCACCTGATCCACGTTTAGCGCCGTGTTCGAGCCTGCGGACTGTGCCCTTGCGGGTGCTGCGGCTACGGGCACGGGGCGCTCGCCGGTGCGGATCTCCTGCGTGCGCTGTGCGGACTGGATTTCTGTGGCACGTTGGGCGCCGCGCGTGGTCAGCGCCTCGCGCTCTTCCAGCCATATCGCGGTCGATGCCAGACCCAGCGGGGGCAGCTCTGGACCGGTCGGACCGGACGCGGATGAAATCGGGCTGTCGCAAGCCGCCAAAGCAGCGGTGATGACGAACGCAGGAATAAGCTGTTTCATGACGACCCCGTTACGAAAAAGGAATGGTAGAGGCGATTGCCGAACGCACGTGTTGGTCCGGGTTCAACGGCGGGCAGATCGCCCAAAGCCTTAAGCTGCCGGGCAGAGCCGGATGCGCCTGCGACCATGGAACACCGCCCGGATACCACCTTGACCGACAGGTCATAGCGCTGGTGGAAAAACGTGCCCGTCTTTGCGCTTTGGACAAATCCCCCGATGCGCGCCAACGCCTGCGACGCGCCATCGAAATCCGGTTGCGTGTCGATACACGCGGAGCGCAACACGTTGCCCGCAAAAGCGGGCGCGGTGCTTTGCGGACCCGGTGCCGCCGTGTCAGAGCGCAGGATGCCCTGTGACCCAACCGCAGCGGTCCCATCGTCGCATGCCGACAGCGCCAGCAAAGCCAGCGCTGCTGCCATTATATGCGCACCGCGCAGTCTCACCCTTTGACGGCCTGCACGATCTTTTGTGCGCCGTCCTTGAGGTCATCGGCGGCGATGACGTCGAGGCCGGAGTTGTTGATGATGTCCTTGCCCTGCTGCACGTTCGTGCCTTCGAGCCGGACAACCAGTGGCACCTGCAGACCCACTTCCTTGACCGCGGCCACCACGCCTTCGGCAATCACGTCGCAGCGCATGATGCCGCCAAAGATGTTCACCAGAATGCCTTTGACGTTGGGATCGGAGGTGATGATCTTGAACGCCTCGGTCACCTTTTCCTTGGTCGCACCGCCGCCCACGTCGAGGAAGTTGGCAGGCTCTGCGCCATAAAGCTTGATGATGTCCATCGTCGCCATGGCCAGACCCGCGCCGTTCACCATGCACCCGATCTCGCCATCCAGCGCGATGTAGTTCAGGTCGTATTTAGAGGCGGCGAGTTCCTTGGGGTCTTCCTCGGTCTCGTCGCGCAGCTCATTGACGTCGGCATGACGGTAGATCGCGTTGCCATCGAATGACACCTTGGCATCCAGCACCTTCAGATCGCCGCTGTCGGTCACGATCAGCGGGTTGATCTCCAGCATCTCCATGTCTTTTTCCATGAACGCTTTGTAGAGCAGGCCCATCAGGCCAACGCATTGTTTGACCTGCTTGCCCTCGAGGCCCAGCATGAAGGCGATGCGGCGGCCGTGATAGGCCTGATAGCCTGTGGCGGGATCAACCGAAAAGCTGAGGATTTTTTCAGGCGTTTCGGCGGCGACCTCTTCGATGTCCATGCCGCCCTCGGTCGAGCAGACAAAGGACACGCGGCTGGTCACACGGTCGACCAGCAGGGCCAGATACATCTCGGTCTCGATGCCCGAACCGTCCTCGATATAGATGCGGTTCACCTGTTTGCCCGCCGGGCCGGTCTGATGCGTCACAAGCGTGCGGCCCAGCATCTTCTTGGCTTCTTCGGCGGCCTCTTCGACCGACTTGGTCAGGCGCACGCCGCCCTTTTCGCCCGCATCCGCTTCTTTGAACGACCCCTTGCCGCGACCACCGGCGTGGATTTGCGCCTTGACCACCCACAGCGGGCCATCCAGCGCCCCGGCGGCGGTTTTCGCGTCTTCGGCCCGCAAGACAACGCGCCCGTCCGAGACCGGAGCCCCGTAGCTGCGCAAAAGGGCTTTGGCCTGGTATTCGTGGATGTTCATAACAAATCGGTCCCGTGTGGTGGTGCAGGTTCATGCCTATTCCACCGAACCTGAAGGCCACGTAAACGGGAAATGTGTCGCAGGTAGGGGATTTTACCCCATATTCTGAATTTTGTGATCACACGATAAAAAAGTGTGATCACAAAGCGCCTAGTGCGCGAAGCAGATTCGGCAACCGCGTGTCAGGCGGGCAGGGTTTGATCGCGGTATGCGCGCCATTTTCTGTATAGAATAAAGAGCAATGCGACCTCCGGTATCACGGTCACAAAGAACGGCAGCCCCGCAGCGATATCCACAAACACAATCGCCCCAAGCGCTATCAGCAATCGGTTGCGCGTCTTGATGAAATCCGCGCGACCGGGCGGTTCTGCCGCCGGGGGCTCCGGTTCGGGGGCGCGCTCGGACACTTTGGGGCCGAGGTTGTCGAGGATACGGGGGGCGGTGATACCGTCCGCTTCAACGGCGTACACCCCGACGGCGTCCCCGAGATGCTTGAGCGCGGTGGGTCCAAGCGGGCGGAGCTCCGCACCGTTCAGCTTGCCGCGCACATGGTCATAGACCTGCTGCGAAATCAGCACGCCGCCAATTTCCGCCACTTCCTGCAAACGCGCGGCGAGATTGACGCCATCGCCCAGCAGATCGTCGCCTTCGACAATCACATCGCCCAGATGCACACCGATCCGAAACGGCAACAGATCGTCGCGCGCGTTCAGCGTGGTTTGCACCGAGATTGCGCATTTGACGGCCGACACGACGGATGGAAACTCTGCGATCAGCCCGTCGCCTGACGTGTTGGCGATGCGGCCATGCGCCTCCCGTATCGCGCCGTCGATCACATCCCGCGCACCACGCAGCGCGCGCACGGTGCCTTCCTCATCGCCGCGCATCCGGCCCGAATAATTGGCCGCATCCGCGGCGAGGATCGTGGTGAGCTTGCGTTCTATGGGGCGCGACTGGGGCATGGAAAAAGTATATGCGCTTTACATTGGGGTTGCGACCGTCATTTGCCGCCGCGCGGCCACCTGCCACATCACCCGAAGCGTTTGAACCACGCAAATTGCAGCCTGTGCCACAGGGATTTGAGCAGAAATCCCTTGGCCTTCTTGCGGCGGATTTCATCGGTTTTGACGGTCGGCGCGAACCCGATATGGGTGACGTCGCCCGCTTCGAGATAGACAAGCCGAAAGCCGCGCAGCTTGTGATAGTGGCTCAGGTCGCGTTCGGGACCGATCCGGGCATAAGGCGCATGTGCGGCGTAATCCGCGGTGCGCCGCAGCCCGGGATTGAACGAAAAACTGCCCCACCGCCTGTGCGCCTTGGGGTCTGCAATGCGCACGCCAACCCCCGCAATCTCACCGGGGGCGGCCTGGTTTTGCGCATCCGGCGCCTCGCTCCACGCACGCATCATGACCGCGTGCACGTCGGGACGCGCCGCCAAAATGGCGCGGCTTTCTGCGATGAACAGCGATGTCGGGAACAGCCAGTCATCCTCGCAATGAAAGATGTAGGGCGTGTCGACCTCGGCATAGGCGCGGTCGATGGATGCAATCTGACCCAACGTGGTTTCGTTCTGCAGAAACAGATGCGGGATGTCGCCAAGGCGTGTGGCCACCACGGGGGCGATCCCGGGGTGGTCGCTGTCTTCGATGACGATGATGCGTTTGACCGCGCTCAGGTCCCGCGCGGCGATACTGGCCAGTGTCTGGTCCAGATCATCCGGGCGCTTGCAGGACGTGATGACAATCGTGGTGTCTGCCGTCATGAGAGCGCGCCCGGATGCAGGTTTGGGATCAGCTGAGGCTGTCGTCGATGCCCTTGCACGCGTCCATCAGGCCTTGCACAGCCTTGACGGAGGTGTCGAACATCTCCTGCTCTTCCTTGTTGAGCTTGATGTTAACGATGCGTTCGATGCCGCCCGCGCCAATCACCGTGGGCACGCCCACATACATGCCCTTCAGGCCAAATTCACCGTCGCAATGGGCGGCACAGGGCAGGACGCGCTTTTGATCCTTGAGATAGGCTTCGGCCATCTCGATGCCCGCAGTTGCGGGGGCGTAGAACGCGGAGCCGGTTTTCAGCAGGCCAACAATCTCGGCGCCGCCGTCACGGGTGCGCTGTACGATCGCGTCCATCTTTTCCTGCGTGGTCCAGCCCATGTCGATCAGGTCGGGCAGGGGGATGCCAGCGACGGTCGAATAGCGCACGGACGGAACCATCGTGTCGCCATGGCCGCCCAGAACAAAGGCGGTGACGTCCTTCATGGACACGTCGAATTCCTCGGCAAGGAAGTGGCGGAACCGCGCGCTGTCGAGCACACCGGCCATGCCGCAGACCTTGTTCGCGGGCAGGCCCGAGAATTTCTGCAGCGCCCAGACCATCGCGTCGAGCGGGTTGGTGATGCAGATGACAAAGGCGTCTGGCGCGTTGGCGGCGATGCCCTCGCCCACGGATTTCATCACCTTGAGGTTGATGCCCAGAAGGTCGTCACGGCTCATGCCCGGCTTGCGCGGCACACCGGCGGTCACGATGCAGACGTCTGCGCCCGCGATATCGGCATATGACTGCGTGCCTTTCAGCTTGGCATCAAACCCTTCGGAGGGGCCGGATTCCGCGATGTCGAGCGCTTTGCCTTCGGGTGTGCCTTCGGCGATGTCGAACAGGATCACGTCGCCCAGCTCTTTCAACGCTGCGAGGTGGGCAAGGGTGCCGCCGATCTGACCGGCGCCGATCAGCGCAATCTTGGGTCTGGCCATGGGTGAAATTCTCCGCACTAGGGGTTTTCGTTGGCGCGGTGCCTAACGCGGGCGGGCGGTCCGCGCAAGTCTGCTGCGCTGCGGCACATGGCGCGGACCACTCTGGCGAAGCGAGGAATGGCGCGCTAAAGGAACAGGAACGCACAGTTTTTCCGGACACTTCCCGATGCTCGAGCTCAGTTGGGCCTTTTTTGCGATTGCCGGTCCGGCCGCGATCTTTGCGGGCATCTCCAAGGGTGGTTTCGGGTCAGGTGCGGCCTTTGCGGCGGCGTCGATTCTGGCGCTGGTGGTGGAGCCGGGGCTGGCGCTTGGGGTGATGTTGCCGCTCTTGATGCTGGTCGATGCGGCGACGCTGCGGCCCTACTGGGGGAAATGGCACTGGCCCACAGCGCGGCTGATGATCCTTGGCGGCTTGCCGGGCGTGGCCCTTGGGGCGGCGCTTTATGCGCGCTCGGATCCGGATGTGCTGCGGGTGCTGATCGGGGCGATCTCCATCGGCTTCGTGCTCTGGCAGGTGGGGCGCGGGCGCGGCTGGATCAGGATCGCAGCGGCAGCCTTGCCCCGTTGGGCTGGGGCGGTGGCGGGCTGTGTGGCCGGGTTCACCAGCTTTGTCAGCCACGCAGGCGGGCCACCGGCGGCGGTGTATCTGCTGTCGCTCAAGACGACCAAGACCGAATATCAGGCCAACACGGTCCTGATTTTCTTTGCCATCAACATCTTCAAATTCGTGCCTTATGCCTTTCTCGGCATGTTCACGGCGCAGACAGGCATGGCTAACCTCGTGCTCGCACCCTTCGCGCTGCTGGGCGCATGGATCGGGGTCAAGATGCATTTCATGGTGCCTGAGCGCGCGTTCTTCGCGCTCACTTACGTGCTTTTGATGGCGACGGGGACCAAGCTGATCTGGGACGGGCTGACATGATCCGGGCCTTCACGAGTGCGGATGCCGGGGCGGCGATGACCCTGTACCGGCACCTGGTGGGGGATCAGCCGCTTGCCGATGCGTCAGCATTCGCGTCGGTGATTGGGCAGCCGGGCACGACCGTCTGGGGGGCGTGGGACGCGGATCTGGCTGTGGCCTTGGCGACGTTGCATATCCTGCCGAATATCACGCAAGGCGGGCGGCCCTATGCGTTGATCGAAAACGTCGTCACCCATGCGGCGCATCGAGGATGCGGTCATGGACGGCAGGTGATGGAGGCCGCGGTGGACGCAGCATGGGCGGCGGAGTGCTACAAGATCATGCTGCTGACTGGTCAGTCAGCGCAGGCCCGCGGGTTTTACGAAGCACTTGGGTTTGGCGCGGATGAAAAGTGGGGGATGACCCTGCGCCGCGCCCCCCTGCGGCACATATGAAAAAGGCGCACCAAGCGGCGCGCCCTCTGTCGGTGTGTGTGTCGTGGCCGCCTCAGGCGTCGTTGCCTTTCGCGGGCAGCGCCTCGGCCAGTGCTTCAAACGCCTGACCGGACGCCACGAGGCAGGTCAGCCCGTTGGGCGTTGTGACCGTGATCGTCCAACTGCCGGTTTCTTCGGAGGCAAACACCTCGATCACCGCGTTGTTGGCCCCGAGGCCCATCGACTGCCGCGTTTCACCGTATCCTTCGGCCAACCGTGTCACCACAATGTCGCGTGGCCCGCAATTGCGCTGCTGCTGCGCTTCCACTGCGCCCGCAGCAATCGTGTTCAATGCCGCAGCCGCGGCCAGAGCGCCCAAACTCTTGAAAATCCGTGTCATCACGTATCGCCTTTCCCAATCAAGCGGCGAAACCTCTGGTCATCTGGCCCAACCGGCAGATCCGGCGATGACCGGGCAGCCCCGGTTCGGTGTTCCACGTCTCTCTCCCGCAAAGTCCTCGGCGGCCCAGCCGAAACGGCCCTCCCGGAGAGCGCGGAACAGGACAAGCCTGCGCGCCGAGCCTGAAAAAGTGGTTAACGCCCCGTCCGGTGATATGTGCAATTTGAGCCATGCTGCTCTGCCGCACAAAATACGGGCAAAAACTTTCTGCACCGCGGCGAAAATCCTCTTGAACTATCTGCAAATAAATGCGCAATTCCGCGCAACTTTATGACTCACGAGGATCGCATCATGGCCATCGCCCGTCCGCTACGTTCCGTGCTTTATATTCCGGGGTCGCGGCCGCGCGCGCTCGACAAGGCACGTGGGTTGCCCGTGGACGCCATCATCTTTGACCTCGAAGACGCGGTGTCGATTGATGAAAAGGCAACCGCCCGCGACACGCTGTCCGAGGCCCTCGCCACGGGCGGTTACGGTGCACGGATGAAGATCGTGCGCATCAACGGACTGGACACCGAATGGGGTCTGTCGGACGCGGTTGCGGCCTGTGCGATGGGGGCGGACGCGGTCCTGCTGCCCAAGGTGAATGCGCCCGCCGATCTTGATGCGCTGGCCGCGCATACGGGCGACGTTCCACTCTGGGCGATGATGGAAACGCCGCTCGGGATGCTGAATGCCGCCGCAATCGCCGTCCATCCGCGGCTGGATGGCATGGTCATGGGCACAAACGATCTGGCCAAAGAGTTGCAGACACGGTTCCGCCCGGACCGTCTGCCGATGCAAGCGGGGCTTGGCCTGTGCCTGCTGGCGGCCAAGGCGCACGGGGTGGCGATCATCGACGGTGTCTACAACGCGTTCAAGGATGATGCAGGGCTCGAGGCCGAATGCACCCAAGGGCGCGACATGGGCTTTGATGGCAAGACGTTGATCCATCCCGCACAGGTCGACATTGCCAACCGCGCTTTTGCCCCGTCCGAAGAAGAAGTCACGCTGGCAGAACGTCAGATCGCCGCCTTTGAGGAGGCCGAAGCCGCCGGGCAGGGCGTGGCCGTGGTGGATGGACGGATCGTCGAGAATCTGCACATCGTGACGGCGCGCGAAACCCTTGCCAAGGCCGAGGCGATCGCGGCCATGGCAGAGGGGTAGCATATGTTCTGGATCATCCTGGGGGCGGGCGTCGCGGTTTGGTGGGCGGCGCATCTGTTCAAACGCGTGGCACCGGCGCGCCGGGCGGCGATGGGCGATCCGGGCAAGGGTGCCGTGGCGGCGGCCATCGCCGTGTCCATCCTGTTGATGATCATCGGCTATCGCGGGACGGAGTTTTTGCCGGTCTGGCAACCGCCCGCCTTCATGGTGCATATCAACAACCTCGGTATGCTGATCGCGATCTACATGCTCAGCCCCGCGCCAAAGCGTGGCAAGCTGCTGCAAGGGCTGCGGCACCCGATGCTGACCGGCTTTTCGATCTGGGCGGTGGCGCACCTTTTGGTCAATGGTGATCTTGCGTCGATCATCCTGTTTGGCGGGCTGCTGGTCTGGGCCGTTCTGACCGCGCGCATCATCAATGCCGCAGACCCGGCATGGACACCGAACACCGGCGGCTCCTATGCCAAGGACGCCATGTTCCTTGTCGGCTCGGTCGTCCTTCTGGGCCTCATCGGCATGGTCCACAACTGGCTCGGCGTCTGGCCATTCCCGGGGTAAGCATATGAAAATCTATCGTTTTCTGTCCGAAGAGGATACGTCCGCCTTTTGTCACAAGGTCACGGCCGCGTTGAATGCCGGGTGGGCGCTGCATGGCAGTCCGACCCAGACATGGGACCACGCCGCGGGCCTCATGCGCTGCGGTCAGGCGGTGGTGAAGGAGGTGCCGGGCGACTATCACCCGGACGTCAAATTGGGAGAGCAGTGATGGCCAAAACCAACGCAGGCCGCTTTTTCGAGGATTACCGCATTGGCGAGGTGATCGACCACGCCGTGCCGCGCACCGTGGGGGCGGGGGAGCGCGCGCTTTACCATGCGCTCTATCCGGCGCGCCATGCGCTCTATTCGGCGGATACGTTTGCGCAGGCCTGCGGTCTGGCGTCGGCACCGCTGGATGACATGATCGCGTTTCACACGGTCTTTGGCAAAACCGTGCCGGACATCTCGCTCAATGCGGTGGCAAACCTCGGCTATGCCGAAGGGCGTTGGCTGGCGCCGGTCTGGCCCGGTGACACGCTGCGGTCCAGTTCCGAGGTGATTGGCCTCAAACAGAATTCAAACGGCAAGACTGGCGTGGTTTGGGTGCGCACCACGGGACGCAACCAGCATGGCACCGCGGTGCTCAGCTATGTCCGCTGGGTCATGGTGCGCAAACGGGATGTCGATGCACCGGCCCCCGACACGGTGGTGCCGGACCTCGCCAAGAGCGTGCCGGCAGACAGCCTCGTGGTGCCGCACGGTCTCGATTTCAGCCAGTACGATTATGACCTTGCAGGTGAGCCGCATCGCTGGGTCGACTATACCGTGGGCGAACAGATCGACCATGTGGACGGTGTAACGGTCGAAGAAGCCGAACACATGATGGCCACGCGGCTGTGGCAAAACACGGCCAAGGTCCATTTTGACACGTCGGCTCGGCCCGATGGGTCGCGGCTGATCTATGGCGGGCACGTGATTTCCATGGCGCGCGCGCTCAGCTTCAACGGGCTGGCCAATGCGCAGATGGTCGTGGGGCTGAACGCAGGCGCCCATGCCAACCCGTGCCTGTCGGGGGATACGATCCGCGCATGGACCGAAGTGCTGGACACTGCCGAGACGGATGCCCCGGGTGTCGGCGCGCTGCGCCTGCGTCTTGTGGCGACCAAGGGCGGCGCCCCGTTCACGCTGCGCGGCGATGACGGGAAATACCTGCCGCATGTTCTGCTGGATCTTGATTACTGGGCGTTGATACCGCGCTAGGCTATCGGTAACAGACGCATGCGTTTGTGCAGATTTGAGATGGGATTCATTGAATGAAATACGCGCTTATTCTGGCTGCGGCTTTGACATCAAGCTGTGCGGTGGCCGAGCCGCTGTGCGAGATGGGGGATGCAAAACCTGTAGACGCCTTTGAAGCGGTCAAGGCGGCCTTTTTCGCCGGTGATTTTGAACGGTTCGCCGAGATTGGGACCACGCATATCAACGGTGGTCCGGCATCACTTGGCGGCGGTGTCATGCAGTTGTCGGCCGCCTTTCCGAACGGGTTCGAAAGCTGCCAGACCATCGTGCAGCGCGTCGATGTGGGCGGCATGGTGCAGGAAATCACCACGTTCAACGTCGCAGGTCAATCGCGACCCATTGCGGTCTATATGTTGGGTGCGCCGGTGCGCGGCGACATTCAGATCACCGATTTGACCTTTGACACAACGCTGCGTGCCGTGCTGGATGATCTTCTGTAACGTCCGAGGTCCCTCATGCTCCGCTCTGCTCTGGCCCTGCTCTGTCTGACAACCGCCGCTGTTGCCGACGAGGCCGAGGACGCGTTTGTCGAGGCGAACGTGCTGAGCATATTCTACCACGAGCTGGGGCACGCGATGATCGATGTGCTTGGCCTGCCGGTCTTTGGTCAGGAAGAGGACGCCGCGGACGTCGTCTCCATCCTGATGATCGACGCGTTCTTCGAAGAGGACGTGGCGCTTGATCTGGCCTATGACGCGGCATCCGGGTTTTGGGCAGAGGCGCAGGATGGTGGCGGGTCGGTCTATTGGGATGTGCATGGCCCTGATGAGCAACGGTTTTTCAATACTGTCTGCCTGTTTTACGGGGCCAACCCGGATGCGCGCGATGATTTTGCCGAAGACATGGGGTTGCCCGAAGAGCGCGCGGAAACCTGCCCCGAGGAATACGACCTGGCCATCGACAGCTGGGGCGCAGTCATGGATGACATCGCCGGAGCTGGCGACAGTCTGCGGTTCGATGCAGGGGGTGCGGCGTCCCTGACCGCCGATGTGATCGGCGCCGAAGTTGCGGCCCTGAACGCCGATTTCCGCTTTCCCGAGGTGATCACCGTCCGGGTGGAGCCTTGTGGCGAGGCGAATGCGTTTTACGATCCGTCGACTATTGAAATCATCATGTGTGACGAGTTCGAGGCGCATTTGCGCAGGCTCTACACGCTGCTCGACTGACCGCGCAATTGTGATCGACGCGCGCGGCCAAGCGGCGCTAGGATCGCGCATATGATGCGCCTTGCCCCCGTCCTCGCCTCTGTCCTTGCCCTTGTGCTTCTGCCGTCGCTTACGCGCGCCTGCGATCTTGCCCTGATGCTGGCTGTGGACGTGTCGGGATCGGTGGACCGCGACGAATACCGGATCCAGATGGGCGGCCTTGCCGAAGCCTTGCGGGACGGGATTGTGGCCGATGCGCTGGTCAGCCAGCAGGCGCAGGTAGGGCTCGTGCAATGGACCGGCGCGTCGCGCCAGCGCCAGACGATCCCCTGGACCGCCATGCGCACCCATGCGGACGTGTTGCAATTCGCCGAACGCGTGGACACGGATGAGCGGATCTGGCGCAATTATTCGACCGCCATCGGAGAGGCTGTGGCCGTGTCCCGCGCGGCCTTTGCACAGGTGCCGCAGTGCGGGCGGCGGGTGATCGACGTGTCCGGGGACGGCGTGTCCAACGAAGGGGTTGAACCGGGCGCGCAGCGTGCGGGCCTTGTGGCGGATGGCATTATCCTCAATGCACTCGCGATTGAGACGGATCAGACCGACCTGACCGGCTATTTCTTTGAAAATCTGATCTCGGGTCCCGGTGCCTTTGTGGTCACGGCAAACGGATTCGCGGACTATCCGGCTCAGATCAAACGCAAACTGCAACGCGAGACGACAAAACAGGCGGTTTCCCTCCAGCAACGTTGATTTTGTGATCACGACTTTCTTTCTAGTGATCACAAAGTGGCGCATTGCGTCAAATGCGCCAAAAAACCGCGCCGGATGTGCGCTCATGGCCCGTGACTTGGGCGTAGAAATCAGTATCAAGGAGGCAGCCACAGTAAAGGAAGCCAAATGGCCGATGTAAATCGGGGCAACCGCCCGCTATCGCCGCATCTGCAAATCTACCGCCCACAGCTGACGTCGATGTCTTCGATCATGGTACGCATCACGGGCATTGCCTGCCTGCTCGCATCGCTGCTGGTGGTGGCGTGGTTGCTGGCGGCGGCAACGTCGCCGGATGCGTTCGCAACCATTGATGGCCTGCTGCGCAGCCTTCTCGGCAACCTGATCCTGCTGGGCGCGACATGGGCGATTTTTTACCACATGCTTGGCCGGCTGCGGCACGTGCTGTGGGATTTCGGGTATTTCGTGAATGTCGAACAGTCCGAAAAGATGGCGATTGGCATGTTCGGGCTGGCCACTGTGCTGACCCTGATTGTCGCAATCGCAACCTGAGCCGGAGGGGAACCCATGCGCTTTATCACTGACCGCAAACGTGTCATCGGCCTTGGCTCCGGACGCGAGGGCACGCATCACCACTGGCAGATGATGATCAGTTCCATGCTGCTTGTGCCGCTTGTGCCGCTGTTTGTTTTCTTCTTTGCCACCGTGCTGGGTGGAACGCATGACGAGGTTGTCGCGTTCTTCAGCCGTCCGGTCCCTGCGATCATCTGTGCGCTGGCGCTGGTGGTGATCGTTCTGCACCTGATGCGCGAGGCGCATGCCGCGATTGAGGATTATGTGCATGGCACCGCAGGTAAGCTGACCCTCGTGGCGACAACCGCCTTTTCCTACACGCTGATCGTGGTTGGCGTATTCGCCATTGCCCGGATGGCGATTTGAGACTTACGGACACCAGGCGCGTGCGCGCGTCCTACCGATAGGAGGCCGAAATGGCTGCATATGATTACGAGACGCATGAATATGACGTCGTGGTCGTGGGGGCCGGTGGCGCCGGTCTGCGGGCGACGCTGGGTATGGCGGAACAGGGGTTGCGCACCGCTTGCGTGACCAAGGTGTTCCCGACCCGGTCGCACACCGTGGCGGCACAGGGCGGCATCGCCGCGTCCCTGTCCAACATGGGCCCCGACAACTGGCAGTGGCACATGTATGACACGGTCAAGGGCTCGGACTGGCTGGGTGATACGGACGCGATGGAGTATCTGGCGCGTGAGGCCCCCAAGGCGGTCTACGAGCTCGAGCACTACGGCGTGCCGTTCTCGCGCACCGAAGAGGGCAAGATTTACCAGCGTCCCTTTGGCGGCCACACCACCGAATTTGGCGAAGGCCCGCCCGTACAGCGCACCTGTGCTGCGGCGGACCGGACCGGTCACGCGATCCTGCACACGCTCTATGGCCAGTCGCTCAAGAACAATGCCGAGTTCTACATCGAGTATTTCGCAATCGACCTGATCATGTCCGAAGACGGGTCATGCCAGGGTGTGCTGTGCTGGAAGCTGGATGACGGCACCATGCACCTCTTTGCCGCCAAGATGGTTGTGCTGGCGACGGGCGGCTATGGCCGCGCGTATTTCAGCGCGACATCCGCCCACACCTGCACCGGTGACGGCGGCGGCATGACGGCCCGTGCCGGTCTGCCGCTTCAGGATATGGAGTTCGTGCAATTCCACCCCACCGGCATCTACGGTGCGGGGTGCCTGATCACCGAAGGCGCGCGGGGCGAGGGCGGGTACCTCACCAACTCCGAAGGTGAGCGGTTCATGGAACGCTACGCCCCGACCTACAAGGATCTGGCGTCGCGCGACGTGGTGTCGCGCTGCATGACCATGGAGATCCGCGAAGGGCGCGGCGTGGGCGAGCAGGGGGATCACATCCACCTGCACCTCAACCACTTGCCCAAGGAAACGCTGGACCTGCGCCTGCCGGGCATCAGCGAATCCGCGCGCATCTTTGCCGGTGTGGACCTCACGAAGGAGCCGATCCCGGTTCTGCCGACCGTCCACTACAACATGGGCGGCATTCCCACGAATTACTGGGGCGAAGTGCTGGCCCCCACCAAGGATAACCCCGACAACGTGTCCCCGGGCCTGATGGCCGTGGGCGAGGCGGGCTGTGCCTCGGTGCACGGGGCGAACCGTTTGGGCTCCAACTCTCTAATTGACCTCGTGGTGTTTGGCCGTGCGGCGGCGATCCGCGCCAAAGAAGTGGTGGACGCCGACGCGCCCGTGCCCACGCCCAACCAACGCTCGGTCGAGGCCGCGTTCAGCCGGTTTGACGGGCTGCGCTATGCCAAGGGGCACGTGCCCACGGCGGAACTGCGCCTCGAGATGCAGAAGACGATGCAGCAGGACGCCGCCGTCTTCCGCACCGACAAGACGCTGGCCGAGGGCGAGGAAAAGATGAAGGACGTCGCCGCCAAGCAGAGCGATCTGAAGGTGACGGACACGTCGCTTGTCTGGAACTCCGACCTGATGGAAACGCTGGAGCTGACGAACCTGATGCCCAACGCGGTCGCCACGATCACGGCCGCTGCCGCGCGCAAGGAGAGCCGGGGCGCGCATGCGCATGAGGATTATCCCGACCGCGACGACGAGAACTGGCGCAAGCATTCCCTGATCTGGTTCGAGGGCAACGCGGCATCCCTTGGTTTCCGTGGTGTGCACCTGAACCCGCTCACCAGCCACAATGACGGCGGCATCGACCTCAAGAAAATCGCGCCCAAGGCGCGGGTCTACTAAGGCCGTTGTTCCGTGTTGCAGCACGCCCCTGTGCCCGCCGCCATGGCGGGCCAAAGGCCACCCATGCTGGGTGAGCTGCGCGACCTCGCGCGCAAGGAGGGGTTGGACATCCACCCCCACAAGATGCGCCCGTTCTATCTGCGCAGCTACGGGTTTGATCCGGCAACCGTGTTCGATGTCGGCGTGTTCCAGGGCACCCCCTGGCTCTACGAGAGCTTTCCCGAGGCGCATTTCGTGCTGGTGGATCCGCAAGGCGACATGCCCGGCGCGCGCCCCGCAAAGGGCGATTTTCACGCCGTGGCCCTTGGTGCAGAAGCCGGAACCGCCACTTTGAACATTCCCCAGACGAAACCGGGGCACGGTGGCGCCATGGCCAGCGTGCTGGAACGTCGCGATGTGCTGACCAACAGCTTTTCGGATGTCGAAAAGCGTGAAGTGCCGGTTGTGACGCTCGACAGCCTGTCCGAAGGGCATGTCGGCCCGTTCGGGATCAAGATCGACACCGAAGGGTTCGAGGCGCAAGTGCTGGCCGGTGCTGCGGACACGCTGCGGCAGACGGAGTTTGTCATCCTCGAATTGTCGATGACGCGCCGGTTTGAAGGCGTCGACCCGCCATCAGACGCCATCGCAACCCTCGCGGCCCATGGGCTGGAAATGCGCGACGTGCTGGCCATCGCCGATGGCCCCACAAAACGTTCGCAACCGCGGCACATGGACGTACTTTTTACCCGGTGGGCCACAGCATGATCCGCGCGCTGCCTCTCGTCGCTCTTTTGACCGTCACCGCATGTGCCGAGGCGACCGAAGCGGTGGACGGTGTTGCCCGCCGCAGCGCAAAGGCCGCCGTGTCCGAAACGCTCACCACCCGGTTCCCGGCTGTGCCAAAGGCCGCCGTGACCCCCTTTACCGATTGCGTGATTGACAACGCGACCGCACGCGAGATCGGTGAATTCGCAAAGGACGCCGTGATCGGTGTCTCTGAGACCACAGTCGCGCTGGTGACCCAAGTCCTTCAGCGCCCCGAAACCCAACAGTGCGTTACACGGGCGGGGCTTGCCCTGCTCACCGCGTGAAAGGAGAACCGTTATGGTCCAACTGACACTTCCCAAGAACAGCCGTATGACAACCGGCAAGACGTGGCCCAAGCCCGAAGGCGCCACGAACCTGCGCAAGTTCCAGATCTATCGCTGGAACCCCGATGACGGCAAAAACCCGCAGGTCGACACCTATTTCGTCGATATGGACACGTGCGGTCCGATGATCCTGGACGCCCTGATCAAGATCAAAAACGAGATTGACCCGACGCTGACCTTCCGCCGCTCCTGCCGCGAGGGGATTTGCGGGTCCTGTGCGATGAACATCGACGGCATCAACACGCTCGCCTGCATCTACGGCATGGACGAGGTGAAGGGCGACGTGAAAATCTATCCCCTGCCGCACATGCCGGTGGTCAAGGATCTGATCCCCGACCTCACCCATTTCTACGCCCAGCACGCCAGCATCATGCCGTGGCTGGAGACCAAGACCAACCGCCCCGCCAAGGAGTGGAAGCAGTCCATCGAGGATCGCAAGAAACTCGATGGCCTGTATGAATGCGTGATGTGTGCCTCCTGCTCCACCTCCTGCCCCAGCTACTGGTGGAACGGCGACCGCTACCTCGGGCCAGCGGCCTTGCTCCATGCCTATCGCTGGATCATCGACAGCCGGGACGAGGCGACGGGCGAACGGCTCGACGATCTTGAGGATCCATTCAAGCTCTACCGCTGCCACACGATCATGAACTGTGCCAAGACCTGCCCCAAGGGGCTCAACCCGGCCGAGGCCATTGCCAACATCAAAAAGATGATGGTCGAACGCACCGTTTAAAATGGCAAAGATCATCTTTCACTCGAACGATCTGGGCGTGCGGGGCACGGTTCAGGCGATCTATGATTACGCGCATCACGCAGAAGAAGTGCTGGGCCATACATCGGTGATCGCCTATCCGGACAATGCCGCGAATACGGATCAAGCCGTGGTGGACAAGTTCAGCGCCCGGTTCGAGTTGATGTGCTATGATCAGCTGTCGGACATCGCCGGGTCGGGTGCGGATCTGACGTATTTCATGAAATATGGCGGCAAGGACGATCTGGTCAGCCCGGATACGCCAAGCGCCATTCACGCGGTGTTCCAAGCCTTTGAGCCGCACGGCCAGACCTATGCCTATATCTCCGAGTGGCTGGCTGATTATTGCACCGGCGGGCGCTATCCTTATGTACCGTACATGGTCACCCTGCCGCCCGGCACGTCACAACGGGACAAATGGGGCATTCCGGATGATGCCTTTGTCTATGGGCGCTACGGTGGCTACGAGACATTTGACCTCCCCTTTGTCAAAGCGCAGATCCCCGCGTTGCTCGAGGATCCAAAAGTCTGGTGCGTGTTCATCAACACGGAAAAATTCATCGAACATCCTCGCGCGCTGTTCTTGCCATCCATCACCTTGCCGACGGACAAGTCGGACTTCATCATGACCTGCGATGCGATGATCCACGGGCGGCATCGGGGCGAGAGTTTTGGCCTCGCGCATTGCGAATTCCTGTTTCACGGCCGACCTGTCGTTGCCTGGGCGGGGGGCAAGGATGCGCATCACCGTGTGATGCTGGAACAGGCGCCGAGGGCGCTTTACACCGATGGCGACGACTTTCTGGCCAAGGCGCGGGCGCTGCGGGACGGGTCCGACTTCAATTGGCGCAGCCTTGTCGCGCCCTTTGCGCCGGAACCCGTGATGCACAAGTTCCAGCAGGTGTTTGTCGATTGTGCCGAACCACCGCGCGGCAATGACACAATGACTGCCCTCAGCTACCGGCTGCGCAAACTCATCCGCCGCTAGGCAGTCAATTTGGCGCGTAACTTCGCGCTTCCCCGCACGCGCTCTGGGCAACGCAATCCGCGGCCTGACGGCACCACGCAAATGCGCGGTAATGCCCCCCATCAAAAAAAGCATTGGCCGTCGTTGGCGGGACATTTTCACCGGATCGACATCGGTTTCCCGCCTGGCCCTGCCTTGATTGGCCTGTCCCAATGCATCGGTCACGCCCGCCCGCAACCATATCCCCCCTGCGCATGCGCCGCTGTGATCATGTCGCAGTTTGCCGTGTTCCAAGATCGCACAGCACCGCTGTAGACGGGTCCGGACCTGCAATAGGCTTCATCAGGTATATGGCGGCCCCATCCCCGCCGCGCTAGCATGCGCGCAGCACGAAGGAGATCCGCCCATGACCACGCCCGCCGACGCCGATGCACGCCGTGCCATCGCACCTGTGATCTGCTACCCGCCGGACACTTTGCCACAACCGGACCTGTCCCTCTATGCCAGCGCGCGCGCCACGGCGACCAAACGCTCTGAAACCATTGCACAGCCCCGCGACGCCGCCTGTTTCGAAGTGCCCGCAGGCCACTTCTTTCGCATCACCAGCATCGAAGGGCCTCAGGTGGGCGACCTCAACCTTTGGAACCTGAACGACCTTTCGGAACGGTTCTATTCGGGCAAGACCCGCGCCCTGCACGGCACGCATGTCAACACGGGCGATAGACTCTGGAGCAGTTTTCCCAACCTGCGCCCCATGGCTACGATCATCCACGATACGCTGGATTGGTACGGCTTCGACGACTTCGGCGGCGGCGTGCATGATGTGATCGGCACACGGTGCGATCCCTATACCGGCAACCTTTTGCAGGGCGGGCACTACCACCACTGCTGCCATTCCAACCTGACCCGCGCGCTGGCGGATCACACCGGTCTTCCCCTGCATGAGGCCGAACCACACGTGCATGACGTCATGAATGTCTTCATGTGCACGGGCTTTACCCGCGACACAGGCCAATACTTCATGAAAGCCAGCCCCGTCCGCCCCGGTGACTACATTGAATTCTTTGCGGAGATCGACCTGTTGGGCGCGCTCAGCGCGTGTCCCGGCGGGGATTGCGGGTCCGAACACACATCCGACGTGGCCCCGTGCCACCCGCTCCTGATCGAGGTCTTCGCCCCCGCCAAAGGAGGGCTCGACGGATGGCATAGCCCCGACAAAAACGGATACAACCGGACCCACGGGGTGGGCTAGGGCGCGCTTCCACCCGTCTCTGTTCCGAAAAATCCTCCCCGAAGGGTCGGCCTGCACCAAAGCCGCAGGTCAGCCCCCTCAGCCGAACGCTGCCTCAAGCGCGATCTCGACCATATCGCCAAAGCTGCGCTCGCGGTCTTCGCTGGGCAGGGCCTCTCCGGTCTGCAAATGATCGCTGACGGTCAGAACCGCCAATGCGCGCCGTGCGTGCCGCGCCGCCAGCGTATATAGCTCCGCCGCTTCCATTTCGACGCCCAGAATACCGTGCCGCACCATCTGTTCGTCCAGATCGGGCCGCTCGGCGTAAAACACGTCCGACGAATAGATGCCGCCCACATGGGTTTTGGTGTCCCGCGCCTCTGCCGCGGCCACGGCCGCCTTCAGCAATCCGTAATCCGCGCAAGGCGCGAAATTCAGTTCGCGGAAAATGCCGGAGGAGGGCGATGTGATGGTGCTGGCCGTCATCGCGATGATCACATCGCGGATGCCGACATGCGCCTGCATCCCGCCACACGACCCGATCCGGATCAGCGTCTGCGCGCCATATTCCGACATCAGCTCATTGGCATAGATGGAAAGGGAGGGCATTCCCATGCCCGACCCTTGGATGGTCACCCGATTGCCGCGCCAGGTGCCGGTAAACCCCAGCATCCCCCGCACTTCGTTCACCAACTCCGCCCCGTCAAGGAACGTCTCAGCGGCCCACCGGGCGCGATACGGGTCGCCCGGCATCAATACGGTTTCGGCAATCTGGCCGGGTGCTGCGCCGATATGGACGGTCATGTCACTCTCCTGAACAGGTATCGCGTGACACGTAGCCCGACCGGGCCTCAGACCTCAAGCGTTTCGGGGTCTGTTCCTGCGGCGATGGCGTCTTTGTACCATTTCGGCTGACGACCCTTGCCGGTCCAGGTTTGCGACGCATTTTTCGGGTTTGCGTATTTGGCAACGCCACCCTTGCCGCCGGATTTGGCCGAAGATCCGCCCATCAACTCCGCCAGCGTAAAGCCGTATTCAGCCGCCGCCGCTTCTGCCGCTTTGCGTGCTTCTTTCTTGTCGCGTTTCTTGGCAGCCACCAAAGCAGCATCCACATTGCTGCGCAGCTCTTCCAGTTCCTGGTGCGTCATCTTTTCGAGATTTTTTGCCATTTTCGGATATCCCTAATTCACTGTCGTATTTGGCCCTTACGAGAATAGGATAGTTTTTTGCAATGGCTTGGCAGCGGAATTTTGTGTCAGCATGGGCGGTTTTTGGCCGACCTCTACCGCCACGGGCATTCTGCATAACCGGAGCGGGAGAATTGACGCCAAAACCGGCAGCTGTTGCCGCTATTCCGCGGCGACGGCTGCCGGATCTGCCAGTGAGACGATATCCATCATGATCGTATTCAATTCGAAATCCTTTGGGGTATACACCCGTGCCACTCCGAATGCCCGCAAACGCTGTGCGTCGTCGTCGGGAATAATACCGCCCACAATCACGGGGATATGGCCCAGACCTGCGGCACGCATGCGCTGCATCAAATCCTCGACCAATGGAATATGGCTGCCCGACAGAATGGACAGACCCACCACATGGGCGTCGTCGCTTTGAGCGGCGGCAACGATCTCTTCCGGCGTCAACCGGATCCCTTCATAAGCAATATCCATACCGCAATCGCGTGCACGTACCGCGATTTGTTCCGCGCCATTGGAATGCCCATCAAGGCCGGGTTTGCCCACAAGGAATTTCAGGCGGCGGCCCAGCCGGTCGCTCACCGCATCCACCGCGTCGCGCAGGTCGTCCAGGCCTTCGGTCATGTTGGACTTGCCCGTGGAAACGCCCGTGGGTCCACGATATTCTCCGTGAACGGCGCGCATCTGTGCCGCCCATTCGCCGGTGGTCACACCCGCACGGGCACAGGCGATCGAGGCGGGCATGACGTTCTCCCCGGCCTTGGCTGCCGCGCGCAGATCGGCCAGCGCCGCCGTCACCGCCGCGGCGTCACGTTCTGACCGCCACGCCTCAAGGCGGGCGATCTGCTCGGCCTCGACTGCCGGATCAACAACCATGATCCCGCCATCACCTGTCATCAGCGGCGATGGCTCGCCCGCCTGATACTTGTTCACGCCGACCACAACGGTTTCGCCCTTTTCAATCCGGCCCAGACGGTCAGCATTGGATTGGACCAATTGCTGTTTCATATAGTCAATGGCCGCAATTGCCCCGCCCATTGCATCAAGGCTTGCCAATTCATGCCGCGCACCGTCCTTGAGCGCCTCGACCTTGGCATCCACGGCTGGATTACCGTCAAAGAGGTCGTCGAATTCCAACAGGTCCGTTTCATAGGCCATGATCTGCTGCATCCGCATCGACCATTGCTGATCCCAGGGGCGGGGCAGGCCAAGCGCTTCGTTCCAGGCGGGCAATTGCACCGCGCGGGCCCGCGCCTTTTTGGAAAGCGTCACGGCGAGCATTTCGATGAGAATACGGTAGACGTTGTTTTCCGGCTGCTGTTCCGTCAGGCCCAGCGAATTGACCTGCACCCCATAGCGGAAGCGGCGGAATTTCGGATCGGTCACGCCGTAGCGGGTTTCGCAAATCTCGTCCCACAGATCGACAAAGGCGCGCATTTTGCACATCTCGGTCACGAAACGGATCCCCGCATTCACAAAGAATGAAATGCGGCCCACAACCGCCGGAAAATCCTCGGGTGCGATGCGGGGTTTCAATGCGTCCAGAACAGCCGTCGCCGTCGCAAGGGCAAATGCCAATTCCTGTTCCGGCGTCGCCCCCGCTTCTTGCAGGTGATAGGAACACACATTCATCGGGTTCCATTTCGGCAGGTTGGAATAACAGTATTCCGCCACATCCGCGATCATCCGCAAAGACGGCTCGGGCGGACAGATATATGTGCCCCGGCTCAGGTACTCTTTGATCAGGTCGTTTTGCACCGTCCCTTGCAGGGCCGATACATCCGCGCCCTGTTCCTCGGCCACGGCGATATACAGGGCCAGCAACCAGGGCGCCGTGGCGTTGATGGTCATGGACGTGTTCATCTGTTCCAGCGGGATTTCATCGAACAGCGTGCGCATGTCGCCCAGATGTGCCACGGGCACGCCAACCTTGCCCACTTCGCCGCGCGCCAGCACGTGATCGCTGTCGTATCCGGTCTGTGTCGGCAGATCGAACGCCACGCTCAGGCCGGTCTGTCCCTTGGCAAGGTTCGACCGGTACAGCGCGTTCGATGCCGCAGCTGTCGAGTGACCGGCATAGGTACGGATCAGCCAGGGGCGGTCTTTCTGGGTCATTGCAGCCTCGTGAATCGGTTGAGCAACAAAATTGCGTTGGGCTGGTGATAAACGAAACTTTGCATCGTCGTCAATGCGCTGCGTCGCGGCATTTCTGCCGCGCGTGCGAAGGGGCGGCATTTCTGCCGCGCGTGCGAAGGGGCGGCATTTCTGCCGCGCATGCGAAAGGACGGTCAGTCCGGTGCAGGCACAGGCTTGCGCCGCGGCAGGTGCGCGACGACCAACATCAGCCAACCAAGCACCCCGACCGAATGGGCGGACAGGGTCGCATCGCCGGTGAATGTCATGAATGCCACCAGCTCTTCCGGGCGCGGCGGTGCCTTGATCACGGATTGCGCGGGCAAGTCGTCAAAGATCAACCGGTAGAATGTGTAGTATCCTTGCGGCGACAGCCAGATAAAGCTGATGAACAGCACCGCCCAGATAAACGGGCGCAGGATCCACGGACGATGAAACGTCATCAGCCGCGTGATCCCCAAAGTCGCAGCAGCCATGCCCAGCGACACGATTGCCAACCCGATCTGACCCGCCACCCCGAGGGTAAAGAAACTATCGCCATCATACATATGCGCAGTTTGCGCGGTCCCGCCGCGCCCCGCCAGTGCAAAGTTACGTATTGTCCCGCCGCACCCCGCCTGCGAGTGTCGGCGCATGTGGCGCAGCGTTGAACTCCCCCTCTGGCTCTTTGTCCTGATCGTGCTGTTTGCGACCGTGACCTTTGCGTCGCATTTCCTCTTTCCATCCGTGCGCTGGTTCTTTCGCCGCCGTCTGGAACGGGCGGTGGCGCGGCTGAACACGCGGCTGACGCGGCCTATCGAGCCGTTCAAGCTGGCGCGGCGGCATGACATGATCCAGCGCCTGATCTACGATCCCGAAGTGACCGAAGCCATCGTGCAGCACGCCGATGAAAACGACGTGCCCGAGAACGTGGCGTTTGAGCAGGCGCGCCGATATGCCCGCGAAATCGTGCCCAGCTTTTCCGCCTTTGCCTATTTCAGCTTTGGCGCGCGGGTGTCGCGGTGGCTTGCCACGGCGATCTATGATGTGCGCACCGGGCTCAACAATGACCAGCAAATCCAGAGCGCGGACTCGAATGCGACGGTGGTGTTCGTCATGAACCACCGCAGCAACATGGATTACGTGCTGGTGACGTATCTGGCGGCGCGTGCCTCTGCGCTCAGCTATGCGGTCGGCGAATGGGCGCGGGTCTGGCCGCTGTCGCGCCTGATCAAATCCATGGGGGCCTATTTCATCCGGCGCAAATCGCGCGGCCAGCTCTATCGCAAGGTGTTGGCCCGCTATGTGCAGATGGCGACCGAAAACGGCGTGACCCAGGCGATTTTCCCCGAAGGCGGGCTGAGCGTGAATGGCAAGCTGATGCCGCTCAAGATGGGGCTGCTGTCCTATGTGGTGGATGGCTATGACCCGGAAAAGCGCGACGTGGTCTTTGTGCCCGTGGCCATCAACTATGACCGCGTGCTCGAGGACCGCGTGCTGATCGCGGCGCACAAACGCGGGGACCGCCGGTTCGGCGTCAGCATGACGGTGGTGATGATCGAAATCCTGCGGCTGCTGTGGCAGTGGATCACCCGGCGCTATCGCAAATTCGGCACCGCCTCTGTTGTCTTTGGCCCGCCTGTGTCGCTTGCCGCTTTGGGGGCGGACCATGACCTGGATGGTCTGGCCGAGACGTTGCGCGACCGGATACAGGATGTGATGCCCGTGCCTTTTGTCCCGCTCCTGTCCCGGCTGTTCCTGCTGACGGATGCGCCCATTCCGGACGCCGAGTTGGTCCACCGGGTCAAATCCGTGATGCCGCCTGATCGCGGCACGCGCCCACAGCTGGTGGCAGAGGACCTTGAGGACCGCGTCCGGGGGGCGCTGCGCGACATGGAACGGCGCGGGATGGTCGACCGAGACGGCGACACGGTGCGCATCGCTCCGGCCGAACGCGACCTCTTCGACTTTTACGCCAATTCCATCGCCGATCTGTATCCCGACAGCATCACACCGGACGATGCTGCGGGAGCAAAGTCATAAAATTACAAAATCAGACTTTTCCGTGTTGCTTTATTTCGTTTGGAGCCATATCCACTGCAAATACCGCAACGATTCTGCGCTGCGGCAGAGATTTGATCGCTATGGAGGCTCCAATGGCACTCGACACTGGCACCGCGTCCTACGACGCACCTGAAAAAGACCTCTACGAGATGGGTGAAATCCCCCCGATGGGATACGTGCCCAAGCAGATGTATGCATGGGCCATCCGGCGTGAGCGTCACGGCGAACCCGACACGGCCATGCAGCTTGAGGTGGTCGATGTGCCCACGCTGGACAGCCACGAAGTGCTGGTGCTCGTGATGGCGGCTGGCGTGAACTACAACGGCGTTTGGGCGTCGCTGGGGCAGCCGATCTCGCCCTTTGACGGTCATGGTCAGCCGTTCCACATCGCCGGGTCCGATGCGTCGGGCATCGTCTGGGCCGTCGGCGACAAGGTCAAGCGCTGGAAAGTCGGCGATGAGGTCGTGATCCACTGCAACCAGGACGACGGCGATGATGAACACTGCAACGGCGGCGATCCGATGTATTCGCCCAGCCAGCGCATCTGGGGCTATGAGACGCCCGATGGATCGTTCGCCCAGTTCACCAATGTGCAGGCACAACAGCTGATGCCGCGCCCCAAGCACCTGACTTGGGAAGAAAGCGCGTGCTACACGCTGACCCTCGCCACCGCCTATCGGATGCTGTTCGGCCACGAGCCGCATGACCTCAAGCCTGGCCAGAACGTGCTGGTCTGGGGCGCGTCGGGCGGTTTGGGCTCCTACGCGATCCAGTTGATCAACACGGCCGGTGCCAACGCGATTGGCGTCATCAGTGACGAGAGCAAGCGTGACTTTGTCATGGATCTGGGCGCCAAGGGCGTGATCAACCGCAAGGACTTCAATTGCTGGGGCCAGCTGCCAACCGTCAACACGCCCGAATACAAAGAGTGGTTCAACGAGACCCGCAAGTTCGGCAAGGCAATCTGGGACATCACCGGCAAGGGCGTGAATGTCGATATGGTGTTCGAACACCCTGGTGAGTCGACATTCCCGGTGTCCACCTTTGTCTGCAAAAAGGGCGGTATGGTTGTGATCTGCGCGGGCACCACTGGGTTCAACTGCACCTTCGACGTCCGCTACATGTGGATGCACCAGAAGCGCCTGCAGGGCAGCCACTTTGCGCACCTGCAGCAGGCCTCCGCCGCCAACCATCTGATGGTCGAACGTCGCCTCGATCCGTGCATGTCCGAAGTCTTTGGCTGGGATGACCTGCCGCAGGCGCACATGAAGATGCTGCGCAATGAACACAAGCCCGGCAATATGTCGGTTCTCGTGCAGGCGCCCAAGACGGGTCTGCGCACGCTGGAGGACGCGATCGACGCCGTTCGTTAATCTCACACGCTAGAGAAGAGTGGCAAACGCCCGCGAATCACCTCTGGGTTTCGCGGGCGTTTTTGCGTTTTTGGATGGGTCCAACGGTTTCAGTCACTTAAAATTCGCGCCCTCACCATTTCTGGGGAGTAGAAATACGTGAATTTTCAAGGCGAGTTAACACATGCTATAGTTGTGTTAATCTTTCATTAACCAATGAGAAGTGACTCTGACCATGCAAAGTGACTGGATACTGGACGTTCTCGCCGACCTCAAGACGTTTGCCACCGCCAACGGGATGCCGGCCCTGGCCGAGCAGCTTGATGACACCGCAATTGTCGCGCTCGCCGAGATCGCCGCGATGAAGGATAACAAACATGGTCAGCGCCGCGATGGCGAAACAGCCATTGGAATTCATATTGGAGGAGCTGGCGCAAGCTGACGGGCTTGCGGCCCTCCAACACGCGTCCGAACGGATACGCGACCATTACGGGATTGATCATGTGGTGTACCACTGGGTCGATTCCGCCGGGGATCAGTATGGTTGCGGAACCTATTCGGACGCATGGCGCGACCGGTATCTAGAGCAGAATTACCTGCGCATTGATCCGGTCATTGTCGGGTGTTTTCAACGGTTTCACCCCGTTGACTGGAAGCGCCTCGACTGGTCCAGCAAGGCCGCGCGCGCCTTTCAAGCCGAAGCCATCGCGCACGGGGTTGGCAATCAGGGCTTTTCCGTTCCGATCCGGGGACCGAATGGCCAGTTTGCCCTCTTCACCATAAGCCACTCATGCGACGATCAGACATGGGCAGACTGGACTGAAACGCACCGCCGCGATCTCATCCTGATTGCCCACGACTTCAACCAAAAAGCACTGGAGCTTGAACCCGACCGCACACCCGAACAGTCCCAGGCCCTCAGCCCGCGCGAGGTGGACGCCATGACGCTTCTGGCCATGGGCTACAGCCGCGCACAGGTGGCCGACACCCTGTCGATCTCCGAACACACGCTGCGAGTCTATATCGAAAGCGCCCGGTTCAAACTAGGTGCATTGAACACCACGCACGCCGTCGCCCGCGCCATGAGCCGCGGTTTGATCGTCGTCTGAATCCGCTGTTGCGTGTGAATTTTTTCACACCGTACGCGGGTGCCAGTAGACGTTAACGCACGCATCGGTAGTATTTCGGTCATACCTGCCCCGGTTTGACAAGGAGCCTCCAATGCTGCGCTATGTTTACGCGTCCGATCTGCAAGACCATCCCCTCCTGGCCCGCACCATGTTTCAGGACCGCACTGACCAGTTCAGAACGCGGCTTGGCTGGGACGTGACGGTCAACGCGGACGGGGAGGAACGCGACCAGTATGACGATCTGAACCCGCTTTACGTGATCTGGGAAGAACCCGACGGCACGCATGGCGGTTCCATGCGGTTCCTGCCCACGACGGGTCGCACCATGGTGAACGAGCATTTCGGCGATCTGATCTCGGGTCCCATCACAAGCCCGCTGATCTGGGAATGCACCCGCTTTTGCCTAGCCCGTGGCGCAGGCAGCCATGTGGCCGCAGCACTGATGCTGGGCGGTGGTGAGATCATGCAGAATTTCGGCGTCGAACACTTTGTCGGCGTGTTCGACGCCCGCATGATCCGCATCTACCGCATGATCGGCTCCTCGCCAGAGGTGCTGGGCAGCGCGGGCGAAGGGCGTGACGCAATCAGCGTGGGCCTTTGGCATTTCGACGCGCAGGCCGCATCGCAGGTCGCCGCCCGCGCCGGTGTGTCCATGACCCAATCCCGCCAGTGGTTCGACCGCGCCTTTGGCGGACAAATGAGCGCGAACCTCGCTCAAACCGCCTGATCCGTCTGGCCCCTGTCCGGCGCGGTCTGTAGGGTCGCGCCATGACCACTCTTGCCCTCTCTGACGATCAGGCCAGCGCTTATGACAGCGTCGCGGACATGTTGCGCGGTGCTGGCATCGACCTCGATGACGCCCTGCTGATGCCGCCGAAATCCACCGCCAGTTCGGTGATGGCCGTGACGGGCAAGGCGGGCTCGGGCAAGACGATGCTGCTGTCCGAACTCTACAAGGCGCTCGAAGGGGCAGGGGTCGAGGTGGTGTCGGGCGATTACGAATCCCGCAAGCGCCGGGACAAGCGGACGCTGGCCATTCTCGCGCCGACGAACAAGGCGGCGAGCGTTCTGCGGTTCCGCGGCGTGCCCGCCACGACAATCCACCGCATCCTCTATACGCCCGTTTATGACCCGGAATACGAACGCATTGCCGAATGGCTGGCCGGAAATGGCGAACGCCCCGAAATCGAAGGGCTGACCGAAGAGGCGCTGGATCGCGCCTTCGCATTTTATCAGAACAACAAATCCATTCCGGGGGCATTGGCGGCGGCGGGCCTCCGCGGGTCGGACTTCATCACCGGCTGGAAACGGCGCGAGGAACCGCTGGACATCGGCTTTGTCGATGAGGCGTCGATGCTGGACGATCGCCAGTTCGAGGATCTCAAGGAGATTTTCCCAACGCTCCTGCTCTTTGGCGACCCGGCTCAGCTGGCGCCGGTTAACCAATCCGGCGCCATGGTCTTCGACAGCCTGCCCAGCCCACGCGTGCTGCATCTGGGCCGTATTCACCGGCAGGCGGCGGATAACCCGATCCTTGATCTGGCCCATGCGCTGGCCGATCCGCAGCTTGAATTTCACCATTTCGAGCGCATGGTGGAAGAGGCCGCGGCCCGCGATGACCGCGTGGTCTGGGGCCAGCGGGTCGAAGTGGACCTGATGGCGCGCAGTCCCGCGCTTGTGTGGCGCAACGCCACGCGCATTCGGTTGATCCAGGCGTTTCGCACCGTCTACGACGCCCCCGAGGACCGTCTTCTCGAAGGGGAGCCGTTGATTTGCGACGGCCTGGAACTCCCTCTGAAACATAGGAAAAAACGCCTCGACCTCGAGGCGCGCGGGCTGATCAAGGGCGCGCAGGTCGTGTTTCTGGGCGAAGGGCGCAAGCCCGGGTTTTCGCGCCTGCACGTGATGGGGGCCGAGGATCCGCAGGTCTCTGCCGCCTCCATCGTGAAGATAGAAAAACCCGATGAAGAAGAGCCGTTTATCCCCTTTGCCGCCCGCATGGGCGCCACCTTTCTCCATGGTGCGGCGGTAACCATCCACAAGGCGCAGGGCAGCCAGTGGAAAACTGTGCAGGTCTTTGCCCCGGACCTGTTTGTCGCCGCGCGCATGGGCCGGTCCGAGGCGGGGCAACCGCTGTGGAAACGCCTCGCCTATGTCGCCATCACGCGGGCGCAGGAGCGGCTGATCTGGGTCGTGAACAACCGCCTCGCCAAACCGTCGCATCCGCTGACCATCGATGACCTGCGCAGCACACCCGCCGCGCCGCTCACCTTGTCCGAGGAAACCCCGGACGCCTGACGGCCTGTTTCTTTTGGCTGGAGCGAAATGCAAACAACCTGCACCATCATGTATCGCGCAACCCTTTGAAATCTTTGATTTCAGGCAGGGTTGCGTGGTTCAGGGTTCTGTATTTCTGCTTTAGAAGTACCACGGGGGTCGTCAGTGTGGCGCCATTGGTCCGAGCGACAATGACGACGAGGGGCCGGACCCTCGTTCCCGCCTTTAAACCAAGAACATCAGTTCCGAATAAGCGAGAACGCTGCCGACGCACCCCAGCCTGCGGCAATCGCAATGGCCAGCGACATGATCCCGTACCAGAACGGGTTTTCGCGGCTCATGCCGAACAACCACCGCTCCAACCCGACCTTGCGCACGTCGATTGTCGTGTCATAGCGGGACACGACCGTCCCGTCCCGCGTCAGCAGGATGCGCGTCGGAAACGCGCCTTCGGTCAGCGCGGCGGGCAGGGCAATCCGCGTCCGGAACAGGGTGTCCTGATCCACGACAACCTGTTCTTCCAGCACCTGGTACACGCCCGCCGCCTCGCGCACGCGAATGAGCGCGCTGACATAGGCGCTGGCGTCCACCACAGTTTCGGGCACCGTAAGGCTGCTCAGCAGCGACGGCACCGTCACGCGGTGCAGCAGGTTGGCCCGCACGCCCAGTACTTCGTTCAGCGGTCCGTTCGTGGCCACCGCATAATAGGTCGGCGCATTGCCCAACGTGACCTCTTCGGTGTTGACCCAGATGCCGAACCGACGCTCCTTGCGGCGCACGGAAACCGGCTCGGACGGGCCGGCAATCGTGACAATCACGCCCAACTCGCCTTCGGGCGCGGGCGCCTCGCGCTTGATCGCGCCAAAGACGAGGATTTCGGAGCCATCAAAGCTGGTTGTGATGGCGACCTCATCCTGGCTCAGGCCCAGCACGACCTCTTCTGCGGTCGCAGGCAGGGACAACAGGAACAGGGCAAAAAGCCAGCGCATCAGTGACCCTCCACCGCGCCGACGGAGTAAAGCTCCGACGGCATCACCAGAAGGTCAAAGGCCAGCTTGCCGCACACCGCCAGAACCATCATGGCCAGCAGAATGCGCAGCTGTTCGGCCTTCATCTTGACGCCAATCCGCGTGCCGATCTGCGCGCCGATCACACCGCCGACCAGCAGCAGCACGGCCAGAACGATGTCCACGGTAAAGTTCGTGGTGGCGTGCAGCATCGTGGTGAACGCGGTGACAAAGATGATCTGGAACAGCGACGTGCCCACAACCACCTTGGTCGGCATACCCAGCAGGTAAATCATCGCGGGCACCATGATGAACCCGCCACCGACGCCCATGATCGCGGCCAGCACACCCACGCACAGACCCACCAGCAGCGGGGGAATGACCGAGATATAGAGGCCGGACACCCGGAACCGCATCTTGAACGGCAGTTTGTGGATCAGGCCATGTTTCTTGCGGGTGGGGATCGCGGTGCCACGGTTCGTCTTGCGGATGGCATTGAGGCTTTCGATGAACATCAGCCCGCCGATCACGCCAAGAAACACCACATAGCAAAGCCGCACCAGCAGATCGACCTGCCCCAGCGATTTCAGATAGTTAAAGAGCAGCACCCCAAAGGCCGCCCCGACAAGCCCCCCGATGAGCAGCACCGTGCCCATCCTGAGATCCACCGTCTTTCGCCTGAGATGCGCCAAAACGCCGGAAAAGGACGACGCCACGATCTGGTTCGCCTCGGTCGCGACGGCCACCGCGGGCGGAATGCCGATGAAAAACAGCAAGGGGGTCATGAGGAACCCACCACCGACGCCAAACATGCCGGACAGAATCCCCACCATGCCGCCCAGCCCAAGGAGCAGGAAGGCGTTGACCGATACCTCGGCGATGGGGAGGTAGATTTGCATGGCCTCTGTTAGGAGGGGCGTTGCCCGAAATCAAGGGTCCATGCTGCCTTGCGGCAAATTGGACTGGTCCTATGGGTCAAACTGGCGTTATCGCGATCATTGCGCGTTGGGTGTGAGCGATGTGATTTCTGTTGCTCTCAATGCAATTCCGCCCGGTGACACCTCCAGTGTGGCGGATCCCGTGATGCGGCAGAACTTTTGGCCAAACAGATCGCTTGGAATAACGCAGGCGTCGACGATCTTTTTCTGGGCCGGTGTCGGGTTCAGGAAAATACGAAACCCTATCCCGCCGTCCAGGCTGGGGTCACTGAACGGGGCATCGTCGATATAACGCAGCCCGGTCTGCGGAAAATCCTGCATCGTGCCAATCGCGCCGTCCAGCGTAACTCTTGCGCCGTTCAGGCCGTTCACCAGCTGTGTTGCCGTTTCCTGCGCATATGCGGCAGAGCCAGCGGCGGTGAGCGCCGCGATGGCGAGGGTCCGTTTCAGCAACTCAGCGCTCCTTTACATAAGGTTCGCCGCCCGCGCGCGGGGGGATCGCCTTGCCTCCCACACCGGCGAGGATCACGACCACGAGGATGTAAGGAAGCGCGTCCATCAACTGCACTGGGACGGTGATCACGCCAAGGTCGATGTTCTGGAATCGCAGGGCAATGGCTTGCAGGAACCCGAACAGGAGGCAGGTCCACAGCGCCGCCCACGGCTTCCACTTGGCAAAGATCAGCGCGGCCAGCGCGATGAACCCGCGGCCTGCCGTCATGTCCTTGACGAAGCCCGCCTGCAGAGCGGTCGCTAGATAGGCGCCCGCGATCCCGCAGAGCACCCCGCAGATCGCCACAGCGGCATAGCGCAGGCCCACGACAGACACGCCCGCCGTATCCACCGCCGCCGGGTTTTCCCCCACGGCGCGCAGCCGCAGGCCAAAGCGGGTGCGGAAGAGGACGTACCATGTGGCGGGCACGGCCAGAAAGGCGAGGTAGACGAGGATCGAGTGCCCCGAGACCAGCTCGGCATAGGTCGGGCCAAAGATCGGGATGGACCCGAGGCTGTCCGCAAAGGGCAACTCGAACCCCTCGAACCGGCCCCCGCCGGAGAGTTGCGGCGTGCGCCCGCCTTGCCGGAACCAGTCTTGAGCCACCAGAACCGTAATGCCTGCGGCCAGAAAGTTGATGGCGACGCCCGAGATCAGCTGATTGCCGCGAAAGGTGATCGAGGCCAGCCCGTGGATGATCGACAGGAACAGCGACGCCCCGATCCCGGCCAGAAGGCCGAGCCAGACATTGCCGGTGATCGCGGCTGTGGCGGCGGAGAACATCGCGGCGGCCAGCATCTTGCCCTCAAGGCCGATGTCAAAGATGCCTGCCCGCTCGCTGAAAAGACCTGCAAGGCACGCGAGCAGCAGCGGTGTGGCCAGCCGGACAGAGCTGTCGAGCACCTGGATCAGGGTCAGAAAATCCACGGTCTATTCCCCCGCCTGCACATTTGGTTTGCGGCGCAGAGCGAGGAACATACGCTCCAACGGCATCCGCACCATATTGTCGAGCGCGCCGGTGAACAGGATCACCAGCGCCTGGATCACGACGATCAGCTCGCGCGGGATCGACGTCCAGAGCGCCAGCTCTGCGCCGCCCTGATAGAGGAACCCAAAGAGGATAGCGGCAAGGAACACACCAAACGGGTGGCTGCGCCCCATGAGCGCGACGGCAATGCCGATGAAGCCCGCGCCTTCGACGGCGTTGAGGACAAGGCGCTCGGCCTCGCCCATCACATTGTTGATGGCCATCATACCTGCGAGCCCGCCGGAGATCAGCATCGCGATCATGGTGATGCGCACTGCCCCGATGCCTGCGTATTTCGCGGCCCGGTAGGATTTGCCAAAGGACCGGATTTCCAGGCCCAAGGGCGTGCGCCAGATCAGCAGCCACACCAGAACGCAGGCGATGAGTGCAATGACGAGCGATACGTTTGCGGGCGCTGCCTTGGAGAAGTTGATGCCGATGGGTGCCAGCATTTCGTGCAGCGAGGGCAGGTGCACCGGCTCGGGAAAGCGTGCAGTGGCCGGATCCATCGCGCCTGCCGGGCGCAGCACGTTGACCAGCATGTAGTTCAGGACCGCAGCGGCGATGAAGTTGAACATGATCGTGGTGATCACGATGTGGCTGCCCCGGCTGGCCTGTAGATAGGCCGGGATTGCGGCCCAGACGGCACCGAAAAGCGCCGCACCTGCCGTCGCGGCGATGAGCGCAATGGACCAATGCGGCCAGGGGATCATCAGGCACACAAGGGCCACGCCCAACCCGCCCAGCATCGCCTGGCCTTCGCCGCCGATGTTGAAGAGACCTGCGTGAAAGGCGATGGCCACGGCAAGGCCCGTGAACATGAAGTTGGTGGCGTAATACAGCGTGTAGCCCCAGCCATAGGTCGATCCGAGCGCGCCGGTGATCATCAACTGGACCGCGGCCACTGGGTCCTCGCCGATGGCGATGATGACCAGAGCCGACAGGATCGCGGCGAGCAGCAGGGAAATGAGGGGGACGAGGATCACCTCGGCCCATTTGGGCATCACATCCATCGTATCGCTCCGTGACCTGAATGCGTGCTGCGCACACGCCATGTTTGAGGGGGCGTTCGCCATTGTCTCTCGGACCAATGGCGAGTCAAAGGCTCACCCCCCGTCGCTGCCGCGACTCCCCCATGGTATTTTTGGCCAGAAGAAGTCATGAGGTGACCCCTGCCATCAGCAGGCCGAGTTCTTTTTCGTCGGTGTCAGCCACGATGCGCTCGCCCATGATCTGACCGTCGAACATCACGGCCACGCGGTCGGCGAGGCCGAGGATCTCTTCGAGTTCGACCGAGACCAGCAGGACCGCCTTGCCCTGATCGCGCAGGGCGACGATTTGCTGATGGATGAATTCGATGGCCCCGATATCGACGCCGCGTGTCGGCTGGCCAACCAGCAGGAGGTCGGGGTTGCGTTCGATTTCTCGGGCGAGCACGATTTTCTGCTGGTTGCCGCCGGAAAAGTTCTTGGCCGCGAGGTGCGGGTGGGGAGGGCGGACGTCGAAACGGTCCATCTTTTCCTGCGTATCCGCCTTGATTGCCGTGTTGTTGGTCAGCAGGCCGGAGGCGTAGCGGGCGTCCCGGTGATAGCCGAACGCGGTGTTTTCCCAGGCGGAAAAGTCCATGATCAGGCCTTCGCGCTGGCGGTCTTCTGGCACGTGGGCGATGCCGCGGGCGCGGCGGGACCGGCCATCGGAGTGTTTTCCGGTCAGGTCAATCGGCTGGCCGTTGAGTGTGATCGTGCCAGTGCCCGTAGCATAGCCGCCCAGCACTTCGAGCAATTCGGATTGACCGTTGCCCGCAACCCCGGCAATGCCGAGGATTTCGCCCGCGCGCACTTGCAGGTCGATGCCCTTGAGGCGCTCGACACCCTGTTCATCGTGCACACACAGGTTTTGAACATCGAGCACCACGTCGCGCGGTTGTGCCGGCACCTTGTCGACGCGCAGCAGAACCTTGCGGCCCACCATCAGCTCGGCGAGGGCTTCGGGGCTGGTCTCTGCTGTTTTGACGGTCGCGGTCATCTCGCCCCGGCGCATGACGCTCACCGTGTCGGTGATGTCCATAATCTCGCGCAGCTTGTGGGTGATCAGAATGATCGTTTTGCCTTCTTCCTTGAGGCGGCCCAGGATGCGGAACAGCTGATCTGCTTCGGCGGGGGTCAGCACGCCTGTGGGCTCGTCGAGGATTAGGATGTTGGCCTGTCGGTAGAGCGCCTTGAGGATCTCGACGCGCTGCTGCATGCCCACGCCGATTTCCTCGATCACAGCGTCGGGGTCGACCTTGAGGTCGTATTCCTGTTCCAGTTCCAGCAGGGACTTGCGCGCCTTGGCCAGCGATGGCGTCAGTAGGCCGCCATCTTCGGCGCCAAGGATGATATTTTCCAGGACGGTGAAATTCTCGACCAGCTTGAAGTGCTGGAACACCATGCCGATGCCCGCGGCGATGGCCGCCTGACTGTCGGGGATTTCGGTGCGGTTGCCGGAGATGAACACTTCACCTGCGTCGGCTTTGTAAAATCCGTAGAGGATCGACATCAGCGTGGATTTGCCCGCGCCGTTTTCGCCGATGATCCCGTGGATCGTGCCGGGCATCACGCGGATCGAGATGTCTTTGTTGGCTTGCACGGGGCCAAAGGCCTTGGAAATGCCTTTGAGCTCGATGGCAGGGTTGGTCATTTAGGCGTACCGGTGGCCGCTGGGCCAGATTTTTGCAAAAATCTGGGCCGCGCCGGGATCATCCCGCGCGGCCCAGTGAAATGGCGCGCGCGCCTTAGAAGTTCAGCGCTGGGCAGCTGTCGTCGGACATGTAGTCATGCACCACCAGTTCGCCGGAGGCGATGGCAGCGGACGCAGCGTCCACGGCGGTCTTCATCTCATCCGAGACCAGCGACGCGTTGTTGTCGTCCAGCGCGTAGCCCACACCGCCATTGGCGAGGCCCATGACGTTGAAACCGGTTTCCATGTCTGCACCATCGGTGAAGGCCTGGAACACCGCGTTGTCGACGCGTTTCATCATGGACGTCAGCACCTTGCCCGGGTGCAGGTAGTTCTGGTTGCTGTCCACGCCGATGGACAGGATGTCCTCATCCGCTGCGGTTTGCAGGACACCCACGCCGGTGCCGCCAGCCGCTGCGTAGACCACGTCAGCGCCCTGGCTGATCTGCGCCTTGGTCAGCTCGGACCCTTTCACCGGGTCATTCCAGGCCGCTGGTGTCGTGCCGGTCATGTTCGCGATCACGGTTGCGTCGCTGTTCACGGCCTTCACGCCCTGGGCGTAGCCGCAGGCGAATTTACGGATCAGCGGGATATCCATGCCGCCGATGAAGCCGACGGTGCCGCTCTCGGACGCTTTGGCCGCCATCATGCCCACGAGGTAGGAGCCTTCATGCTCGTTGAACACAACCGAGCGCACGTTGGGCGCATCCACGACCATGTCGATGATGGTGAATTTCGTGTCGGGGTAATCGCCGGCCACCTGACCCAGAGCGTCAGCAAAGGCAAAGCCGGCCATGACGATCGGGTTTGCGCCTGCTTCGGCAAAGCGGCGCAGGGCCTGCTCACGCTGTGCTTCGGATTGCAGCTCGATCTCGCGGAACGTGTTGCCGGTTTCGTCCGCCCAGCGTTGCGCGCCGTTGAAGGCCGCTTCGTTGAACGACTTGTCGAACTTGCCGCCAAGGTCAAAGATCAGCGCCGGTTCAGCCAGCGCCGCACCTGCGGACAGGGCGATACCCGCTGTTGCGCCAAGGATTTTCTGCATGAAGGTCATGTGGTCGTTTCTCCCAATTATCATGGTTGGGGCAGCGGTCGCAGCGCCGCCGGGCCCGGGATCCAAAGATCATACGGGATTAGGCCGCAGGGCCGGGGGGGCGTCAACCGCTTTTTGACCATTTGACGGGGGCAAGGGCGCGCTGACCTTGCGCAAAGCTGCCGTGTTGAGCGCAGGGGCCGGTCAGCCGCCCTGTGAGAGCGCTGCACGGAGGATCAGGGCGTCCGCTGGTGCGGTGCCGCGGGCGTAATAGGCCGGGCGCAAACCGACTTGGGCGAATCCCGTTTTGGCATAGAGCGCACGAGCGGGGGCATTGTCGGCTGCGACTTCGAGAAATGCGGTGTCGCAGGTGGTTGCGGCATCCGCCATCCAGCGGTGCATGACTGCTGTGCCGATACCGTGCCCCTGCGCTGACGGATCGACGGCAATGGTCAGCAATTCAGCCTCTCCCGCGATCCCGCGCCACAGGGCAAAGCCCTGAGGCACGTGCGCAAGACGGGTGTGCGGTTGCCCCAGCAGTGTTTCGAATTCCGCAGCGGACCAAGGGCGTTCCATCGTGAACGCCGCCCGATGGAGGCGCGCAAGCGCGTCCGGCGTCATGGCAGGATGACGGGTGGCGCATCGCGCGCAGGCGCGGCATCGGGCGGCTTGATGTAGAAAGGGGCCGGTGCCGCGGCGGGTGTGGGCCAGCGTGAGGCGCCTTCAAGCGCGATGGCTTCGGCCAGCGCGTCTGGCGCGAGTGCCGCCGCCGGATGCGCAATGTCTGCCATCGGGACGAGACGGGGTGTGTCACCGTCAAGCACATAGGCCATGTCGCGCGGGGCCGGGATGGACACCTGCGTGCCCGGGTTGCTGCGGCGCGCCTCGAACCCGGTGACGCCATACGCCGGAATGCCAAGGCCAAGCGCCAGCCCGCGCACCGCCGACACGCCGATACGGATGCCGGTGAAATTGCCGGGGCCCGTTCCTACGGCCAGCGCAGACAGGTCCGACCACCCGATGCCTGCAGCGTCCAGCACCTCTTGGGCCATGCTCATCAGGCGCTCCGCCTGCCCACGCGCCATCTCCTCGCCCGCGGAGGCCAGCACGGCATCGCCGCGCACCACCGCAACCGCGCAATGGGCCGCAGAGCTGTCGAGGCCAAGGATCAGAGGCGCGTCCGTCATGTTGCGGCGTCGTTCAATGTGGCGCGGGCAGAACCGCTGTCGCGCGGCAGGCCATCGGCCAGGTGCAGCCAGGGCGGCGCACTGCCTGCGTGGCAATGGATTTCGGGCACCGCGGCGTCGATCTGATCAAGAATACCCACCGGCACATACACTTGCGTGGGCAGGTAATCGAACGTAGCCGCCAGCGGTGAGCCGCAGGCGGTGCAGTTCCAGCGCTCCACCCCCGGCGCGTGGGACACGGGGTGTCCCAGCGGCGGCGCGGCCGCGAGAGCCGCGCGGTCGAACGCGGCAAAGGCCGCGACCGGCGCGCCGGTCCAGCGTCTGCAATCGGAACAATGGCAATAGGCCACGGTTTGTGGCGGTGCGGACAGGGTCAGCGTGACCGCGCCGCAATAGCATCGCGCGGTCCAGACCGCGCCTTCAGACGGCGACAGGGCGCACCTCGGTCACTTCGGGGATGTAGTGGCGCAGCAGGTTCTCGATCCCCATCTTGAGCGTCAGGGTCGAGGACGGGCAGCCCGCACAGGCACCCTGCATATGCAGGTAGACCACACCACGGTCAAAACCGTGGAAGGTGATGTCGCCGCCATCCTGCGCCACGGCGGGACGCACGCGGGTGTCGAGCAGTTCCTTGATCTGGCCGACGACCACGCCGTCCTCGCCCGTATGTTCCGCGTGACCGGAGGCAGGTGCCTGGCCTTCGGCCATCACCGGCTGGCCGGACTGAAAATGCTCCATGATGGCACCCAGCAGGGCGGGCTTGATGTGGTCCCAATCGACGCTGTCCGCCTTGGTCACGGTGACAAAGTCGGTGCCGAAGAACACGCCTGTCACGCCGTCCACGTCAAAGAGGCGCTGGGCCAGCGGCGACGGGCCTGCCGTGTCGGATGTGGGGAAATCCGCGGTGCCGGTTTCCAGAACGGTCTGACCGGGCAGGAACTTGAGGGTGGCGGGGTTCGGTGTGGATTCCGTCTGAATGAACATCGGCGCGTCTCCTGAGGGCTTGTTCTGATATGCGGGCCCGGCCCGCGCGTGTCAAGATTTGGAACCGTTCTAAATTCAGATGGGCCGACGGCTCAGGTGATGGCCTCGAGCTTTTCCTTGCTCAGATCGCCTGGCACGATCGTGACGGGGATCGGCAGGTTGCCTGCGTTGCGGCTCATCTGTGTCACGAGGGGGCCCGGTCCCTTGTTGTCGGTGCCCGCGCCCAGCACGAGCACACCGATTTCCGGATCCTCGTTCACCTGCGCCATGATCTCGTCCACCGGCTGGCCTTCGCGGATCATCAGTTCGGGGTCGATCCCCTGTTTGTCGCGCATCCATTTGGCGAACACTTCGAAATGCGCGTGGATGCGTTCGCGCGCCTCTTCGCGCATGACGTTGCCGACGCCGATCCAGTGATTGAATTCGTCCGGCGGGATGATCGACAGGATCGCCACGCCGCCGCCTGTATTGGCCGCGCGCATGGCCGCAAAGCGCATGGCATTCAGACACTCGCGACTGTCATCCAGCACCACAAGAAACTTGCGCATGTGTCCATCCCCCTGGTCGTTCCCCTGATCATGACGGCGGGACGGGACGGTGGCAATTGGAAAGTGTGCCGGGGGGTGCAGGTGGCGGATCGGCCCTCCGGGGGGGATTTTTTGGAACAGAGACGGGGATCAGAGGCTTGCGGCCCAGTCCCAATACATCTCACGGACACGGCGGGTGACAGGCCCGATCTGGTACGACGTGTCCTCGAACCCGGTGACGGGGGTGACTTTCATCATGTTGCCGGACAGGAACACCTCGTCCGCGGCCTCGAAATCGTCAAAGCCCAGCACGGTTTCGATCACCTCCATGCCGTCGGCGCGCATGTTGGTGATGTGCCGCGCGCGGGTGATCCCGGCGAGGAAGGTGCCATTGGGGATCGGCGTGAACACGGTGCCGTCGCGGACCATGAACACGTTCGCGGTCGCACTTTCGGCAACATTGCCCATGGCGTCCGTCACCAGCGCATTGCCAAAGCCGCGGCTGCGCACTTCGGTCAGCATGCGGGCGTTGTTGGGATAGAGGCACCCGGCCTTGGCATTAACCACGTTGTCTTCGAGCACGGGGCGGCGGAACTGCGTGCGGCCCAGTGTCGTGGAGGCCGTTGCGGGGGCCATCGGGATCGCCTCAAGGCAGATGGCAAACCCGGTTTCTTCGGCCAGTGGCACAATGCCGGTCGCGTCCCCGTGGATCGCCCAGTACATCGGTCGGATGTAGACCGTGGCGCCCGCGCCATAAAGCGCCAGCCCCTCGTGTACCAGCGCCACCATGTCTTCGGTGCTGACGGTCGGGGTGATCATTAGTGCTGCGGCCGAGCGGTTCACGCGGGCGCAATGCGCCTCAAGATCAGGCGCGCGACCGTCAAACCACCGCGCGCCATCGAACACGGTTGAACCCAGCCAGCTGCCATGGTCCGCCGCGCGCATGATCGCCACGTCCTCATTGTGCCAGGTGCCATTGTAGTAGGTGCGGATGTCTGTGCCGACGGCCATTGCGGGTCTCCCTTTGGCGGAAAGCTAGCAAAGATGGGTCAGAACGCCAGACCTTTTTGCGGCAGAAATCCGCCGCGCCGCAGCATCACGAAGCCGTGACTGTCGTTTTGCCCCGTGGTCCTGCCGCCTACTTCGTAAGGGACAATTTCGATGATGACAGATGAGGAGCCTGCGCCATGACCCGTGCCAAGATGACCCGCCGTTCGATGCTCGTGACCGGAGGGGCGGCTGTGACCACTGCGGGGGCCGGGTTGATTGTGCCTGCGCGGGCGCAGGGCCTCGCGCCGACGCCGACGATGCGCGGGGGTGCCAACAACTACCGCCCCGGCGCGCCGATCGTCGAGCGGATCGGGGGCGGCGGGTTCCTGATGACGGGCACGGTGCGGCGGGCCGGAGATGGCGCGCCCTTGCCGGGGCAGCGGATCCAGATCTGGGCGCATACGACCGAAGGTCATGAGCGCGATCCCCAAAGCCACGGGGCAACGCTGACGGATGCAAACGGCGCGTTCCGGATGGACATGCCGCAGATCGTGCCCGCGTTCGGGCAGGCGCACGGGCATCTGGCTTATGACGATGACGCGTTCGAAACGGTGTTCCTACGCCCCGTGATGGCGAGCTCCAGTGACACCACGCTGCATGTGGATTTCGTGTTGGTGCCGGCCTGAACCTGATGCCGGGCAGGGCGCTTTTCTGGCTTGGTCTTGCGCTGGCGATGGGCGTGCCGGTCATTGCGGCGGCGTTTAGCCCGCAGCTGGCATGGCGTGATCTGGTCTATATCGCTGCCGGGTTCGCGGGCATTTTCGGCATGGCGCTGATGCTCGTGCAACCGGTGCTGGCGGCGGGGTTTGCGCCCGGTGTGGCGCTGGCAAGGGCGCGGCAGGTGCACCGCTGGACCGGGGCGCTGGTGCTGCTGGCGGTGGTTGTGCATGTGGCGGCACTCTGGCTGACCAGCCCGCCGGATGTGATCGACGCGCTATTCTTTGCCTCGCCCACGCCGTTTGCGCCATGGGGTGTTGCGGCGATGTGGGCGGTGTTGATCAGTGCGGCGCTCGCCCTCATGCGCAAGCGGATCGGCCTGCGGGCCTGGCGGCTGGCGCATACGGGGCTGGCGGTGGTGGTCGTGGTCGGCACGGTCGTACATGTCCTGCTGATCGAAGGCACGATGGAGACGGTGTCGAAATACGTGCTGTCGGGCCTGTTGGTGGCGGCCCTTGTGCTGGCGGTGGCCAGATTGCGCGTCTGGGCGGCCCTGCGCCGACGGGCCTAGGGTCAGGACCCACTAACCCTGCAGGACTGGCGCCAAATCCACTGCATCTCAGCGGCTCGTGCCGCTTGCAAAATGAACCACACTTCGCTGCGCGTCCCAAACCACTGAGATGCAGTGGATTTGGCGTCCGTCGCTCCGCAGGAGCGCCGTTGAGCATCGGCACGCCGTCGGCGTGACGGATTTGACGGATTTTCAGCCTGTCCGCTGCCCGGCAGGGTCCTTTCCAACGGAAAAGAGCCCGAGACGGTGCGGCGCAGAGATTTGAAATAGCACCACCACTGACCGGCAGCGTATTGCGCAGCAATGCGCGAGAGGGAATTCCTGCATCTCTGCTTCTCCCCTTTCATGCATCGCGATGCGATGCATTGCCGGGCGAGGGCCAGACTGAAAATCTGTCAAACCAGTGCCGCAGAATTAATGGGTCCTGACCCTAATCCTTGCGCAGTTGATATACGCCTTCGGGCAGGTCCAGCGCGGCCGCCAGATCGCGCACCTGTTCCTGCGACAGGGTGATGCGTACGACCGTATCGCGGCGCGCATCGAACTGTTCCACCGTCACGCATTCGGCAAAGCTGTTGACGATCACGTCCTCCTGCAAGGGCGCGGCGCCATCATCGACGAGGGTGATGACCGTGCTGTCAAACTCGTGCTCGATGGTGAACATCGCCGTCTCCTATTGCAAATCCTTGAAGGCCGCGGCCAACCGCTCGACCGCCTCCTGCACCCGCGCGCGCGGCGTGGCGATGTTGAAGCGCAGCCAGCTGTCCCCGCCGGTGCCAAAGGTCGGCCCGTGGTTGACCGCGATGCAGGCGTCCTGCTCCACGCGTCGGGTAAATTCGGCGCGCTGCATGCCGGTGCCCGCAAAATCCACCCAGGACAGATAGGTCGATTCGAGCGCCATGGATTGCAGCCCGGGGATGGCGTTCACCGCATCGTCAAACAGACGCCGGTTGCCGTCCAGATACTGCACCAGATCATCGACCCACGCCGCCCCCTCGGGCGAATAGGCGGCGGTGGCCATGAACAGCCCGAACGAGTTGGGCGACAGGCCAAGCGCCGCCATCCGTTGCCCAAACTGCGCGCGCAGGTCGGGGTCCGCGATGATCACATTGCCGCTGTGGGAGCCTGCGATGTTGAACGTCTTGGTCGTGGCCGTCATCATGATCAGCCGGTCTTCGATCCCCTCGATATGCGTCATGGGGATGTGGGTGTGGCCGGGCATCACGAGGTCATGGTGGATCTCGTCCGACACGAGGATCAGGTTGTGCCGCTTGGCAAAGGCCGCGACGGCGGCCAACTCACCGCGGCTCCAGACGCGGCCACCGGGGTTGTGGGGTGAACACAGGATGACCATCCGCTCCGACCCGTCCATCTGTGCGTCATAGGCGTCGAAATCCATCTCGTAGCGGCCATCGGCCTGCACCATCTCGCATTCCACGACGCGCCGGTGCGCGGCGTTAATCACCTTGGCAAAGGCGTGATAGACCGGCGTGAACAGGACCACACCGTCGCCCGGCTGCGTGAACGTCTCAACACACATCGCCGTGCCGTTGACCAGCCCGTGGGTGGTAAAGATATGGTCCGCCTCGACCTGCCAGCCGTGGCGCTCGGCCATCCACCACTGGATCGCGGCCTTGTATTTACTGTCGTCCCCGAAATAGCCGATGATCCCGTGATCCACCTGCGCGGTCACCGCATCGAGCACGCATTGCGGCGGCCGGAAATCCATGTCCGCCACCCACATGGCCAGGCCCTTGTCCTGCGGCACGCCATAGATCGCCTCCATCATGTCCCATTTCACGCAGTGGCTGCCGCGGCGGTCGATGATGTCGTCAAAGCTCATGGGGGTGTCTCCGGGGTTCAAGGTTGCCCGCAGGCTAGCGTGACGTCCCCCGAGCGCAAGAGCACATTGCGCCCCCATCGCACTTGTCCTACATCCATGGCCATGAAACGCCCGATCCTGATGCACCCCGATCCACGCCTGAAAAAGGTGTCCGCCCCTGTGACCGACCTCACGGATGAGCTGCGCACATTGGCCGATGACATGCTGGCGACGATGTATGACGCGCCGGGCATCGGGCTGGCGGCACCGCAGGTGGGCGTGCTGAGCCGCCTGATCGTGCTCGACTGCGTCAAGGAAGAGGGCGAGGCGCCACGGCCCATGGCGATGTTCAACCCCGAAGTGGTGGCGTCCTCGGACGAGCAGAACACCTATGAAGAGGGGTGTCTGTCGATCCCCGAACAATTCGCCGATGTCACGCGCCCCAAGCTGGTGCAGGTTCGCTGGATCGACATGGACGGCAACGAACAGGAACAGGAAATGGACGGCCTCTGGGCCACCTGTGTCCAGCACGAGATTGACCACCTCGATGGCAAGCTGTTCATCGACTATCTCGGGCCGATGAAGCGCCAGCTGATCACCCGCAAGGCGTTGAAGATGAAGAAGGAAAAGGCGCGGGAAAAAGCCTGATGGCAGTCTGCCCGATCCTGCAATGGCCCGACAAGCGGCTGCGCACAGCGGCAGCACCCGTGGACGCGATCACGGATGATATCCGCGCGATCTGGGCCGATATGGTGGACACGATGGACGCGATGCCGGGGCAGGGCGTGGGCCTTGCCGCGCCGCAGATCGGGGTGGTGCTGCAACTGGCCGTGGTGGATGTGACGCCGGACCGCTCGCGGCGTATCCTCTTTGCCAACCCATCGGTGCTGAGCGCCTCGGAGGAGCTGCATGCAAGCGATGAGGCGAGCCCCTGCCTGCCGGGCGTGTCGGCCAAGGTCAAACGGCCCAAACACGCGACCATCCGGTTCCTGAACGATCAGGGCATGGTGGACCGCCGCGATTTTCAGGACCTTGAGGCGCGGTCGATCCTGCACCAGATCGACCACCTCGCGGGGCGGATGTATTTTGACGCGCTGGGGCGGGTGAAACGCGACATGCTGCTGCGCAAAGCGGCCAAGCAGCGGGGCTGAGTGATGCGGCTGATTTTCATGGGCACACCTGATTTCTCGGTGCCTGCGCTGCACGCGCTGCACGGTGCTGGGCACGAGATTGCCTGCGTCTATACCCAACCGCCGCGCCCCGCCGGGCGCGGGAAAAAGGACCGGCCAACGGCTGTGCACAGCGCGGCGGAGGCGCTCGGCCTGACCGTGCGCCATCCTGTTTCGCTGAAATCACCGGAAGCGCAAACCGAGTTCGCCGCGCTCAACGCCGACATTGCCGTCGTCGTGGCCTATGGTCTGATCCTGCCGCAACCTGTCCTCGATGCGCCGACCCATGGGTGCCTGAACATCCATGCGAGCCTTTTGCCGCGCTGGCGCGGTGCGGCACCGATCCACCGCGCGATCATGGCGGGGGACGCGGAAACGGGCGTGTGCATCATGCAGATGGAGGCGGGGCTGGACACCGGCCCCGTCCTCTTGCGCGACGCCACGCCCATCGGGCAGGCGGAGACAACGGCGCAGTTGCACGACCGGCTGGCCGACATGGGCGGACGGCTGATCACCCAAGCGCTTGCGGAGCTGCCGGACCTCGCGCCAGAGCAGCAGCCCGAGGACGGCGTGACCTACGCCCACAAGATCGATAAGGCGGAGGCGGCGATTGACTGGACCCGCCCCGGCGCAGAGGTAGATCAACAGATCCGTGGCCTGTCGCCCTTTCCCGGCGCGTGGTTCGACCTCGCAGGTACGCGGATCAAGGTGCTCGGCTCACAATTGTCCCAAGGCAGCGGCGCACCCGGCACGACGCTGGACGATGCGCTCACGGTGGCCTGCGGCGCGGACGCTGTCCGTCTGACCCGCGTGCAAAAGGCTGGCAAAGGCGCGCAGGACGCGGCAGAGTTCCTGCGCGGCAATCCCGTGCCACGCGGCACCAAGCTTGGAGAATAGCGGATGTTTCCCACCCTCATCGGCACCGTCGTGATCGCGGGCATCGTCGGCTATGTCTCTGAACGATCACGCTTTACCCATAACGGGATCTTGCAATCGATCATCATCTGCGTGGGCGGAGCGTTTGTGTTCTACTTCGTCACGCTCATGTTCGGCATCGGTTTTCGCAGTGCGGGCCTCAACGCCATCCTCGCTTCCATCGGCGCTCTGATCATCATTCCCACGCACTGGCGGAAATAGGCGCGACCCGGAGAAGGGGACACCTCCGGGCCGCTGGAACTGTTCCTGGTCAACGTGAGTGGTGGTTCAGAACAGTTTTTTCAGGATCAGCTTCTTGGTCAGATGCTTCTTGGACACGTGTTTCTTCTTCTTGAACCCGTGGTGCTTGTAGCTGTGATGCTTGTAGCCCTTGTGCTTGAACTTGTGGTGTTTCTTCACCTTCACCTTGAAGTTCGCGTGCACGACCTCCGCGGTCTCTGCTTCGGCGCTGGCCCAGTAGGCCTTGGCGCTGGCGGGGGTGAAGGCGGTCAGGCTGACGGCGGTTGCCATGGCGGCGATGAGCAGGGCGGATTTGGACAGTTTCAGTGTCATTTTGGTTTCTCCTTTTTAAGGGGCGCGGCGGGCTGTCCGCGGCTTCGTGTCTTGGGAGTAAGGTAGCGCATGGGGGCTGTAACAATAAGGGACCAACCGGTCACAAACACTCAACCTGATGCAGGCCAGTGGGGTCAGGTATCCCTGACCCCGGCTGGTAAAAACGCATGATTTCAGACGGATGGGTGGCGTTGAACTTGTAACAATCTGCGTGAGCAGGCGGTGGTTCGGCGGCGATTTGCAGGTGAAAAGGCGGTTTTCGCCTCACAAAGCGGTGCGGATCCAGTCAAAGGCCCGTGTATATTTCAGGGCAAACGCCTCTGGTGCCGGCGCATCCAGTGCCACCCATGAGAATCGCAGCAGGTGACCTCCGTCGTCGGCGCACAGGTGTTGCCAGCGGTCGCGCACGGGCGGCACGATCCTGCACAGCGCGAAATGCCAACGCTCCCCCGTCACGATGTCGTCCGACTGACCCAGCAACAGGGCGGCGCGGGTTTCCAACCCCGCCTCCTCGAATAACTCGCGCGCGGCGGCGCGCTCCGGCCGCTCCTCCGGCTCTACCCCGCCCTTGACCAGTTGCAGGCCCGCTTGCGGATGTTCGAACACAGGGATGCGGCGCACCGCGCCATCGGGGTGCAGCGCCACGGGGCAGGCGACCTGCCTCATTTCGGCTTGAACGGCGCCATGCCCGCGCGGGCCAGCGCATCGGCGCGCTCGTTCTCTTCGTGGCCCGCGTGGCCCTTGACCCATTTCCACGTCACATCATGGCGCGCCTGCGCCGTATCCAGCCGCTGCCAAAGCTCCGCATTGGCCACGGGCTTTTTCGCCGCGTTTTTCCAGCCGTTGCGTTTCCATCCATGGATCCACGAGGTGATCCCGTTTTTGACGTAATTGCTGTCGGTCACGATGGTGATGGTCGAGGCGCGCTCCAGCGTCTCGAGTGCTGTGATCGCAGCCATCAACTCCATCTGGTTGTTGGTGGTGGCGGCCATGCCACCCTTCAGCTCACGTTCCTTGACGACCCGCGCCCCGTCCTTGGCCTGCAACAACACGCCCCAGCCGCCGGGGCCGGGATTGCCGGAGCACGCCCCGTCGGTATAGGCGACCAGCTCAGGCATGGGCCTGCAGGATAATGTAACGCGCGATTTCACCGGACAGCCCGGCCTCCTCGCCCGTCCGCTCAAAGGCGAGCGTGAACCCGGTGTCGGCCAGCAGCGCTTTCAACGCCTCCGCCTCCATATACGAGTAAAGCCGCCCGATGCTGTCACGGTGTTCGCCCGTGCCCAGTTTCGTGCCGAAATGGAACAGCCCGCCGGGTGTCAGCGCCCGGTGCACGGCGGCAAAATATGTGGGCCACTCGGCCAGTGGTGTGTGCAGCATCGAGAAATTGGCCCAGATGCCATCATAAGCCGCTTCTGCCGTCAGATCGTCATATCCAGCGGCACGCGCGGTCACGCCGGGTCGTGCGGCGGCCATGGCCAGCATCTCCGGCACGGGGTCCCAGGCCTCGGCCACAAACCCGGCGGCGGCCATGTACCCCGCTGCGGCGCCCGGCCCGCATCCGATGTCGAGCACGCGCCCGCCGGGCGTCACGCCCGCCATGAACCGCTTCATATCGTCCGACGGGCCGTCCGCGCCCACGAGCGCGTCATATTCTGCCGCGCGGGCGGCATAGACGGCCAGGGTTTCAGGGTCGCTCATCTCAGATCACCGTTGCGCCAAGGCAGGCCACCACGATGGCCGTCAGAAGGATACGCAAGGACATCCACCATGGCGGTGTCAGACCCCAGCGGTAAAACGCAAAATCCAGCATCAGGAGCCCCAGAAAGCCAAAGATCAGGTTGGTCGCCGCACTCACCGGCCCACCGCCGGTCATGAAAAACGCCCACAATGCGGGCAACACGGCCAGCGCATAGCCCGTCGCCGCCTGCGCGCCCTCGGTCTTGGTCGCAAAGCCCCAGAGCACGCCGGACATGAAGCTGAGGATGACGGAGCCGTAGAAGAGCTGCACGTAAGGGCCCACAAAACGCGGGCCGAAATTTTGCGCACCAAAGGCGGCGAGGGGTTCCACGAACACCGTCAACGCTCCCCAGACAAAGGGGATCAGACCGGCAAGGCCCAAGAGCAGCGGCGCGCGGGGGATCTGTGTCATAGCTCGGATATCAGCTTTGCGATACGTTTGACGCGGGTTTCGGCCCTTTTGGCCGTGTTGACAAGGTGCAAAAGCCCGCGCTGTTTGCCGGGGGTCAACGCCCCCCAATCCGCCGTGCGTCCGGCGGCGCACAGGGCGTGCGCCACATCGTCCGGGTCGGCGGGGCGGATACGGGCGTCAAACACCTCACCGGGTGCCAGACCGCTGTCGCGCAAAAACGTCTTGCCGGTATAGACGAACGTACCGTCAATTACCGGGGCCTTGGTCAGGGCGAGGTTGATGGGAACGTCCCCGAACTCCCCCTCGATCCGGCTCGTGCCCGCGGGCAGGGCGTCCGTGACATCGTCGGGCAGGCGCACAACGGTATAGGTGTTCTTGCCCCATTCCATCGGCTCGATCCGCGCCTCGAACATGATCCAGTCGGTCATGCACGCTCCAGCGCGAGACGCCCGGCGAGCAGCGCAAAGATTGCGGCAAAGCTGCGCGAGAGCCAGCGCATGACCCGTTCCGACCCAAGGATCCAGCGCCGTGCTAGGGCCGCAAAGGAGCCGTAAAGCAGGAACACCGCCAGCGTCATCAACATGAACACCAGACCCATGGCGGCCATCTCAAGCGTTGCGGTGGCGGGATTGCCGCTGAGGAATGGGGGCAGGAGTGCGAGAAAGAAGATCGACAGTTTCGGGTTCAGGATGTTGATCAACGCACCGCGCCGGGCGATGCGCCATCCGGATTGCGTGGTGCTTTCCGCCTTGATCGCCAGTGCGCCATCGGACTTGAGCGCCCCCCACGCGAGGTACAGCAGGTAGGCGACGCCCGCAAACTTCACCACGTTAAAGAGCAGCGCAGAGGTGTGCAGGATCGCCGCCAGCCCGAGTGTCGCCGCCAGAAGGTGCGGCACAATCCCGAAGGTGCAGCCCAGAGCCGCCCACCACGACGCCCGCCGCCCCTGACCCAGGCCAAGCGCAAGGGTGTAGATCACGCCCGTCCCCGGCGCGATCACAACGACAAAAGCTGTGAGCAGAAACTGGAGCGAGAGCATGGTGTCCTGTCCTTCTGAGTTGCCCTGAACAGGCTAGCCGCCGGGCATCCGCAGGTAAAGCGCCATGCTACTGCACCACCCGTTGTTCCATGGCTGCGACCGTAGCGATCAAGGGGCCCTGATCCACGATGATGAGGCCGCGGCGCGGGCGGTCGAGGTCGATGATCACGAAGACGAGCGAAACGATCAGCACGGGCATGACCAGCGCGGTGGCCGTGATCCGCGTGCGGCTGACCCCCGATCCGTAGCCGAGCAAACCGCCCGAAAGAAGGAACGTCAGATACAGCATGATCAGCACAACTTCGGGCACATGGCGGTCGATTGCGGCGTCGCGCGCAGCCAATTCGTCGATTACATCGTTGAGTGCGTTTGCAAAGGCTGTGGTGGCCGGGTTGGGTGCCTCCCGCACAATGCGCGCGGCCTCGGACCAGAGCGCGGCAAAGGTCTGCTCGGCCTGTGCAAGGCTCGCGTCGCGTTCTTCGCTCAGCGATGCGGGGATCGTCGACGCGCGCAACCGCTCCGTCGCATAGGCCCGCATCAGGTCCTTTGCAGTATCGGGATCATTCAGCAGGTCAGTGCGCAGCCACGCGGTGCCGATGGCATTCGCCTCTGACACGACGGCGGCAGAGCGGGCGTCGTGCCGGCCCAGTGCGACACTGAACGTAAAACCAAGCAACAGGCCAAGTATGCCGAGGATGGAGGCTTGCGTCGCCGTGACCTGACCAGTTTCGGTTTCGTCCCGCGCGGGATGCCTGCGCCCGATTACACGGCCCGCAAACATCGCACCGAACATGCCCAGCAAGAGCCCGAGGGCAATCCAGAG